>CAYMTG010000001.1:0-33260 GCA_964393305.1 uncultured Ruminococcus sp.
TTGATTTTAAGAAAATTCTCAAGCATTGTCTCTCCTTTTTCGGTGAGAATGCTTTCGGGGTGGAATTGCAGTCCGAAGACGGGGTACTTCTCATGCTGTACCGCCATTATCTCGTTGTCGTCCGTTCTTGCGGCGACGGTGAGGCAAGCGGGGAAGCCGTTCTCCGAAGCCGCGAGAGAGTGGTAACGCGCTACCTCCAGACCGTCCTCCAGTCCCTCGAATATGGGGCAGTTCCCGTAAAATTTCACGCGGGATTTCTTGCCGTGCATAAGCTGCTTTGCGTAGGTTATTTCCGCGCCAAAAGTCTCGCAAATGGCTTGATGACCGAGACAAACGCCCAGTATCGGCGCTTTCCCGGCTGCAGCTTTTATCAGATCCTCGCAAATCCCCGCGTCGCGTGGTCTGCCCGGTCCGGGACTTACGATGATATGCGAGGGCGCGAGCTTCAGGATCTCGTCTGTGGAAAGCTCGTCGTTGCGTATCACCTTTATATCGGGATTGATCTTTCCTATCAGCTGGTAAAGATTGTAAGAAAAGCTGTCGTAATTATCTATCAGAACGATCATAATTCACACTCCCTTTCGGAAACGGCTTCAAGAGCCTTTACTACCGCCTTTGCCTTGTTGACGGTCTCGATATATTCGGTCTCGGGAACGCTGTCCGCGACTACGCCGCCGCCCGAGCGCACGAATACGCGCCCGTTTTTCTTGTAGCATAGCCGAATTCCGATACACGTATCCAGATTTCCGCGAAAGTCGACGTAGCCGACCGCGCCGCCGTAGATGCCGCGCTTGCAGTTTTCAAGCTCGTTGATGATCTCGCAGGCGCGTATCTTCGGCGCGCCCGAGAGCGTTCCCGCAGGGAGTACCGCGTCAACAGCGTCAAGCGCCGTGAGACCCTTTCTCAGCTTTCCGCGAACTGTCGAGCAGATGTGCATTATATGCGAGAATTTCAAAATCTGCATATACCGCTCTACCTCCACAGTGCCGAACTCGGAGATCTTGCCGAGATCGTTGCGCCCGAGATCCACGAGCATATTGTGTTCGGCAAGTTCCTTTTCGTCGGAGAGCAGCTCCGCTTCGAGACGCGCATCCTCCTCCGGAGTAGCTCCTCTGGGGCGTGAACCCGCTATCGGGAACGTGTGGAGTATTCCGTCCTCAAGCTTTACGAGCGTTTCGGGAGACGCGCCCGCTACCTCCATATCGTCGCTTGAGAAGTAGAACATATACGGCGACGGGTTTGTCGTGCGAAGTATGCGGTACGTGTCGAGCAGTCCTCCCTCGAAGTCAGCGTCAAGACGGTTGGAGGGAACGACCTGAAAGATATCGCCCTCGCGGATATAGTGCTTGGCGCGCTCTACGATCTCACAGTAGCGTTCCTTGTCGAAAAGCTGACGGAACTCGCTTTTGAGCCGCGACTTCGGCTTGGGAGCGGGCTTGCCGCTGCGGATAAGCTCGGTCATCTCGTTCAGGATGCGTTCGCCCTCTCGGTAGTTTTCTTCAAGATTATCGGCTAAGACGTTTACGATCAGGATCATCTTCTGGCGGAAATTGTCGAACGCTATCACCTTGTCAAACAGCATTAGATCGACGTCCTTAAAGTTCTCGTCATCCTTCGCGTCGAGCTTCAGGCGCGGCTCGCTGTATTTTATGTAATCATAGCCGAAGTAGCCGACCAGTCCGCCCGAAAAGCTCGGCAGTCCCGGCAGCTCGTCGGGAGAGGGCGCCTTGTATTTTTTCAGCAGCTCTCGTATAAACTCGGCGGGGTGCGCCGTATGTGACGTTTCACGCTTGCCGCTGCGCACGTCCTTGACGGTAAGCTCACCGTCAATGCAGGATATCTCGAGCTTGGGGTCGTAGCCGAGAAAGGTGTAGCGCCCCCATTTCTCCTGGTTCTCAACCGACTCAAGGATGAAGCACTGGCGGCTTACCCCCTGAAGGACTCTCAGCACCTCGATAGGCGTTCTGACGTCCGACAATATCTCACGCCTTAACGGGATAACGTCGACGTCTCTCATTTGCTTTGCCTGTTCAAGACTTGGGATTAACATAATTTCACTCCTTTGCATAAAAAAACCGCCCCATTGACAGAATTACCATCATTCTGTCTTTAAGGACGGAGAAAAATCACCGCGTTGCCACCTTAATTCACGAGAAACTCGCGCACTCATCGGGTACCATCATACCCTTGCAATTAACGCATGCTAACGTTGCGGAATACTCGGAACGGGAAACCGCGCCGCACGAATGCCGCGCCCCGAACCTTTCCTCGCACCCTCGGCAGTCCATTTAACGCTCTGCTTTCTGCGGAATTCTCAGCATCGTCCGCTCTCTGTGAGTGCAATCAAACGTTTTTATCTCTGCTTCATCGGTTTGAAGTGGATATTCAATTTGAGATAATTATACCACACTGAAATCGATTTGTCAATACTTTTTTAAAATTTATTCGCGATTTGTAATTCTTGGAAAACAGGGTCAGTGTCCGCTATTTTAGCAAAATATTGGAATTTACATATAAAACAGAGAAAAAATGTTATTTTTTTTGTAACAAATACACAAAACTCTTCCGCGAGCGCGTTTTACTTGATATTTCCCTACATTATGCGAAATTTTTAATATTCACCAATAAATGGAAATTGAAGAAAGGCATTTTTATTTAAAAAAAGACTTGAAAAATTGAAGGCATTGTGGTAAAATGAATATGGAGGACTATGCTTTAGTGATAGTTGTATCCAAACGCACTCGGCTTTAATGATGGAAAATGAGAGGTAATGGTTATGGCACTTTTCGACACCACCGCTTTCAGAATACTTGAGCAGGGTCTCGCGGCGAATTGGCAGAAATCGCAGCTGATTTCCTACAATATCTCGAACGAGGACACCCCCAACTACAACTGCCGCTATCTTGAGTTCGGCGGCATCCTCAAGGATAAGCTCCGTGCCAACGGCACGATCGAGAAAGAGCTGAATTTGACGCAGACGCTTACCGTCGACCGCTACACCGACGATCAGGCGGACGGCAACAACGTCGACCACGATACGCAGATGGCTGAGCTGGCAAAGGTTCAGTATCAGATAGACGCGCTTATCAATCAAATGAACGGAAATTTCACGCGCATGAGAAGCGCAATTGTAACATCATAATACATAAGGAGGGAATATAATATGGCTTTTTTGAGCTCGCTCAACATCCCGCTTTCGGGTATGACCGCGGAGCGATTCAGGTTTGATATAATTTCGCAGAACATCAACGCCGCCGACACCTACGCTACTACCGCTGAGGACGTGTATAAGCGTCAGATGGTGGTTTTCGGCGAGGACAGGACGTTCAAGACGGTTTTGGCGGGAAGAATGAGAGAGGGTACGTACATCCCCGGCATTTACAGCTACGTCAAGTACAACGGTGTTGAGGTAAAGAGAGTTGTTGAGGACGAGACCCCCGTGGAGCCGGTTTACAGCCCGGACAATCCCTTGGCGGATGAGAACGGCTATGTGTACGAGGCAAACGTTGACCTTGTCGTTGAACAGACGGACGCTATTGAGGCTGTCAATATGTTTAACGCGAACAAGAGCGTCTACGAGGCAATGCAGTCGATCATTCAGGCTTCGCTGAATATCGGCAAGAGCTGATGAGAAAACGGCTGCAGGTATAGCGTGCGGCGGCGCTTTCCCGAAAAATGGACCGCCTGCAAATGAAAGGATATTACAATGGCTATTGATTCCACAATTCTTCTTCCTGTTGCTACATCGAATTACCCGCTGGAGCAGCTCGCACCCATGAAGTCCATGATCTCGATGGACTCGGATACGGTTCAGGTCACGGATCTCGGACAGGCTACGTTCCTCGACATATTCAAGGGTTTGTACGACAACGTTGTCGAGACAAACGAGCAGGTTGACCGCGACGCGATCGATTTGATGCTCGGCAATATTGACGACCTCGCTACCGTACAGGCTAACATTGAAAAGGCGAATATAGCGGTCGATCTGCTGGTTGCTGTGAAGAACGAGGTTATTTCCTCGTACAATTCAATTATAAATATGCAGATTTAATCCGAGAGGTACGATCCGCAAATACATAAAGTAAGACGACGCAGGGCGTTGTTGGAGGCATTTCTTAAATGAAAGAACGATTTACAAAGGTGACCACGGTCATCAAGGATAAATGGACGGGATTATCGACCGCGATGAGGGTAATGCTTATCGCTATTCCGGTGGCGATCATCGCGATTATCATCGTGCTGGCTATTCTCCTCAATCATAAGGATGACGCGGTGCTGTTCTCGGGGCTTACCACTCAGGAGGCAAGCGAGATCGCCGCCGCTATCGCTGATATGGGCGTTGAGGATGTCAAGCTTCGCGGAGACGAGATTATAGTTCCCGAGGATCAGGTGGATAGTCTGCGTATGCAGCTGGCGGTGCTGGGTTATCCCGAGGATTCCTCCAACTACGACATCTGGAACGACGGGATTGACCTGTGGTCTACCGCAAGCGACAAGCGGGAAGTTGCGAGACAGCAGCGCGAGGCGAGGATTGCCGCAACTTTAAGACAGCTTGACCCCGTAAGGTCGGCGCAGGTGATACTTGATATCCCCGAAACAAGTAACTATACGATCACTCCGGAAAATGAAGAGCCCAGCTGCTCAATCACGCTTGAGCTTGTTTCGGGCGAGGAGCTGACAAACGCGGAGGTTCGCGCTATTTTCTCATTGGTTTCCAATGCTGTCGAGGGTCTGACCTATGACAATATATCGGTTGTTGATACCGCTACCCGCTCCTACGAGTGGATCTCCAAGGAACAGGAAGAGGCGGAGGGCACGGACGCTTCCGGTGTTTCTATCGCGAGAAAGCGCTGGGCGTTCCAGAGAGATATGGAAAATGCCCTGATGCAGCAGCTTAAGCCGTTCCTTGAGAAGATTTACGGTGAAAACGGCTATGCGGTGAACGTTGCGGCGCAGCTTGATTATGATTCCCGCACGATCGAAGATACACAGTATCAGCCCGTGGACAACGACAACACCGGCGTTCTTCAGCATGATAAGCATATTGAGTCAAACGTCGGCTTGCTTGACGGCGCGGGACTGGTTGGCGTAACCTCGAACGCGGATATCTCGCCGGATTATCCCACGCTTGACGACGTCGACGACGGGGAGCAATACTATTATAATTATGACGAGAACGAGTATGATGTTTCCAATACCATTACCAAAATAGTAAAAGACGGTTATGATATAGAAAATCTTTCGGTTGCTGTCGCGATCAACACGTCTGAGATGACCGAAGCCGATCGGGAGGCAATTGAGCGTACCGTGGCCCGTGCGGTGGGTACCGATGACGCGAGCGTATCCGTACTCGCAACCCCGTTTGCTTTGTCTAATGGCAGCGGTTCACTCGGAAACGGCAGTGTTATTTTCCCGGTAAATTCTCAGGATCCTTTCAGAAATACCTTGCTGTTCTTGGTTATCGCGCTTGGTATCATCCTTGTAGTTCTGCTGATTGTATCGCTCTTTA
This sequence comes from uncultured Ruminococcus sp., assembly GCA_964393305.1. Lineage (GTDB taxonomy): Bacteria > Bacillota > Clostridia > Oscillospirales > Ruminococcaceae > CAG-115. Next base: position 5,510 of record CAYMTG010000001.1, read on the forward strand.
TGAGCAAAAACCGCAAGAGAAAGATCAGACGCAGACAGGAGATGGCGCTTGCTGCGGCTCAGGCGGCAGCGGCGGATCAGGGCAGTGTTGCTTGGAATGACGGCGAAGCGCCTAAGGAGGTTGACTTCAACATAGCGAGTCTTACCGAAGAAGCCGGCAAGGAATCTCGCGAGACTATCCTCAAGCGTGAGATCGCGGAATTTGCTCACACTAATCCCGAAATCGTGGCTTCGATCATCAGCAATATGATGAGAGAGGAGCAGTAATTTTTTCATCGGCGGCAGGTTCGCTGAGTATTGAAAGAGGGTACTTAAATGGCGGGGAAAGATGAAAAGAAAGAAGGCGGTATGACCGCCGCTCAAAAGAGCGCGCTGGTTCTGGCGTCTGTTGGTGCAGAGAACGCATCAAGCATATATAAGCACTTGTCCGATGAAGAGGTAGAGGCTATATCCGTAGAGCTTGCGAGGATGGAGTATCATCCGATAGACACCGTTGAGGGGGTGCTCAACGAGTTCTACGAGCTTTGTCTGACGCAGAAGGTCGTTGCGGAGGGCGGTCTTGATTACGCGAGAAACGTCCTGGAGAAAGCGTTTGGTCATGAAGCGGCGGATATGCTGCTCAACCGTATTACAAAGCAGCTGGAAACCAAGTCGTTTGACTTTGTGCGTAAGGCTGATTATAAAAATCTGCTGGCTATCGTGCAGAACGAGCACCCGCAGACGATCGCGCTTATTCTCTCGTATGCGAGAATTGATCAGGCATCGGCTATTCTGTCAGAGCTTCCCAAGGAGAAGCGCGTAGAGGTTGTCGAGCGTATCGCGAATATGGACAGAGCCTCGCCGGAGGTAGTAAAGTCCATCGAGGTTTCGCTTGAAAAGAAGTTCGCAACGCTGGCAAGATCCGAGTCAATGGAGGTCGGCGGCATCAGCTATGTTGCCGAGATTATGAACAACGTAGACCGTGCGACGGAGAAGTACATATTCGACGAACTCACGGCGCGTGACCAGAAGCTGGCGGAGCTTATCAAGCAGAAGATGTTTGTATTCGAGGACATTGTCAATCTCGAGTCGAAGGATATTCAGGAGTTTGTCAAGCAGGTGGATTCCAAGGATCTGGCTGTCGCGATCAAGGGTTCGACGCAGGAGGTTGCGGAGTGCATTTTCTCGAATATTTCCTCCCGCGCAAGGGAGAACCTTCAAGCGGATATCGAGTACCTGCACAATGTTCGTATGCGTGACGTTGACGAGGCGCAGCAGCGCATCGTCGGCATTATAAGACGATTGGAGCAGGAAGGCACAATTACAATATCCCGCGGCGGAAACGACGAGATTATCGCTTAACGCCTGAATCGGAGGAGTTTTTTTGGGAGTACTTAAATACAATTCCATCCGCTGGGCAGGCGGCGTGGATATTCAGAATACGCTTGATATTCCGCGCCCGACGGCACCCGAGCAGGTTAATCAGGCTCCCCCCGGCGCTGTGCAGTCCGAGAATAACGAGGGCGAGGCTGAGGGAGAAAACGCCGAGGCACCCCGGTCGAGATTTACGGCGGAAGAGATACTGGTTCAGCGTGAGACGGAGCTTATACTGAGGGAGCGCGAGCTGGATCATATGCGGGATGAACTCGCAATGCTGCGGGAGCAGTATGTAGAGCAGGGAAAGGACGTTATTCTCGAGGCGAAGCGCAGGGCTGAGGGAATTATCCGCAGCGCGGAGCAGCAATCGACCGATATTATCAACGAAGCTCAGCGTCAGCACGACGACGTGCTTATAAAGGCTCGGCAAGAGGGCTTTGAGCAAGGCAAGAAGGACGGAGTGGCGGCTGTTATGGCGGCCGGGCAGAATGTTCTTGATGAAGCGAGAGATTTCGCGGAGCAGATCAACGTGCAGAAGGCGGAGTTGTTTGAGCGCTACGAAAAGGAAATTTTTGACACTGTGATGGAAATCGCCAATAAGGTTACCTTGAATTCAATGGCGGTGAAGGACGGCACGGCGGCAAAGAAGCTTATCAAGAAGGCGGCGAAGGAGTTTCGCAACTCGCAGATTATTCGGATTACGCTGGATGAGAACGGCGCTTCTACCGAGCTTGCGGGGGACTATGAGTTCCTCAAGGAGGTAGGCGGCGGTATTGCACACGTTGAGGTGGAACTGCTTGCGGACGCCGACCCGGGAACGGTGATCGTGGATAACGGTGAAGAGATCACAGACGCGGGAATTCAGACGCAGCTCAAGATGATCCAAGAGCTGGGAAAGGGCAAGTTCCGCGGCGAGACGACGAAGAAAAGGCGTTCCAAGAAGTCTGAGCCTCCCCCCGAAGGGGACGCAAACGACAGCGCGGAAGATGAGCAATAAGTTTATGGGGGCGGGGGAGTCGAATGATTGATCTTGCAGATTTTCGCGAGGAAATAAAGGATTGCGACCTCTTCCGCTATATGGGCAAGATAGAGAAGATAGTCGGTATGACTATCGAGGCAAGCGGACCTGCCGCAAATATAGGCGACGTGTGCAGGATCTTCTCAAAGGATATGACGTCCTATATACACGCGGAGGTTGTTGGCTTCAACAAGAGCAATATCCTGCTGATGCCATACACAGAAATAGAAGGAATTGGTCCCGGAAGCATTGTGGACAACACGGGCGATAAGCTCAATGTCAAGGTGGGACGCGACCTTACCGGAAGAATAATCGACGCGCTGGGAAATCCCCTTGACGGAGGTCTTGAGATCAGCTATACGGACGAGGTCTCGATCACGGGTATTCCCGTAAACCCCTTTACAAGACCGCCTATTCACGAGAAAATAGAGCTTGGCGTTAAGGCGATCGACGGGATGCTCACGATGGGCAAGGGACAAAGAATGGGCATCTTCGCAGGCTCGGGCGTTGGTAAATCGACGCTGATGGGTATGATAGCGAGGAAGGTCAAGGCGGACGTTAACGTTATCGCCCTTGTAGGCGAGCGTGGACGTGAGGTCCGCGAGTTTATCGAGCGCGATCTCGGTGAAGAGGGTATGGCACGATCCGTGCTGGTGGTTGCGACCTCCGACCAGCCCGCTATGATGAGAAGCAAATGTCCGCTCACCGCGACAGCTATCGCGGAGTACTTTATGAACCAGGGCAAGGATGTCCTGCTGATGATGGACAGTCTGACACGTTACGCGATGGCGCTCCGCGAGGTGGGACTTTCCACCGGTGAGCCGCCCATAGCTCGCGGCTACACGCCGTCCATTTACAGCGCGATGCCGAAGCTGCTCGAGCGTGCGGGGAACTTCCCGAAAGGCTCGATCACCGGAATTTACACGGTTCTGGTGGAGGGCGACGACACGAACGAGCCTATAGCCGATACGGTGCGCGGTATCATTGACGGTCACATTATTCTTTCGAGAAAAATCGCGGCGCAGAACCACTATCCCGCGATTGACATATTATCGAGCGTTTCCCGTCTGATGTCGGAGATCGCCGACCCGGCGCATAAAGAAGCGGCCGGAAAGCTGAGAAATCTCCTCTCGCTGTACAACAGCAACTTCGACCTTATCTCGATCGGCGCGTACAAGAACGGCACAAACCCCAAGCTTGACGAGGCGATAAACAAGATAGACGCTATCAATAACTTCCTCATCCAGTCTGTTGACGACAGCGTAAGCATGGAGGAAACCATCAAGCGGCTTATTGACGCGGTCGCGGATAAGAAGCCTGCGTGATTTAGAGTCGGGCAGAGGTGAATGGCGGCGGCTTGATTCTGAAAGGAGATTTGGGATTGAAAAGGTTTGAGTTCAGTCTTCAGAAGCTGCTGGATTTCCGCCGGCAGGAGCTTGACAGGCAGAAAAACGCACTCGCGATGCTTCAGGCGGATCTGAAGCGGATTGAAGAAGCGCGGGAGCTGCTTATCGAGAAGGTTTCCGAGCAAAGCGAACAGTTGGAGCGCATTTTCAGGCTGGGAGCTGCCGCAAATGACATCGCGGTGCGAAAGCGCTACATAGTCACCTTACAGCAGGAAATTCACGTTAAAGAACAGATGGAAATTCAGAAGAAGCAGGAGATCGAAAAGCAGTTGGGAGTGGTCGTTGAAGCCACAAAGGACGTGCGCACTCTCGAAAAGCTCGAGGAAAAGCAGCTAGACGAATATAAGGCGGCATCTCAGAAGGAAAACGAGCAGTTTATAGAGGAGTTTGTCAGCGGGAACGCTATTCGTGCCTCAACACGGCAAACCTGACTTTGGTATCTCGGCATAATGCCTTGATATATATTAATATTATAATAAGGAGGAGGTGAAAAAATGGCTATAACACTAAACTCAAATGGGGGCTACAGCGCGGATTTTATGATCAGCAGTGCGGCGGCGTCTCAGGTGACAAAGCAGACGGCGACAAGTCAGGACAACAGCTTTGCGAAGCTGCTTGACAGCCGTTCAAACGGGCAGTCGAAGCCTATCGGTTCGGTAAATTCTTCCGAGTCGGTGAGTACGGCGAGTACGGCGAGTACCTACGAGACACCTGAGGTGAAGACCGAGCTTGAGCGGGTCTGCGAAGTCCCCGAAAAGGAAGCGTTGGTGATGGAGCCGTCCGAGGAGATGAACATAGTTCGCGAGGACGTGCAGGTGGTCAGCGAAGTCGCTGCTGCGGTCGGCGACGGCGTGGAGCTTAGCGTTCGCGAACCGGCAATTCCCGAGGACACAATGGATTTGGCGCGTGCCATCGTCAGAGGTGACGTCGACATTAACGACGTTCCGCTCGACAGAATTACGTTCGAGCTGCTTAAGGCAATTGTGACGGTGACGAAGCTCGAAAATCCCGAAGACAATGATGAGGACGAGGACGAAGAGGACAAGGATGTATTTGATCCCGCCTCGCAGTATGTTCTTCAGGAAAACAATGCCGCAATGACATTGCAGGAGCAGATTATGTCGCTGATTATGCTGGTTCTCGATGAAAACAGCGAAGAGGATGAGCTTATCGCGGGAGTGGAGGGATTTCCCGAGACCCTGACGGTGAAGCCGGAGGAAACAGCCGGTTCGTTGGCTGAGGACAAGATCAAAGCGTTTGAGTATGCTCCGGTTGATGAGGAAGCCGCAGCCGAGAAGATCGCGGCTGACGTTCCCGAGGCGGTTCAGACGGAAAGCGGCACTGTGCAGCCGAAGAAAGCCGAAGCGACAGCTCAGGCTCCGGGTGCGGAGAGCGATACCGAGGGTAAGGTAACAGTCAGAAAGGTTGTTCAGCCCGAAGAAAAGTCCGATTTCTCGCAGCGGGAAGGCACCGAGCAGAACGCTTCCGAACAGAAGTCGCTTGTTTCAAAGGAAATAAGCGAAGAGCTGGAGATGCTCCGTAACGCGAAGCTTGGCAAGGCGAAAACAGAAGCCGGTGAAAGCAAGGCGGATAGCGGAAAGACCGATACGGTATCCGTTCGCACGGAACATCCGCTGACGGCAGAAGCGCCGATCGTGCTGGCGGGCAGGGACGGCGAGATGATCGCAATTCGTCCGAGCGAGGTTATTTCTCAGGTGACGAAGATCGTTGAGCAGATGGTTTCCGAAAACCGTGAAGCGACCGAGTACAGCTTGGTATTGAACCCCGAGGAGCTGGGAAGAATTACCGTAAAGCTTCTTAAGGCGGCGGACGGCGCGGTTTCCGTTACTATCACAGCCGAAAACGCAAGCACACAGCGTATGCTCGAGCAAAACAGCGAGCTTATGCAGAGCAATCTGCGCGCAAACGGCGTACAGCTTCAGAGCTGGCAGACCGTAAACGAGGCGCATCAGGAGACAATGCAGCGCGAGTACGACGGCAGCAGCAAAAACCCATATTACCGCGAGGAAAACGATGATACCGACGACGAGCAGTCGGAGGGCGAGTCGTTCGCGGACATTATTGCGGCAATGTAAATTTAGCAAAGGAGGGAAATTATGGCAGACGATTATTTTGATATTCTGTCATCGGCAGACCAAATCAGTCAGAATTACGAGTTGTACAAGGACAAATTCGAGGATTCTTCCGACGACATCATAAATCAGGAGACGTTTTTGAGCCTTCTGGTTGCGGAAATGTCCAATCAGGATCCGTTGGAGCCTACCAGCAACACCGAGTTTATTTCTCAGCTGGCGCAGTTCTCGTCAATGCAGTATATGATGGACGCAAGCAAGTACGCGGAATCGAATTACGCTACGAGCCTTGTCGGAAAATATGCCACGGCCATCAAGCAGGACGGCACGAACGCGGTCAGCAAATCCGGCATCGTTGAGAAGGTCTACAAGTCTTCGGATAACAGTTATCTGGTAACTATCGACGGCGTGGATTTCACGCTTAGTCAGATAAGCTCCGTTCAGTCGGTATCCGAAAGCGACAGCGACAGCTCTACCGGGCTTGAAAATACCACAAACTCTTTGGGAGACAGCATTTCCAGAGCGGCAATGATGGTAGGTATGTTCGCGACCGTCGAGCCAAGCGACAACGGAGTGACGGTTTCCGGCTTTATCGACGCTATCAAGGTTGAAGACGGCAAGATTTACGCTGTTATCAATACACAGGATTACGAGCTTGATAAAATCAAGGAAGTTACATACGCGATTCTTGCGGATACCGGCTATGAGGAAGAGTCCGAGGCGGCGGAGGAAACCGACGACGACAGCGTTGCTTCGGATGATCAGGTCGACGTCGACGACACGGATTCCACATCGGCAGACGCGGATATCTAATGCACGGGAACGGAATCCCGCATAGATAGTAAAACAGGAGGTTTGGCTATGCTGATAAGCGAGTATTTAGCGCTTCGCAATCAGATCAACGTTACAACAGGATCCCCTGTCGGTACGACCGGTGTCAATGTCCCCGAACCGCAGGGCGAAGGCACGGAAAGCTTCGCGGCGGCGCTTCAGAGCAAGATCGAAGAAAAGCAGGGCGTTGAATTCACCAAGCACGCTATCCAGCGGCTTTCGGACAGAAGCATCGACATTACCGAGGGCGATATGCTGGAGCGGTTGAACAAGGGTGTTGGTATCGCGGCGGACAAGGGCAGCAGCGAGACTTTGGTTCTTGTCGGCGAAAACGCATTTGTTGTGAGCGTTAAGAACAACAAGGTAATTACTACGGTTCCTAAAGAGGAGCTGAAGGGTAACATTTTCACAAATATTGATTCTACCGTGATCGTATGAGCGCGTGCGCGTTCACACTAATGAACGGACCTTCGGGAATTCATCGGCAGTCTGCGACTGAGACTGCCGCACGGAGAACAATTGATTTAGGAGGTCAATATGGTTAAATCACTTTATTCGGGCGTTTCGGGTCTTAAGACCCATCAGCAGAGAATGGACGTTATCGGCAACAATATCGCGAACGTCAATACCGTCGGCAACAAGGCGGACGTGGTTACATTCTCTGATGTATACTATCAGACCAAGAGAAGCGCCTCCGCCGCTAACTCGACGCTCGGCGGCGTTAATCCCAGACAGGTAGGCTACGGCGTTAAGATGAACACCACGACCGCGAATATGACGCAGTCCGGGTATACCCAGTCGGACAATACGTTCGATATGGCGATAAACGGCAACGGCTTCTTCCAGGTAATGGACGGCTCGGGCAACATCTACTACACCAGAGCGGGTGTATTCAATATCGATGATGCGGGTTATCTCGTAAACGCCGACGGCTATCACGTCCTCGGAGTTTCGGGTGACAGCACCGGTCAGGACGCGGGCTACGAGATCATCAGAGCGGTCATCCCCTCAACCGAGTCAAAGTGTTCTTCGGCTACGAAGACGATCAACGGCACGGACGTTACTATCTCGGTATCCGCTCCCTCCGATCACACGAATATGACCGTAACTTTTAAGGATGCGGAGTACCCCTACGCGACCTACGCGAATGATGTTCTTACGGTGTACTTCAATTTCGACAAGCAGTACACCTCAGAGCAGCAGTTTGAGGACGCTATCGCTGAGGCTATACAGGCGGGCGGTATCACTCTTCCCGACGACGTTTCACTGAAGTTCGATTTCGCGGAGATTCCGAATGATACATCGGCGAAGGTCGCCGAGAACTCCATGACGGGCATTGAGTTTGCTACCGAAACTGCTTCTGCGGAGATTTCGTATAAGTATCAAAGATCCGACGGCAGAGGGTACAACTATGCTTATATGTCTTTCGTGGTGGATAACAATGTAAGCACGGATAAGGTAACGGTTGTTTACGATGATAGCATTGACGGTGTTCCGACGGCATCTTATGACGCTTCCACTAAATTGTGGACGCTTACTCTTGACGAAGACTGCGAGATAGGCGATCTTCAGGACGCGATTGATACTGTCTTGGATAACAATCCGACGATCGACGACTTGACGGTTTCGTTTGTTTGCCCGGATAAGACTCAGAGAGCGGCGGCACTCAAAGATTTCATGACTCAGACCGCAAGCGGTGTTCAGGTTCAGGGTACAACAGAGGGCGGCTCGCTTTCGGGCGGTTATTCGTTCTATATGCATGACGCGGGTGAGTTTGCGAATGATTACAAAATCACGTTTGCCTATACTTCGGGGTATGATAAGACAAAAGCGGTATGGGATGATAATAATCTCACTATAACTATTTGCGCTAATTCGACTATCGCCGATGTGAACAAGGCGATCCGCGATGCGGCTAATGGCAATACCCAGAAGATGATGACCTTCACGGAAATAGAAGGTCTCAGCGATGATCCCATATGGTCTTATTCACAGAGCGCCACAGATTCAACTAAGTATACCATTACTCAAACCGATCTTTATGGTATGACGAGAACCGCAGAATATACAAGCTCTACCACGCCTCCGACACCGCCCACACAGACAGACGTTGATGATATAACTACTTGGGCGAATTACGTCGACGCTGACGGCAAAGTAGTTACCGATGAAACGCAGTTCTTTACCGGTGATCCCGCAAACGCGACCGGTCCTAATTCTGTGGCGGGAAAGGATGAAAATAAGGATGGTGCTATTTGGTCTCCCGGCACCAGAGAGGCTTTCTTCGGCGGTAACCCCGCTATCTCTCCTGCCGGCGGCGAGGACTCCTTCTTCACCGGCGTAGCAAAGGGTCTTGACACGACCTTCGCGCTGGCTGACGGACGTATCGGTTCGGAACAGTCATTCAAGGACTTCAGCGACGTCACCGTTCAGCAGGACGGACGCATTATCGGTCTGCACTCCGTTTTCGGTTACATTGAGATCGGACGTATCGATCTCGCGCTGTTCGATAACCCCAACGGGCTTGCCAAGGTCGGCGGCACCAATTTCCAGGCAACGGTTGCTTCCGGCGAAGCTAAGCTTTCGATTCCCGGCGAGGGCGGCGCAGGCGTTATCCTTTCCGGAGCGCTTGAGATGTCCAACGTAGACCTCGCGGACGAGTTCACCAACATGATCACCACTCAGAGAGGTTATCAGGCGAACAGCCGTGTTATCACGGTATCCGATACCATGCTTGAGGAGCTTCTCTCGCTCAAGAGATAAGTTTTTGTTTGAACCGGCTTGCCGCAGACCCGTGCGAATGGGTCTGCGGTGTGAGCCGATTGTTTGAGGAACTTTTTATGATTTATCTGACAAAGCTGGACGGCAGGATGTTCATGCTTAACGAAACCTTGATTGAAACGGTTTCCGAAACGCCCGATACCGTTATTGTTCTGGAGAATGGGCATAGCTACATAGTACGTGAGAGTATGGCGGAGCTTCAATCCAAGATTTATGAAAACAACAGGCTTCAAAGGCAGGCGCGTCTTCGATGGCGCAGAGAAGCGGATAAGCCTTTGACATAAAAGAGGGAAACGGATTTCCCGCGTTATGCGAAATTATTAAAAAGTGAGGGATATGCTTTGAATTTATCGCTTATCATTGGTTGGGTTCTGTCTTTTGGACTGGTTATATTCGGTATCGTATTCGATACGGATACAGGCAGTTTTATTTGGAAATCATTTGTTAACTTTGTCGACGTACCGTCGCTGGCGATCACTATCGGTGGTACGATAGGATGCTTGGTGGCTTCGTTCCCGCTGTCCTATCTCGCGGGTACGGGCAAGCGCCTGAAGCTTGCGTTCTTTCCGCCGAAATACAATCCGACCAAGTACATCAGCGACATTGTTGAGTATGCTCAGATTGCGCGTACAAGAGGTCTTCTGGCGCTTGAGGAGAGCGCTAACCAGTGTTCCGACGCGTTTATGAAGTCAAGCCTTATGCTGATCGTCGACGCGAATGACCCGGAGAAGGTTCGCGGAATGCTTGACGATACGATAATGTTCATGTGTGAGCGTCACGAAAGCGGACGTGCGTTCTTTGAGAAGGGCGTCGGTATCTTCCCCGCGTTCGGAATGCTCGGTACGCTGGTCGGACTTATCAACATGCTCGCGGGCGTCGACCTGGACGACCCCTCCGGACTTACATATGGTATGGCGACGGCGCTTATCACGACGTTCTATGGCTCGCTGTTCGCGAATGTAATTTTCGCACCGCTCGGTATGGCTCTGAAAAACCTGCATGAGGACGAGCTGCTGTGTATGCAGATCATAGAGGAGGGCGTTCTGGCGATAGCCGGAGGCTCTAACCCCCGTTACATACAGGAAAAGCTGGAGTTTATGCTTCCCAAGAGCAAGCATACCGCGGATAAATCGTAAATCCTGACCCAATATAGAGAGCTTATTTTGTGAATAATCAATAATAAACGAAATTTTGTAAAAAAATCTTGAAAAAGTATTTGCATTTTCTATTAATGTGTGGTATAATTAACTGAGGAAGTGCTGATTGCCTATTTGAGATACACTTTTGATGGAATTTTTTGGCAATTTTACCGCGCATTTATGAGATGTTCAGAGGGAGGAGTGGCTGCTATGGCGAAACAGATGCCGAAGAAAGCGGAAGAAAATACCGGCGAGTGGCTGAATACGTATGCAGATATGGTTACGCTTCTGCTGACCTTCTTTGTTTTGCTGTTCTGCTGCTCTAATCTTGATGAAACCAAGATGCAGTTTATTTTTCAGGCGTTTAAGTCCAGAGGCAAGTACCTCAATACCCATGTAGACGAGCAGGATACGATGGCTCAGGATGTAGGCGGCACTACCGATGTTTCGACGCCGGGCGGCGGAGACGGCACAATGCCCCAGAGCTTTGAGGAGCTGTATATGTATCTCGCCGATTATATCGCGGAGGCTGACTTGTCCGAGTCCGTTTCTGTTGAGGAGGGCGCCGCTCATTTGACGATACGCTTTGATAACAGTGTCTTCTTTGACGGGGACAGCTATATCCTCAAGCCGGAAGGGCGCGAGGTTCTTAATGGCATTATCCCCGGTATTAAAGCAATACAGGATTCTATATACAAGATGGAGATCTCCGGTCATACCGCAAAGGCCGTTTCCAAGGTGAACGACTTCCAGCTGTCTGCCTTGAGAGCGTGCAGCGTGCAGCTTCATTTGGAGAACAACGAGACGGTTGACAGCAGCAAGTATCGCGTTATTGGCGTGGGACCTAACGAGCCGCTTGAGGATAATACCGATCCGGAGAAGGAACGGCGCGTAGAGATCACGATTATAAAGAACGAGCTTGATTCGACAAACAAAGATGTTATTATGGACATCCTGATGCACGATTTTTCAGTAGGCGCGGGTGCGTTCGATCCGGACAGTCAGCTCGGGAATGATGTTCAGAATTTGCCGGACGGTTCGGCGGACAAGATCATCGGTCTTATTACCGATAAATTTAACAGTTCGACGACGTATGTCGGTTCGTATGGGCCGAGCGCTGTTGATGGGACGGGCTTTATAGTTACCGCCGAGACTTCCGAAGGGGAGGACACCGCCGCCGATGATGATTCGGGCGACGAATAAATGAGGATGGCAGTCCATCTTATGGGGGGATAGAATTTGGCCGGTGACGTACTAACACAAGCGCAGATCGATGAAATGCTGAAGAGCGTCGCGATGGGCTCGGAGCCTATTGTGACACAGGTCGAGGAAGAGAAAGTCAAGGAGTATGATTTCCGCGCTCCGAAGAAGTTTACTAAGGAGCAGATCAAGGTCCTTGAGAGTATCTTTGAGAATTACGCGAGACTGCTTTCGTCGTACCTCACGGGTATGCTCAGACTATACAGTAAGGTTACGCTTCTCAACATAGAGGAACAGCGTTACAGCGAATTCAACAATGCTCTTCCGGACTATGTTATAATGGGCATGGTGGATTTGGGTATCAAGAACGATGAGATCAGCGAAACCGATGTTATCGTCCAGATCTCCAACACTATTACATATACAATGATAGATCGCTTGCTTGGCGGTAAGGGCGAGTTCTCGGATATAAACCGTGACTTTACCGAAATCGAGATCACAATAATGACCGATATAATGCATTCCTTCGCCGCGATGTTTAAAGAGCCGTGGATGACGCATATTGATCTGGAGCCGAGGCTTATCGGTATTGAAACGAATTCCAGAGTGGTACAGACCATCGGTCACGAGGATACTGTAATTATTGTGGCGCTTGAGGTAGAGATCAATTCGCAGACGTCGATCGTCTCGGTATGTATTCCTGCGATAAACCTTGACGAGATAATGAGCAAGTTCATTCCGAGATACACTCGTTCGGGAAGAAAGACCGATGCGAACCGTGAGCAGGAACGTCGTGATAACATAATGACGGGACTGAGCACAACCGATTTGGAGATTAAGGCTGTTCTTGGAACAATTAATCTCGACTTGTACGAGGTGTTGACTCTCCAGATAAATGATGTTATTCCCCTTGATAAGAAGATAACTGAAAATATTGAGGTGAGGATAGGAGATAAGCCTTGGTGTGACGGTAAGGTTGGCACTTACAATAACAAAAAGGCGATAATGATCGAAAATTTTGTAGAGAATTGAGGTAGAGTTACTAATGGCAAAAGACGAGAACGTTGAGTTCAGTTCGTATGAAATTGACGCGGTCGGAGAAATACTGAATATAAGTATGGGTTCGGCTGCAACGGCGGTTTCCGAATTGCTCAATGCAAAGGTTTGGATTACCACCCCGCAGGTCAATGTTGTTCAGGTTAAGGACTTGAATTATGATAATCTGGAGCCTGCAATCTGCGTTAAAATAGTATATGTTGAAGGCATTACCGGTCTGAACATGATGGTTTTAAAGCAGAACGATGTTCAGCTTATTCTTAATCAGCTGCTTGGAAATCCGTTGGTAATTGACCCTGATTTCCAGTTTGATGAGTTGAATATCAGTGCGGTAAGCGAGATTATGAACCAGATGATGGGTGCTTCCGCAACTGCGCTTTCGGATTTGCTTGGCACAAAGGTGGATATTTCCGTGCCGACGCCTTACATAATAGAGAATGCTAAGTTTGGCGATTTGTGCGAGATGGATGCCGATGAAACGATAGTTTCCGTTACATTTAAGCTTCAGGTCGATGGAGTAATGGAGTCCGAGTTTATGTCGGTACTGTCGCTCTCGCTTGCTAAAACGCTTTCCGGCAAGATGATAGAAAAGTTCGATGAACCCGATGCCGAAGCTGATACCGCGTCCGCACACGCACCTGCTTCCGCACCCGCTCCCGCACCTGCCGCAGCTCCGGCATCAAACGGATACGCGGCGCCGTCCGGCGCAGCGCCTCAGCAGGCAGCGATGCCGCAGATGCAAATGCCAATGGGCGAGATGCCCCAGCAGCAAATGTACCAGATGCCGCCGCAGGGCGCGATGTATGGATACCCGAGCCAGTATACGGCATATGGCGCGTATCCGCCGCCTCCTCCGCCGCCTGTTAATGTCCAGAATGCTCAGCTTCATCAGTTTGACGCTATGGATTTCGGAATTCCTGCCGACCAAAAGGACAATTTAAAGCTCCTTATGGGTGTACCGCTTGAAATTTCTGTTGAGATTGGTACCGCAAAGCGAAAAGTCAAGGATATACTTGAGTTTACTCAAGGGACAGTTATTGAACTTGAACGTCAAGCGGGTGCGCCTGTTGATGTTGTGGTAAATGGAAATCTTATTGCTCGCGGTGATGTCGTTGTAATTGACGATAACTTCGCTGTCAGAATTACCGAAATTGTCAAGTCAAAGTTTATTGACAGTCTTGGCAAGGAATAAAATATATCTGAAACTATTTCATCAAGGAGAGAAATTATGGATAAGAAGATTTTACTGGTAGACGACGCTGCTTTCATGAGAATGCTTATTAAGGATACTCTCACAAAGAATGGCTACACAAACATTCTTGAGGCTGCTGACGGAGCGATTGCCTGCGACGTATACGCGGCTGAGAAGCCCGACTTGGTTATTATGGACATCACGATGCCTAATAAGACCGGTATAGACGCACTCAAGGAAATCAAGGCCGGAGATCCAATGGCTAAGGTCGTAATGTGTTCCGCTATGGGTCAGGAGGCAATGGTTGTTGAGGCAATCAAGCTTGGCGCACTTGACTTCATTGTAAAGCCTTTTAAGGCAGACAGAATTCTTCAGACTGTTAAAAAGGTTCTCGGCTAATTAATTCTGTATATCAAACAGGCGGGGAACTATTCCCGCCTTTTAGTTGTTAAATAGGACGATTTTCGGAGAGGTTCCCGATTGCGGACAAGCTGAAAATATTTGTACTGTCCCGCAGCAACTTGTTGTCGGACGGGTTTTGCGATATGTAATACTAATTCATAATCTTTCTGTAGACATTCTGTCTACAGAAAGAGCCGCGTTTCACGCGGCAGTCAAAGCCTTCGACTTTGACTGAATTAGTATTGACGGCTTTTTCGGCGGCTCCGCCGCCACCGCCGTGCTTTGCACGGCGGCATCAAGCAATAGACTTTGTCTACTGCTTGATTGTAAAATGGTATAAGGGTGATTTAATGTGGAATATTTTCAGATGATAATGGCGCTTGTCGGCGTACTCGCTTTGGTGTTTATACTTTTTTTCGTTATGAAGAAGCTGAATACGAGGGTAACGTTATCCGACAGCAGGAATATGAAGATTCTGGAGAGGATAAACTTAGGTCCCGACAAAATGCTGCTGTTGGTGAGCGTCTGCGGGAAATGTATGGTTTTGGGCGTTACCACTAACCATACCGAGAAAATCTGTGATCTGGAACAGACTGAAGAAGAGCTTGTGGCAAAGATGGGTGAAAATCCTTCCTTTAAGGAGAGCTTTAAGACCATCCTTAACAATATGAAGAAGAAGTAATGGAGGTACCGAATTGCTGAAGCGTTTGTTTGAGACGGACAAGAAGCTTGTGATGAAGTTCGCCGTTTCTCTTTCTTTGACGATAGTGCTGGCTGTCGTGCTGTGCATCGCATTATCGAGTATTAGCGCGTATACGCAGGCGTCTGCGGCGACAGTTTCCACACAAACGACTACGACAACAACCGGCGTAACAGGCGGCGATGGCGATGAAGCCGACGGTGGGGATGATGGCAGCGGCGAGGGTGAGTACCGGCCTGGCGATTATCTGGATACGCCCGGAATTACTACCGACGATGACGTTGGCTCATCGGTGCTGCAGGAACTGATCGGTGTTGATGCGTCGCAGCCGTTGGAAGTTATAGTGCTGTTGACGATAATAGCACTTATTCCTACACTGCTTATGATGATGACGAGCTTTACTCGAATTGTCATAGTAATCGGATTTCTGCGCAGTGCGCTGCAGTCGCAGAATACGCCTCCCAATATGGTTATCACGGGACTTGCGTTGATTTTGACTGCGTTTATTATGGCGCCTGTGTTTGTGGAAATAAACGAGGAAGCATATCAACCGTACATAAATGATGAAATTGATATGGAAGAAGCGCTTGAGCGCTCAATTGTGCCTCTCAAGACGTTTATGCTCAAGCAGGTCACGGACAACGACTTGCAGTTCTTTGTTGATTTGTCGAAAACGGAAATCCCCGAGGGCGGAATGACCGACGAGTACAAGGAGACAAAGCTGCCGCTCACCGTAATAATCCCGACGTTTGTAATCAGCGAGCTGAAACGTGCTTTTCAGATGGGATTTCTGATATATCTACCGTTCTTGATCATTGATATGGTCGTAGGCAGTACGCTTATGTCGATGGGTATGATGATGCTGCCGCCGGCGATGATCTCAATGCCGTTCAAGATACTGGTATTTGTGCTGGCGGACGGTTGGAACTTGCTTATCGATGCGCTTGTGACAAGCTACAATTTGTAGCTGGGCTTGGGTTATATTAAGGAGTAGTTATGACACAAGATGAAGTAATGGAGGTCATGCAGGCGGTTTTAATGCTTTCATTTAAACTGGCTTTACCTGTACTTCTCGTCGCGATGATCGTCGGACTGATTATTGCCATATTGCAGGCGGCGACTCAGGTTCACGAGCAGACGCTCAGCTTTGCTCCGAAAGCGATTGCGATTGGATTGGTGCTGTTTTTTCTTGCTCCGTGGATGACGAATGAGATGATTGATTTCTTTGATTTCATTTTTGAGAAAATGGCGTCAACTCCGCTGGCATAGGGGAATGTAACGTGTCTGAGATCTGGTCGATAATTCAAACAAACTTTCTTGTTCTGATAATGGTTCTTGCAAGAGTGACGGGAATTTTCAGTTTTAACCCCATATTCTCCAGAACAGGCGTTCCCAATACAGTAAAGGCGGGTGCTTCATTCGTTCTGGCGTTAATGATGACCATTGCGGGGGATTATAGCTATTATGTAGTTCCCGAGGGATTGCTGCCGTTTGTTTTTGATTTTGCGAAGGAGCTGCTGGTTGGCGCTATACTGGGACTGTTCACGAATTTGATGATCCAGGCATTTGGCTTGGCGGGCGAAATCACCGATATGCAAATCGGCTTATCGATGGGAAAGGCTTATGACCCGACCTATGGTAATGCAGGTATTACAACGCAGTTTTACAGCCACTGGTATTTTCTGTATTTCTTTGCTGTGGGCGCTCACAAGAGCTATATACGGCTTTTCGCAGCCTCATATGAGCATATCCCGCTTGGTTACACGACGTTTAACCTCAATATGCTGTATGTGCTGCCGAGGTTTTTCCAATCGGTACTGGAGCTTGGCTTGAAGCTTTCGATGCCGATTATAATATCAGAGCTTGTAACAGAGTTTTGTATTGGCGTGCTGATGAAAGCAGTTCCCACAATTCACGTGTTTGTGTTGAATATCCAACTGAAGATGCTGGTGGGATTTGTAGTGCTTGCGGCGAGCTGCGGTGTTGTTGGCGAATTTATTGATATGCTGACAGCGGTGCTTTTTGATAATTTAGAGGGTCTTGTGGAGAATTTTACCAATCCCGTGGCGTTGTCACTGCTGCGTTAGGTTTTAGAATAAAGCGATTGGCTTTCGGTGATCGATTCAAAGGAGTAAACAATGGCAGGAGAAGAAAAAACCGAAAAAGCCACGACCAAAAAGCGGGATGACGCTCGTAAAGAGGGTAACGTCCTACAATCAAAAGAGATAGGTACCGCAGCTTCCGTACTCGGTATATTCGCGTTTGTGCGGATAATGGCTGAGTTTATAATGAAGAATTTGCTGTCGTACTTCCAGCGCTCCTTTGAGGATTTGGGTACGTACGAGGTTAATTCCGAGACGATTATGCCGCTGTTTATAAGTGCGATAACGGTATTTGTCTGCGTAGTGGGTCCGATTATGGCGGCGGCGCTGGTGCTGGGGATCATTCCTACGGTAGCGCAGACAAAGGGACTGTTCTCGATGAAGTCGCTCAAGCCTAAGTTTTCTAATCTTAATCCCTTGTCGGGGATTAAGAAGCTGTTCTCGATGCAGGCTGTTGTTGGAATATTGAAGGGACTTATCGAGGTTATAGTGATCGGTGTGATGATCTATAACGAAATAGCGGACAGACTTCCCACCATAATCGCAATGACAAACGCGGGCATTATGCAGGGTCTGGCTTATGCCGGACTCGCAATCTACGATGTGGTAATGCTGATTTGCGTCCTGCTGGTGTTTGTGGCGGCGGGCGACTACCTCTTTCAGTGGTGGAGCTACGAGAAAAAGCTTAAAATGTCCAAGCAGGAAGTTAAGGACGAATACAAGCAGACCGAGGGAGATCCTCAGATAAAGAGCAAGATAAAGCAGCGTCAGAGGGAAATGGCGGCAAGGCGTATGATGCAGGATGTCCCGGGCGCGGATGTTGTTGTGCGTAACCCTACGCATTACGCAGTCGCTCTGAAATATGATCAGGATAAGAACAAAGCCCCTGTTGTGGTGGCAAAGGGAACGGATTACCTTGCAAGGAGGATAGTCCGTATTGCGGAGGAAAACGACGTGTACTGTATGGAAAATCCTCCGCTTGCAAGAGCGCTTTACGCGCAGGTTGACCTTGGACGCGAGATACCGTACGAGCTGTATGACGCGGTAGCTGAAGTCCTCACGGTCGTTTATAAGGAGAAGAACAAGGTTCTTCGCGCATAATTTTGATTTTTCGGAAAGGTGGTGAGTAATACTGTGGGAATGGTACGGAAAATATTGAGCAACTCACTGGTGTTGTTCGTCATCTTTGTAGTATTGGCGATTATCATCCCGCTTCCTGCGTGGCTGCTGGATTTTATGATTATGCTGAATCTCGCGCTTTCGCTTATTATTCTGGTAATGACGATGTTCATAAAGGACGCGCTGGAGTTCTCGGTATTCCCGACGGTGTTACTTATTTCGACGGTTCTGCGACTATCGCTGAACATTTCCACGACCAGAGGTATTCTTTCAAACGGATACGCCGGTGAGGTCATTGAGGCATTCGGCAGCTTTGTAATGGGCGGCGACGCAATCGTCGGCTTCCTGATATTCATAATCATAGTTTTGGTAAACTTCATTGTCATTACCAAGGGTTCGGAACGTGTATCCGAGGTTGCCGCAAGATTTACGCTCGACGCGATGCCCGGTAAGCAGATGGCGATCGACGCGGATCTGAATTCCGGTATTATCAACGAGGACGAGGCAAAGCGCAGACGTAATAATATCCAGCGTGAAGCGGATTTTTACGGCTCCATGGACGGTGCTACGAAATTTGTCAAGGGCGATGCGATCATGTCGATCATTACAACGCTCGTCAACCTTATCGGCGGCGTTATTATCGGTATGGTGCGCGACGGCGGTACGTTCACGGACATCCTGAACAAGTATTCTTTGGCGACAGTCGGCGACGGTCTGTGCTCGCAGATCCCCGCGCTGCTGATTTCCGTAGCGACCGGTATGATCGTTACCCGTGCGGCGAGCGACGACAGCCTTATGAGCGATCTGAAGTCGCAGTTTACCGCGCAGCCGTTCGTTCTGCTGATTGCGGGAATTGTGGTTCTTGTAATGATGCTGATACCCGGATTTCCGTGGTATGTAATGCTCGTTCTGGGCGTTATGCTGATAGTGGGCGCGATCCTTCTTGAGAGAAACAAGAAGAAGATGGCGGAGCTGGAGCTTGCGCAGCGTATGAAAGCCGAGCAGGCGGAGCTTGACAAGCCTAAGACGGATAACGACTACTACCGCGATATCGACAACGTGTTCAAGCTGCTGAATGTGGAGCCGATCGAGATGGAATTCGGCTATAGTCTGCTGCGGCTTGTCGATGAGAAGAGCGGTGGTAACTTTATTGACCGCGTGGTAATTTTCCGCAAGCAGTTTGCTATGGATATGGGTATGGTAATCCCCTCCGTGCGAATGACGGATAACCCCGAGATCAACCCGAACCTTTACATTATCAAGATAAAGGGCGAGGAGGTAGCGAGGGGCGAAATTCTCGTAGACCATTATCTGGCACTGGACAGCGGCGATGTCACCACCGATATCGAGGGCATAGACACGGTAGAACCCGCGTTCGGACTGCCCGCAAAGTGGATCTCCGAGGACAAAAAGATTATGGCGGACGTGGCGGGATATACGCTGATTGACCCCGTTTCCGTTATGATCACCCACTGGAGCGAGGTTATGAAGCGCTACGCGCATGAGATGCTTTCCCGTCAGGACGTTAACACAATGGTGGAGAATATCAAGAAGGTTAATCCGATCGTTGTGGATGACCTTATCCCGAAGGTTATCTCGATTGGATATCTGCAGAAGATCCTCGCTAATCTCCTTAAAGAGGGTATCCCGATACGCGATTTGGAGACAATTCTTGAGACGTTGGGAGACCATACGAACGTTCTTAAGGATGTGGATATTGCGACGGAATATGTGCGTCAGTCGCTGAAGCGTACAATCACGCACCGCTTTGCGGAGGCCAATTCGCTTCGCGTGATCACTCTCGATACGCAAATTGAGGATATGATAGTAAGCTCCGTCAAGAAGAATGAGCAGGGCAGTTATCTTGCGATGGCTCCCGATATGATCCAGCGTATCGTCAATGCAACCAACGAGGAGATAGACAAGATCAAGGATGTTATTCCCACGGTAATTATACTGACGTCGCCTGTGGTAAGAATTTACTTCAAAAAGCTTACCGAGCAGTTTATCTCGAATATTACGGTATTGTCGTACAGCGAGATTGACGCCTCGGCGCAAATTCAGGCGATCGGCAATATCTCATTGTCAACGAGGGCAACGGCGTAATACAGCGGATTACAATATGGGGGTGTAAATCGTGGATTCTGAATTCAACAACACAGAGCAGGTTGTGCTGTATCAGAAGAACGGCGATATTGCGCTCAGAAATGATATTGTACTGAAGAATATGGGCTTGGTGCGGTCATGCGCGATGTCTATGCGGAATATGTACATCAAGTTCAGCGAGCCGGACGATGTGATAAACGAGGGCGTGATCGCCCTGATGGACGCTATCGAGAGCTATGACGCCGCCAAGGGCGCAAAGTTTGAGACGTACGCCGCCATAAAAATAAAGGGCGCGATCATTGATTATATCAGGAAACAGGATTGGGTTCCCCGAAATATCAGAAAATTTGCCAAACAGCTTGACAAAGCGAACAGCTTGTTGTATAATTTAAATGGGAGGATGCCCACAAATGAGGAACTGGCAAATCATCTCGGCATATCCGAAGAGCGTCTCCTGAAAAATATGGCGGATTGTTCGGGGACATTGGTTATGTCGTTCGAGGAATTGCTGTACGAGGACAACATCGACGAGCCTGCTGCGGATAATAATCCTACAGACGGCGCGCTTCTCCACGACGAGATGCGTAAGGTGTTGGCGGATGCGATCGAGGAGCTTCGCGACAAGGAGCGGCAGGTCGTAATTTTGTATTACTATAAGAACATGAAGTATTCTGACATTGCAAAGGTACTCGGGGTGACCGAGGGGAGGGTGTGTCAGATCCACACAAAGGCGGTTTTGTTGTTAAAGACAAAGCTTACGCCTTACTTTAAGGGAGGAGAAGCATAAATGAACCGATCGTATTATTATGGCGCAAACGGAATGATTTTGGCTCAGAGGAAGATGAACACCATCGGCAATAACCTCGCCAATGTAAGTACATCCGGTTATAAGCGAGACACTGTTCTGGTGAACACCTTCCATGAGCAGATGGCGCTTGTCAAGCACCGCGAGGAGCTTTCCGGCACGTTTTCGCATCGCTATGTAGATACTTCCTACACGGATTTGGAGCAGGGAACATTCGAGTATACCGAATATCCCTTTGATGTGGCTATTAATGGCGATGTTTATTTCAATATTCAAGGCTACAACGGCGAGGTTATGCTTACACGCAACGGAGATTGGGAGCTGGACGACGAAGGCTACCTGTGCGCATCCACATCGGGGCGTGTGCTGGGCGAGAACGGCGAGATCTACCTTGGCAATAAGGATTTTGTTATTGATGTAGACGGTACGATTTACCAGGACGGCGTCGCAATTGACAAATTGCTTCTAAGTTACATAGATCCGGAGTCGGATGTAACGAAATTCGGCGTGAATATGTTCTCGAGTGTAGAGGCGGGTGCCGTACCCGAGGGAGTACAATATGATATTGTTCAGGGCGCGCTTGAACGCTCGAACGTTGACTGGAACTACGAGCTTAATATGCTTCTTGAGGTAAACAGACTTTATGAGGCAAATTCGGCTATTCTGAAGCTGGCTGACGGACTTAATCAGGGTTCTAACAACCTCTGCAAGAAGGCATAACGGAGAAAGGCGGATACAATGAATATATCATTCCATACCGGAAAAAGTGCGATGATCGCTCAGGCACAGGCTTTGAACGTCTACGGAAACAATATCGCAAATATCAATACTGTTGGTTACCAGCAGATACGTCCGTCGTTCGCGGACTGCATATACGAAACCTACAGGCTCCCGGAGGATGACTGGCAGACGGGTCATGGCACGTATATCCAGAAGACCGATCTGCTGTTCGGCGAGTCGCATTTCCAGTATACCGATAGTATGCTGGACGTTGCTATCGCGGGAGAGGGTTTCTTCGCGGTGGAGGATCGTTGGGGCAACGTCAACTATACCCGCGACGGTGCTTTTGCTATGACGCAGGATCAGACGACGGGGGATTGGTATCTTGTCTCCGGTTCGGGCGAATATGTTCTCGATTATGATAAAAACCGCATTGTTGTGCCATTTAACGATACGGATACCGAGGTGGACTGGGGCGCGCTCAATGAGATGATCGGCGTATTTGAGTTCCCGAATCCTTATGGGATCGAAGCATATGGCACAAATCGCTATCTCGAAACCGAGAGGAGCGGCGCGGCGGTCGCAAATACCGATGCGGTAAAGCTTCAAGGAGCGCTTGTTGTATCCAATGTCGACCTTGCGACGCAAATGGTAAAGCTTATAGAGACACAGCGTGCGTATCAGCTTAGCTCGCGTGTTGTTACAACATCGGACGAACTGGCGAGAATTGCGAATAATCTCAGATAAATAAATAGACCCTGATTACTTTTGGGTGATACATGGGAGGGTAATTATGTTAAAAAATTATGACGACCTCTCTCCCATAGCATTTGATTGCTTGAGGGAAATAGGTAACATAGGTTCGGGAAGTGCGGCGTCTTCATTATCGCAGATGCTGGGCAAAAACATTGAGATGCACGTGCCGGATGTGCGTGTGCTGGATTATCAATCGGTCATAGACGAAATGGGCGGGCCCGAAAAGGTGATTACCGGTATTCTCGTGACGCTGTGCGGCGATATCAGCGGAATGATAATGTTCCTGTTGGAGGATACGTTCGCGAAGGTGGTGCTTAACACTTTCCTCGGTAAAGAGAACGTTAATGTTATAGATCTGGACGAGAACGATTTCTCCGTGATCAAAGAAATGGGTAACATTATGGCGGGGTCATATTTGGGGGCGCTTTCAACGCTTACCGGTTTTACAATAGATATGAGTGTTCCTTCTATGACGGTGGATATGATGGGTGCTATTATGAACGCGCCTATGATTGAATTCTCAGAGGTTGGAGATAAGGTTCTCTTTATTAACGATGGATTTATAATCGACGAGGTAGACATCAATTCACACATTATTTTGATTCCTACCGTTGAGTCGCTTGATATTTTAATGAAGAAGCTCGGTGTATTCTAATGGGAAATATAACGATTGGTATTGGAGATTTAAAGGTTTGTAGAGCGCCGGATGTGTTGGTTACATATGCGCTTGGTTCATGCGTGGGGATTTGTTTGCTTGATAGTGCGGCGGGAATAGGCGGGTTGTCGCACATTATGCTCCCGGAAAGCAGTGGTATGTCCCTGCAGACGTCTCCTATGAAGTTTGCCGATAAGGCGCTGCCGATGCTGGTGCAGCAGATGGTGGCGTTTGGCGCAAATAAGACCCGGCTTACAGCAAAAATCGCGGGCGGGGCAACGATGTTCTCAATCGCGAACGAGAAGTTTAATATAGGTGAACGCAATGTTAAAGCGGTAAAGCAGTTTTTAATGGAGAATAAAATTCCAATTCTGGCGGAAGACTGCGGTCTCAACTATGGTCGAACTCAATTGTTCTATCCGGCAACCGGAGTTATGGAAATCAGGGCAGCGTCAAAGGGGACGAAAATGCTATGATATGAAAGGGGCGGAAATTCGCCCCCTTTTTTTTGGGGGGGAGAAGATTTCTTCTACTTTAAATAATGATAAAAACGCGGCATCTTTCGACGCCGCGTTCTCTTTGTTTTAAGTGGTTTGCAGATTACTTGTTCTCAAACTCGTCCTTGTAGGACTTGTCAAGCTCCACGAGGTGGTCATACTTGCTCTTGAAGTTCTTAACAGCCTTGTCGAAGAGCTTTTCAGCTCTCTCGGGATTAGCGCGAACGAGCGAGTTATAACGAACCTCTCTCATCATAAATGCCTTAACATCGCCTGTGGGAGCCTTGCTGTCGAGAGTGAACGGAGACTTGCCCTCGTCCGCGAGTGCCGGGTTGAAACGGAACAGATGCCAGTAACCCGCTTCTACAGCTTCCTTCTCGACCTGTTGAGCGATGGTCAGACCGCCCTTGATGCCGTGGTTAATGCACGGAGCGTATGCGATAATCAGCGAAGGTCCGTTGTAAGCCTCAGCCTCGGCAATTGCCTTCAAGCACTGATTTCTGTCAGCGCCCATGGAGATCTGAGCAACGTAGATGTAGCCGTAGCTCATCGCGATACCCGCGAGGTCCTTCTTCTTAACTTCCTTACCGCCTGCCGCGAACTGAGCGACCGCACCAATGTTGGTAGCCTTGGACGCCTGTCCGCCTGTGTTGGAGTAAACCTCGGTATCGAATACGAGGATATTCACATTCTTGCCGGAAGCGAGAACGTGGTCAACTCCTCCGTAACCTATATCGTATGCCCAACCGTCGCCGCCGAAGATCCACTGGCTCTTCTTGGAGAGATAGTTCTTGAGAGCGAGTACGTCAAGCGCTTCTTGGTTGCCGCAGTTGCAAGCTTCAATCTTCTCGACGAGTGCCTTTGCAGCAGCCGCGTTGCACTTGCCGCAATCCTTGGTTTCAAGATACTTGTCGATGAGGGCTATCATCTCGGCGTTGCCCTTCTCCTCAGCCTTAGCACGGAGAGCCTGTACCTTAGTCTGCGCTCTGTTCCTGAGAGTGTCCTGAGCGAGGAACATACCCAGACCAAACTCCGCGTTGTCCTCAAAGAGGGAGTTGCCCCAAGCCGGACCCTTGCCTTCCTTGTTGGTGGTGTACGGAGTGGAAGGCTCAGAACCTGCCCAGATGGAGGAGCATCCGGTCGCGTTAGCGATATACATTCTGTCGCCGAAAAGCTGTGTTACGAGCTTAGCGTACGGAGTCTCGCCGCATCCCGCGCAAGCGCCGGAGAATTCGAGCAGCGGCTGCTTGAACTGAGCGCCCTTAACGCTGCTCTCCTTGAACTTCTCAACAGCGGCAGCGTTTTCGTTGTCGTTTGCTACCGCGTAATCGAATACCTTCTGCTGATCCATAACGCTCTCGATAGGCGACATAACAAGCGCATTCTTGCTCTTGTCCTTTGCGCCCGCAGGGCAGATGTTAGCACAAACGCCGCAGCCTGTGCAGTCGAGGGTGGAGATGGTCATTGTATACTTCATACCGGGCATTCCGGTCGCGTCCTTAACGGGCGTACCCTCGGGAAGCTTTGCAGCCTGATCAGCGGAGTAGACGAACGGACGGATAACAGCGTGAGGACAAACCATCGCGCAGTTGTTGCACTGGATACAGTTCTCGGGGATCCACTTGGGAACGTCAACAGCTATGCCGCGCTTTTCAAACGCAGCGGAACCCTGCGGGAACGTACCGTCGGCGATGTCAACAAAGGTAGAAACAGGGAGCTTGTCGCCGCGCTGTGCGTTTACGGGAACCTGAATGTTGTTTACGAAGTCGATGAGGAACTTGTTGTCGCCCTCGAAGTGCGGCTGAACAAGCTCGCCCTCCGCGTTAGCCCAAGAAGCGGGAACGTCAACCTTGATAACCTCGCCCGCACCCTTTTCGATAGCAGCGTAGTTCATATTTACGATGTCCTCGCCCTTCTTAGCGAAAGACTTGTAAGCGGCCTTCTTCATATAGTCGATCGCCGCGTCTGCGGGGATAATGTTCGCGATGGAGAAGAATGCGGACTGAAGAACGGTGTTTGTCTTGTTGCCCAGACCGATCTCCTTGGCTACCCTGATCGCGTTGATGATGTAGAAGTTGATGTTATTCTTAGCGATGTAAGCCTTAACGGGAGCGGGAAGCTTTTCGTCAAGCTCGTCCACCGACCACTGGCAGTTGAGCAGGAACGAACCGCCGGGAACTACATCCTGAACCATATCGTACTTGTCGATGTAGGACGGGTTGTGGCAGGCAACAAAGTTTGCCTTGTTGATGAAGTAGGTAGACTTGATAGGAGTCTTACCAAAGCGCAGGTGGGAAATAGTTACACCGCCGGACTTCTTGGAGTCGTAAGCGAAATAAGCCTGCGCGTACATATCGGTGTGATCGCCGATAATCTTGATGGAGTTCTTGTTCGCACCGACCGTACCGTCAGAGCCGAGACCCCAGAATTTGCAGCACGTGGTGCCTTCCGGCGTGGTGTTGGGGTTCTCAACGATCGGGAGAGAGAGGTTGGTAACATCGTCTTCGATACCGATCGTAAATACGGGCTTGGAGGTGTTGTTGTAAACAGCGATGATCTGAGCGGGGTTGCAGTCCTTTGAGCCGAGACCGTAACGTCCGGTGAATACGGGAACGTCCTGGAACTTGTTCTCCTTCTTGAGAGCCGCGACAACGTCGAGGTAAAGCGGCTCGCCGAGAGATCCCGGCTCCTTTGTTCTGTCGAGAACGGAAATCTTCTTAACGGTGGAAGGAATAGCGTCAACCAGCGCGCTTGAAACGAACGGTCTGTACAGTCTTACCTTTACGAGACCGACCTTCTTGCCCTGACTGAGCATATAGTCGATAGTCTCCTCGATGGTGTCGCATACGGAACCCATTGCGACGATGACCTGCTCCGCGTCGGGAGCGCCGTAGTAGTTGAAGAGCTTATAGTCGGTGCCGATCTCGGCGTTGACCTTGTTCATGTACTCGGTAACGATGTTCGGAATGTTCTCATAGTACTTGTTGCAGGCCTCGCGAGCTTGGAAGAAAATGTCGGGGTTCTGAGCGGTACCGTGGAGAACGGGCTTCTCGGGGTTGAGCGCTCTGTCGCGGAATGCCTGAATGGAATCCCAGTCTACCATCTTAGCGAGCGTGTCATAATCCCATACCTCGATCTTCTGAATCTCGTGAGAGGTACGGAAGCCGTCGAAGAAGTGCAGGAAAGGAACTCTGCCCTTGAGGGTGGAGAGGTGAGCTACCGCTCCGAGATCCATAACCTCCTGAGGGTTAGTGGAGCAGAGCATAGCGTAGCCGGTCTGGCGACAAGCGTAGATATCGCTGTGATCGCCGAATATGGAGAGTGCGTGAGAAGCGACAGCTCTCGCGGAAACATGGATAACCGAGGGGAGAAGCTCACCCGCGATCTTGTACATATTCGGAATCATCAGGAGCAGACCCTGAGAAGCGGTGTAAGTAGTGGTGAGAGCGCCTGCGGAAAGAGATCCGTGAACCGCACCCGCTGCGCCTGCCTCGGACTGCATCTCAACGACCTTAACTGTCTCGCCGAAAATGTTCTTTCTTCCTGCGGTTGCCCAGGAATCGGTGACCTCCGCCATAACGGACGAAGGAGTGATGGGGTAAATCGCAGCCAAATCGGTGAACGCATATGATACGTGTCCCGCAGCGTTGTTACCATCCATCGTAAGCTTTTGTCTTGCCATTGGTTTATCCTCCTAAAAATTTTAAAGATAATTCAAGGTACTTTTCACTCCGACGCTTCACTTGCTTAAATACAAATGAAACAAGTAACGATTACACGCTACACAAGTCATTGTTTAAAGTCCTCGCTGCTACACT
>CAYMTG010000002.1:0-26941 GCA_964393305.1 uncultured Ruminococcus sp.
ATTATCAGATTACGTAAAAAATATACCAAGTCTAAAATGAGAAAACATCACTTAAATTTTATAATACCACAGTTTATCCAAAAAGTCAAGTAACTGTGAAAATTATCTGTCTTTTCCCCAAACAAATCCCAAAACAACGAAAAATTTTGTATATCCTGCTCTTTTAGAGGTGACCTTTATTTGTTGAGAATAAAAACCACCGAGATATTATCCTTGCCGCCGTTGTCATTTGCATAGCGAATGAGCTTATTGCAGCACTCGTCCGCTCTGCTGTCAAAGCAGATATCCAGAATATCCATATCATCCCCGTAGGAGGACAACCCGTCGCTGCACATCAGGATCATATCGCCCTCATTAAGCGGCAGCTCGTAGTAATCCGGGAGAACGTTCGCCTCCGCTCCGATTGCTCGTGTTATCCTGTTGCGCTCGGGGTGATTTTTTGCCTGTTCCTCAGTGATCTGCCCCCGCTCCATCAGCTGCTGCACTCGGGAATGATCCTTGGTTATCTGTCGAATACAGTCGTCGTCATTATCAACAAACAGATGATACGCCCGCGAATCGCCGACATTCAGGATATAAGCCGTCTCATCAAGCACTATAACCACAACGCAGGTAGTACCCATCACCTGATGCACCTGCATACGGGACGTGTCCCAGACAGAGTTGTTTGCGGCGACTGCGGCTGCAACAAGAAGATCTCGGATAGAATCAGCGTTCATATCCTCGCTGAAGCTCTCGAGAATACGCTTTGAGATGATGTCAACCGCCATCCTGCTGGCAAGTCCGCCCTCGCTCTCTCCGCCCATTCCGTCGCATAATATGGCTGCGCAGGCGTTTTTTGACAGCATTTTACCCCAAACGCAGTCCTGATTTTCGGTACGTTCAAGACCTATATCGGTTTTGGTAAAAATCTTCAAAACATCACGACCTTTTTAAATCAAAAATTAGGATAAATTTCCTTCTGATTTGGCTCAGCCAAGCCAAATTCGGACAGAAATCCAAATCCTGTCACCTCTGCTCCTTTGAAAGACTGTCTCGTCTCAGCTGACCGCACGCAGCGTTAATATCCGAACCCAGCGTTCTGCGGATCGTGGCGTTGATCCCGCCATCGGTAAGCCGCTTCCGGAACCGCTGCGCATAGCGGCTTTTTTTGAAATCCCGCTCCGCGATCTCGTTTATCGGTATAAGATTTACATGGCAGTTCTTTCCCCCGAGGAGCGAGATCAGCTCGTCCGCCGACTCATCGGTATCATTGACCCCTTCTATAAGCGAATACTCAAAGGAAATCCTCCGCCCCGTTGTCTTAAAGTAGTCGTCGCACGCCTTCATCAGCGTATCAAGCGGAAACCGCCTGTTTATGGGCATGATCTCCGAGCGTTTCGCGTCATTGGCGGCGTGCAGCGACACCGACAGGGTGATCCCGAGCTTCAGCTCCGCGAGCTTATAGATCTTGTCCACCAATCCGCAGGTCGAAAGGGAAAGATGCCGCAGGCTCATCCCCTCGCCGTCCGCGTTAAGTATCTCAAGGAACCTCAGCACATTATCAAAGTTGTCCAGCGGCTCGCCTATCCCCATCATAACGATGCTGTCCACGCGCCGTCCGCTGTCGCGCTCCGTCTCGTAGATCTGCCCGAGCAGCTCCGACGGTGCCAGATTTCTCACCCAGCCCGCGATCGTAGACGCACAGAAGCGGCAGCCCATCCTGCACCCCACCTGCGAGGATATACAAAGGCTGTACCCGTGCTTGTATTCCATCAGAACCGACTCCACAAACTCACCGTCATAGAGTTCATATAGATATTTTACTGTATTATCCAGTTCACTTACAAGTCTTTTTCTGATTTTTAGTGAATTTATACAAAATTTTTCTTCAAGTTTTGTGCGAAAAGCCGCAGAAATATTGCTCATCTGCGAAAATTCCTTGACTCGCTTAACGTGCAGCCAGTCATACACCTGTTCAGCGCGAAACCTCTTCTCGCCCATAGCGATAATATGCTCCGTAAGTTCCGCCTTGGTAAGCGAGAGTATATCAGTCTTCTCCAAAAAACCACCTCAAAAACGCACATTAAATTACCACCCGATTTTGGCTATATTAAGCCAAATCAAGCCAAAATTACGTCTCTTTTGAACGCCTGAAGGATGCCGTAAAGAAACCGTCTCCCCCATCCTCGTCGGGAAAATAAGTCCGCATATAGCTGTTAGCCGCGCCCTCATACGGCACGGTCTGCACGATCGGCGAAAACTCGGGGTGTTCCGACGCAAACGCCTGCGCAACCCCCTCATTTTCCGCTTTAGAGAGCGTACAGGTAGAATATACAAGCGTTCCTCCGGGTTTCACATACTGCGCCGACACCTCAAGAATTCGCTTCTGGAGTACCGGCAACTCATCAAACTCATGCTCGTCCTTATACTTGATCTCGGGTTTTCTGCGGATCACGCCCAATCCCGAGCAAGGCACGTCGCACAGCACCCTGTCCGCCATCGGCAGCTCCTCGTTAAAGCGAGTAGCGTTATTCACCCGCGCCTCAACAATATTAAGTCCAAGCCGTTCCGCGCCGGAACTTATCAACCCCACGCGCTGTTCATACAGATCCATCGAAACCACCTTGCCCCGGTTTCCCATCAACTCCGCCATAGTGAAGGATTTTCCCCCGGGAGCGGCACATATATCCAGAACCGTTTCATTAAGGATAGGACGCAGCGTCAGGCAGCACAGTTGACTGGAAATATCTTGGATATGGAACAGACCCGCCTTAAATGCGTCAAGCTGTTCAATATCCCCCGCGTGCTCCAAGCGGATACAGCCGGGCAGTCCGGCATAAACAGATGCCTTGACGCCCTCCCTCTTCAGCAGCGCCACCAGCTCCTGCTCGTCGGTTTTCGCAGAGTTTACACGGGCAAAAAGAGGCGGCGCGCCAAGCGAGGCGTTCAGCGCCTTGACCGCGTTTTCCTCACCGTATTCCTCGCTGAACTTCCGTGCGATCCACTTCGGGCAAGAGAACTCTGTCGACAGCCTATCGACCACATCCATACCGCTGTAGTCCACCACCTTGCCATTCCGCGCAAAGCTGCGGAGCAAGCCGTTCACAAACCCCTGCGCGCCGAAAAGCTTCATGCGCTTGCACAGCTTGACCGACTCGTTTACTGCGGCGCTGTCAGGCACAGACGGCATATACAAGAGTTGGTAAACGCCCATTCTCAGAATATGCAGCGCCTCCGGCTGGATTTTCTCAAGCGGCACTCTGCTGTTCTGAGAAATGATAAAGTCAAGCGTCATTTTTCGCTCTGTTACGCCGTAAAACAACGCAGCCGCAAAACTCTTGTCGCGGTCGGACAGGTTTTGTTCGCTGAGCGCAGAATTAAGCAGAATATTCGAATAAGAATTGCTGCTCTCCATTTTCAGCAGCAGATTTAATACAGTAAAACGTGCGTCAGCCATATACAATCCCTTTCGTTAAAATGAAGCGGCGGAGTCCGCGCAATTATTCCCCGAGAACGGTATTCGGAGCGATTTTCTTGCCGCGTAAATATGCGTCAGCCGTCATTCTCTTGCCGTTTTCAGGTTGGATTTCAGTGAATTCCACGCACTCGCCGTCTCCGCATACCACCGAGAACGCTCTGACATTCGTCACCGTCCCCGCAGGCAGCTTTGACATCTCGCCGCTCATCCTCGCACGGAAAACCTTAAGACGCTTTCCCTCAAGAAACGTGTACGCACACGGAGTATCAGCCATAGCGCGTATAAAGTCGTACACCGCCTTCGCGGGCTTGGTGAAATCGATGCGCAGCTCTTCCTTGGTGATCATCTTCGCGTAGCAGGACTCGCCCTCCTGCTTTGTGTAAGTCGCAGAGCCATTTTCAAGCTGCTCCAGCGCGTCCGCGAGAGCCTCTCCGCCCACCTTCGACAGCGTAACCCACAGCTCCGAGCCTGTCATTTCGGGAGGAATTTCCACCTCACGGCGAACAATGACATCGCCCGTATCCAGCCCCTCCTCCATCCGCATGATACACACGCCGGACTTTGTCTCTCCGTCCTGAATACATCTCTGAATGGGAGCCGCGCCCCTGTATTTCGGCAGCAGAGAGGCGTGTACGTTTACACAGCCATATTTTGGCAGCTCAAGAATTTCCTTCGGGAGAATTTGCCCGTACGCCGCCACCACGATCACGTCCGGATCTATCTCACGCAGCTTCTCAAGCGATGAGACCGCGTCGTCGCCCTTTCTGAGCGACATCGGCTGAAAAACCTCCAGCCCCCGTTCAAGCGCGTACTCCTTAACGGGGGTGCAGACTAACTGCTTCCCCCTGTTTCTGGGCTTATCGGGTTGTGTGAACACTCCGCATATCTCATAACCCGCCTCGATCAGCGCACGAAGACTAGCCTCCGCAAAGTCGGGCGTTCCCATAAATACTACTCTCATCATTCCTCCGATTCCTCGTCCTCAACCCATTCCAGCACTTTATCCTCAAAAAGAATACCGTTGAGATGGTCGATCTCGTGACAAAAGGCTCGTGCCAGAAGTCCCTTTCCGTGAAAGCGAATTGGCTTTCCAAAGCGGTTCAGCGCCTTCACCCGAACGTGCATCGGGCGCTGAACAACGCCCCTTTTTCCCGGCCACGAAAGGCACCCCTCGACCTCAAACTGCTTTCCCCACATCGACGTGATCACGGGGTTGATAAGCTCTATCCTGCCGTGCTTGTCGTCAACATCGATCACAACGAACCGCTTTAAAATACCGATCTGAGGAGCCGCAAGACCTATTCCGCCGGCTTCGGTCATTGTCTCGTACATATCGTCAAGGGTCTCGGAAAGCTCCCTGTCGAAGATCGTGACATCCTCGCACCGCCTGCGCAAAAGCGGATCTCCGAATTCAATAATCTGTCTGACCATTTCTGCCTCGTTTATCCTTAATCCCGCTTTGCTAAGGTCTTTTTCACCCTGTCGGTGAAGAGAATTCCCTCAAGATGGTCTATCTCATGACACAGCGCACGTGCCATAAGTCCGTCGCCCGTTATTGTGAATTCGCCGCCGTTTCTGTTCTGCGCCTTAACCACCACATGCGCGGGACGATCCACCTCGCACCACTCGCCGGGCGCGGACAAGCATCCCTCGTTGCCCCGCTGAACTCCCGACATCTCGATAATCTCGGGATTGATCAGCTCCACAATGCCTTTTTTGTCCTGAATATCAACAACAATCGCACGTCTCAAAATCCCCACCTGCGGCGCGGCAAGACCTACTCCCTGAGCGCTGTGAAGAGTCTCCGCCATATCATCCAGCAAAACCGCCAGCTTTTCATCAAAAACAGTAACCTGTCTGCACTTCTTTCGCAGAATATCGTTCCCAAATTGTACTATATCTCTGAGTGCCATAATATCTCCCTCTTGTGTTATTTTTTTCGCGTGGTCTTATCGGCGTTTCTCCTTAAATCGTCATTGATCCGAATTTCCATTTATATCCATATAGAAGCTCACATCCGTGAAATCCTTATCGCCATAAGCCGCTTTAAGCGTGGTCTGAGCCATGCTGCGAAACGCCCTGTTGTTCTTGCACTTGACGACCAGCGAAAAGCGAAATCGTCCGTTCACCTTTCCGACGTGCGCCGCCGCAGGTCCGAGTATCCGCATAGGCACCTCTCCGCCATACGGCTTTGCGTTCTCGATCAGCATACTCGCAAATTTTTTCGCGGCGTTAAGACACCGAGCCTCGTTCACCGAAGAAAATCCGCAAACCGTCACATCGCAGAACGGCGGATAAAACTGCGCCCGCCTCAGCTCGATCTCTTCGTTATAGAATGCGGGGTAGTCCTGCTTCGCCGCAAGATTTATAACAAAATGCTCCGGCGAAAACGTCTGTATCATCGCTCGTCCCGCCTTACCCGCACGCCCCGCCCTGCCCACAACCTGCGTGATAAGCGAGAACGTCCGCTCGTATGCGCGAAAATCCGCGGCATAAAGCAAATTGTCGGTTTTCAGCACACCCACCAGCGTCACGTTCGGGAAATCCAGACCCTTTGCTATCATCTGTGTGCCGACCATTATATCGTATTCCCCCTCCGAGAACGCCTTAAAGCTCTTCTCGAAGGAGTGTTTTGTCGAAGTCGTATCCGCGTCCATCCGCAGAATTCGCGCCTTAGGGAACATCTCCGAGATTTCATCCTCGACAAGCTGCGTACCCATACCCTTCATATCAAAGAATTTCCCGCCGCAGCTCGGACAAATTCGGTCAAGCTGCCTAAAATACCCGCAGTAGTGGCACATCACACAGCCGTTCGCCCTGTGATAGGTAAGCGGAAGCGAGCAGTTCGGGCATTCCAGCGGCTTACCGCAGGCTATGCAGCGCACGCTCGTGCGGTAACCGCGTCTGTTCAGGAGCAGTATCGACTGTTCCCCGCGGGTGAGATTGGCGGTAATTTCGTTGAGCAGCGCCATGGAGAAGGTCGAGTTGTTGCCGTTTTTACGCTCCTCCCGCATATCCACAATATAAACGTCCGGTAAAACCGCATTGTTATAACGCTCATCCAGTTCAAACAACGAGTACCGCCCTGATTTTGCGTTATAGCAGCTCTCCAGTGACGGCGTAGCCGACGCAAGCAGGAGCATCGAACGGTGGGCAAAGCATCGCTGCTTGGCAACATCCCGCGCATGGTATCTGGGGGAGCTTTCCGACTTGTAGGAGCCTTCGCCCTCCTCGTCTATTACAATTATTCCCAGATTTGATACAGGCGCAAACACAGCGCTCCGCGTTCCCACGACAATTTTTGCGTCGCCGCGCTTTATTCGACGATATTCGTCAGCGCGTTCGCCTATCGAAAGCGAGCTGTGCATTATCGCCACCTGCCCGCCGAACAGCCGCCTGAATTTACCCACCATCTGCGGAGTAAGCGAGATCTCCGGAACCAGCATGATCGCGCTTTTCCCCTGCTTGAGCGCCTCGTTTATCAGGCGAATAAACACCGACGTCTTGCCGCTTCCCGTCACACCGCGCAGCAGCGCGCATTTCGGGTCGGGCGAGTTCATCAGTTCGAGTATTCCGTCAAATACATCCTGTTGTTTGGGTGAAAATACAATATCGTCGGGGTTTTCCACAGCCTCTTCGTTGAATTCCGTGCGAAAAACGACTTTTTCGTATTGCTCCAGAATACCTTTCTCGATAAGCCGCTTAACAACTGCCGAAGTCACCGCGCAGTTGTAGCATACCTCCTGAACGGAGGCAGCCTCGCTCTCCAACAGGAAATCAAAGACCGCCCTTTGCTTTGCGGTAGGCTTTTCACCCTCGCCGAATTCCCCGCAGACACGCACCATATTCACGCTCTCGTTGCCTACCCTGCGCTTCGCGGTAATTCCGTCAGTAATAGCGCCCTTTTCGGCAAGCGACTCGACAAGCCTGTTATTGCCCGCCGCAAGCGCCGCAAACGTACCCTTGTCCGCCTCTCTCAAAGCGTCCAGAAAAACCCGCTCGTCGTCGTCAAGCTCGCCGGCAAAGTCATCGCGCAGTTCAATGTTCCTCTTGAGAGAATACCCCAGCCCGGGCGGCAATATCGCACGAAACGCATCATAGTACGTGCAGAACGTGTTCTCACGCAACCATACGCACAGCCGCAGCAGCTCGTCTGAAAGAACGGGTACTTCGTCAATGATAAAATCCGCCGACTTCAGCTTTTTGTCAAATTCGATTTTCTCCAACCCGAAAACCAGTCCAATGCGCTTCCTGTTCCCGCGTCCAAACGGTACGACCACCCGCATTCCCGGCTTCAGGTTATCCGTCATATCTTCGGGGATCTTATACGAATACAGCATATCAAACGAATATGCCGCGCTCTCGATCGCGACCTTCGCAGTCCAAACCAACATCACTTAAAGCTGTCCAGAAGCGCGCCGCATCTCTCGCGCCTGTGCTTCTCCGCACGGAAAACCGCGAGAAGATCGTCCACCGCGTCCTCAAGCTTGTCGTTTACTATAAGATAGTCGTATTTTTCGGCCCACTCAAACTCCACCTTTGCTTGTGTAATGCGTTTTACGACAACATCCTCGGTTTCGGTGCCGCGTTCGCGCAGACGGCGCTCCAGTTCCTCCCAGCTGGGCGGCAGAATGAATACCAGACACGCCTCGGGGAACATCCTCTTGATATTGAGCGCACCCTCAACCTCGATTTTCAATACCGCGTCCTTACCCTTGTTGAGCAGCTCGTCAACGCTTCTTTTAAGAGTACCGTAGTAGTTGCCGCAGTATTCGGTATATTCCAGCACCTCCCCGCTGTCTATCAGCATTGAGAAGTCCTCCTTCGTGAGAAAATGGTAGTGAACACCGTCAACCTCGCCCTCTCTCGGAGCGCGGGTAGTGGCGGATACCGCATATCCGGCCGTATCGGTCTTCTTGAACAGATCGCTGAGAATAGTGTCCTTACCGCAGCCCGCAGGCGCGGAAACCACAAAAAGCAGTGCCATATTAACCTCCGTTATTGTCTCAGTTATTCGTTTTCCAGTTTTCCGGTAAGCGTCTCCGGCTGAAGCGCGCTCATCACAACATGACCGCTGTCGCAGATAATCACCGATCGGGTTTTTCGTCCGCAGGTAGCGTCTATTGCGGTGCCGTCGTCCTTCGCCGTCTGAACGATTCGCTTGACGGGAGCCGCCTCGGGACTTACCACAGCGACGATCCTGTCCGCATTAACCGCATTTCCAAAGCCAATATTAACCAATTTCACGTCATCATCTCCGTGACAATATTATACAGTTTAATTATAGCATATTTGGACAAAAAAATCAACACTTATTTTTGGGGGATCTCTGTAAGGTCAAAAAATTATGTCTCATTGACTGCTCTCGGCGCGTGCATTAAAGGCGAAAAAGCTCTTGGGCAAAACAAAATCCCCGGGACAAAACGTTACGGGGGTTCTGTTTCGAAAACCGATAGGGTTCTCTGAAAACCTTGTTTGAGAGAATATTGTCATGGCGCGCCGTTCGCGCCGCAGGAGCGTCCTGTGCGAGTCCAAACCGGTTTTAATGAGATTTTTGAAAAGCTAATCGGATGAATTATAGGAAGTCGTATCCGACTGCTGCGGTGTAACAACCGCTTCCGGCTCGGATGGAGTTAAACCGTTTTCTCCGTTCGGAAGAGCATATTCCCCAACCACAGGCTCCGCTTCAACAGGCTCCGCTTCAACAGGCTCCACTTCAACAGGCTCGTTCGCGCTCTCACTCGAAGAAGGCACAGACGCAGGCGGAGGGGAAGGCGGATTAAGCACATCGGCAGCCGCAGGCTTTCCTTCAAGCAGGTCAAGCTGTTTTTCCAGATAAGTATACCGATTAGTCAGGAAATACACTAACCCATACGAATTCCAATCCGCAAATTGGTTATTAAACAGATTATTGGAACAAAACTTATTGGGATCCGCTTCAACGCTCGCCTTTATCATATCGTATATTCTCAGGATGTTCTCCTGAAGCTCGGGAAGTTTCTCCGTAAGCTGCCTGCAGTAATCGAGATAGACAGCATAGTATTCATCGACCGCCATCAGCTTCTTTGCAAGCGGGCGCGAATTCATAAGCGAGTAACCATCGACACCGGTAGTGGGCGTTGCAATATCCGTCCATGTGCTTACTCTTGGAGCATTCATATCCCACGGGAGCATCACAAACTTGCCGTTGTTGTTGTACAAGTAGTAGTTGTGAGCAAACACTCCCCCATATCCGTCGCGATTATCAAGAACGGCGTTTATCGCCAAATACCGCAGTACGGAGTCCACGTCAAGAATACTCTCAATCTCTCCCTTTTCCCCGAGCTTGGTATCATCAAGGACCTCTATCAGCCGCTTGACGTCCTCCTTGCTTTCATCCTTGCCCTTCTTCTGGGTCAAATAAGAAATGGGCATATACGAAGTGAGCGAAGCTCCTGTCTCTCCTTCATAAAGGCTATTCTTATGCGAGTCAAAAAAGCGTTCCAGATAACTGGTGTCAATAGATTCTACTCCCACATAGAAGCCTCTGAGCTCGTCGTTCAGATATACGTTAAAGAACGTAACGCAGGATGCGTCATAGCCGATCAGCCTGTATGCCTCATACCCCATGTAATCTCTCATAAACGAGTAATCGTCGCCGCCGTTATTTAAAGCGAGTTCATCAAGCCCCATAAATGATTGATCCTTGTTAAACTTGTCGAATTTGATCTTTAGGGGATATTTATATGAATACGGGAAAGTATCGGCCGCAATCGAAAGCGAGGCGTGACCGCGTGTACGCACACCCACGTTTTCCACAAGAATACCGTCAATGGTAACGTTCGCCGCATAGTAGTCTTCCGCATACGGATTGGCGCAAATATTCTTCCAATCAGCAGGATCCATTTCAATCCT
Organism: uncultured Ruminococcus sp.; assembly: GCA_964393305.1. Taxonomy (GTDB): domain Bacteria; phylum Bacillota; class Clostridia; order Oscillospirales; family Ruminococcaceae; genus CAG-115. Next base: position 10,355 of record CAYMTG010000002.1, read on the forward strand.
AATTTCGTGGACTTTTTCTTCAAGCATCCAGTCAACATACGCCGGTTCCTTTTCTTCCGGAACAGACGGTACAGCAATCGAGTCGCCTGAGGAAGTCGACTGCGGCGGTTCGCTCGTTTCACTGCTCGTAATCACATCTGAATTATATTCCGAATCGGAATCGGACTGCAAGCTGCACCCGCCAAGAACAATGACCGCTGACAATATAACGACTATCAATCTCATTTTTTTTAAGACTCTCATTAATCGACCTCTTCTCCTGTAAAACAAAAACAGTAACCGAAGACCGCGTGCAATCTGTCTTCTCTCCCATATGGCAGTAGGAATGAAGCAGGAATTGAAACAATACTTCTTTGGAGACATACGAATTGCTTCATCTCCACTAATTCATTATACATTTTATTTTCGTCATTGTCAATAAGAATATCGTTATTTTCCCGCTCTTTTGCTAAAATTTCACAAAAACACTTGACAAAATCAAGTAGTAGTGGTATAATTATTACATTAATATATGGCAAATCTGTTGAAATGCCGATTTGCATTCAGTGAGGGAGATTTCTATGAAAATTCAAGATTTCTGTGATATGAATAAGTTTGAGGAAATTATGGACAACTGGGCGCAGTGCACCGGTCTTGCTACGGTTGCCGTCGGAGCGGACGGCGAGTACATAAGCGAGTGTTATAATTTCACCGACTTCTGCATCGGCCTGACCCGCGGAAGCGAAGAGGGTCGACGTCGCTGCGAAAAATGCGACCGCGAGGGCAAGGGAGTTTATCCATGTCATGCAGGACTGATTGATTTCGCTATTCCGATCACAATCAAGGACGGAACTGTGCTTGGCAGCATTATAGGCGGACAGGTTCTGCCCAAAGAGCCGGATATTGATAAGTTCCGTCACACCGCAATAGAGCTTGGCATCGATCCCGACAGATACATAAGCGCTCTCGGTAAGGTAAATGTGCGCTCTCGTGAAAAGATAGAATCGTCCGCAATTCTTCTGGGCGATGTGATCAATATGTATGTGCGCTCCTGCTATGAAGAGCGCAACAATGCCCGGATCTTGGAAACTCTTACAAGCGGAATTGCGGATGCCGCTAAGAAGATCCGTGTTGCAAACGACAGCAATAAGAAGCTCGCCAACGTTAGTATGAACCAGAAAATCCTCGGGATTAACGCGGCTATTGAGGCGGCTCATTCCGGTGAAGCCGGAAAGGGATTTGCTATCGTTGCGGGCGACGTCCAGAACCTTGCGGGTACGATGCAGCAGGCAAGCACAGAAATTACCGAGAGTTTGTCGCGCCTTACGGGCATTATCAACGGACTTAATCAGAACGTCAATTCCACCGGCAATGTCGTTTCCGGCTTTAAGAAGTCCAAAACGTTTGAGAAGTAATTTTATTCGGCAGACTTGCGTTGTAGTCTGCCGTTTTTGAAAAAACAATTAAGGGAATCTCTAAAACCCCTTTTTTGATCTGCCTGTACCCCGCCGCGCGGAACGGGCGGTTATACCATAGATTATCCAATTTTATGGTAATAATACTTAAAAGAAAGGACTTTGTGCCATGTCCAAATCCATCTTTGTAACCGGCGGCGCAGCAAGTGGAAGATCCAGATTTGCGGTATCGTACTTCAGCGGATGTGATTATGTCCTGTACTTAAAATCGGGATTAAAAGCAGACTGGGATATCATCAACCGAATTCAGTATGATACCGAGAAGCATGGTGTGCAGTGGGACGTAATCCCCACATGCTCCCTTTCCCCCTCTTTGGAGGTCAAAGACCACAAGTTCGTCATTTTTGACAATCTGCGTGCCTTTACCCTTCTGGCTATGGAAGAAATGGCTCCCGACACCGATATTGACGAATTGATGAGAAAGCAGATCGAAAAGCGGGTTCTCAGCGAGGTAAACGCTCTTCGGGACAGAGTTGCTGAAAATCTGGGAACTATTGTAATAATAACAGGTGAATTGGGGTTTTCATTTTCTGAGGAAACTACGAGGATGTCCGCGTATCGGAACATTCTTGGCCGCGTAAATCAGCGTATAGCAAACACCTCGGATGAAGTATATTTCTCGGCAAGCGGAATACAATTTAAGATTAAGGAGTAACGTTATGACATTTGATGAATTCATTATGGGCGCACGCGAGCTTAAGGCATCGGACATCCACCTCACGGTCGGCGCGCCGACTGTAATCCGCATACACGGCGAGCTTCAGAAATATCAGGAGGGACTGACCGACCAGGTCATTCACCGCACTATCCTTTCCATGCTCTCGCCCGAGCTTGAGAAGATCGTTATGGACGGCGGAGACGCGGATTTCTCGTTTGAGCTCAAAAACGGCGCAAGACAGCGTGTAAACGTATTTCACCATGAAGGTAAGCTTGCGGCATCCATACGTCTGCTGAATACAGAAATTCCCAGCCTTGATACGCTTGGTATGCCTGACGTTCTTCTGGAGCTTGCTAAAAAGCACAGAGGAATGGTGTTGGTTACAGGTCCCACAGGCGCGGGTAAGTCCACCTCCCTCGCGGCTATGATCCAGCACATCAATGAAAGCCGTCCCTGCCACGTTATCACGATCGAGGATCCTATTGAGTATAAGTACAGGCAGGCAAGAGCGACTATTCACCAGCGTGAAATAGGGCGTGATGTTCCTTCATTTGAAGCAGCCTTGAGAAGTGCGCTCCGCGAAGACCCGGACGTTATTCTCATAGGCGAGATGAGAGACTACGAAACCATCTCCCTTGCCCTCACCGCCGCAGAAACAGGACACCTTGTATTCGGCACGCTGCATACCAGCTCTGCCGCGCAGACTATAGAGCGTATCGTTGACGTCTGCCCGTCCTATGTTAGGGAGCAGGTTCGCACTCAGCTGGCGGATCTTATCCAAGGAGTTATCGCACAGCAGCTTATTCCCACCTCGGATGGTAAGGGACGTGTTGCCGCCGTTGAGGTTATGATAGGCACCGATGCGGTAAAGAACATCATCCGTTCCAACAAGCTCGCCCAGATGGAGACCACAATGCAGGGCGGTCTCTCCTATGGTATGCAGACGCTCACCGAAGCGTTAGCGAAGCTCTATAAGGCAGGAAAGATCTCATATCAGGCTTGTATGGAGTACTGCAACAACCCACAGGATATGGAAAAGAGACTGCTTAACGGCTGATTGTTGTCTTGAAATTTACATTTTTTGGGAGAGATTTGTCTCTCCCAAAATTTTTTGAAAAATTTGTGAAAAAAGTAACAGAAATTACCTCTCCCCCCTTGAAAAAAATGTCAAGCTGTAGTATAATGTAAGTGTACGGCGGACAAATTTTGCGAATAATTGAAAATTTGCTGCTAATTTTTAACAAAGGAGACAAAAGTATGACTTATTCTCACGAAGTTGACGCTATGTGCCCCGTTGCACAGGGCGTGGCTCACGGCTGTGCTCCCATTCCGGAGGAAGCAAAGTGGGTCAAGGCAAAGGAAATCAAGGACATCTCCGGCTTCACACATGGAATCGGCTGGTGTGCTCCTCAGCAGGGTACCTGCAAGCTCACCCTCAACGTTAAGGAGGGCGTAATCCAGGAGGCTCTCATTGAGACTATCGGATGTTCCGGTATGACACACTCTGCCGCTATGGCTGCTGAAATTCTCCCCGGAAGGACTATTCTTGAGGCTCTCAATACCGACTTGGTTTGCGACGCTATCAACACCGCAATGCGCGAGCTGTTCCTCCAGATCGTATACGGACGTTCTCAGTCCGCGTTCTCCGAGGATGGACTTACCGTAGGCGCGGGACTTGAGGATCTCGGTAAGGGTCTGCGTTCTCAGGTTGGTACCATGTATGGAACTCTTGCAAAGGGTCCTCGCTACCTTGAAATGACCGATGGTTATGTTACCGATCTCGCTCTCAATGCCGACAACGAGATCATAGGCTACAAGTTCGTAAACTTCGGCAAGATGATGGACTTCATTAAGGCAGGCGATGACGCTAACACCGCTCTCGAAAAGGCAAAGGGTCAGTACGGGCGCGTTGCCGACGCCGTTAAGTTCATCGATCCCAGAAAGCAGTAAGGAGGTACATACAAATGGCTTTATTTGAATCTTACGACAGAAGAGAAAAGCAAATTCTCGCTGTTCTTAATAAATACGGCATTAACTCCATTGAGGAATGTGCTGATATCTGCAAGGCAAAGGGGTTCGATCCCTATAAGATCACCGAAGGTATTCAGCCTATCTGCTTTGAGAACGCAAAGTGGGCTTACACCGTAGGCTGCGCTATCGCGATCAAGAAAGGCTGCACCAGAGCTGCCGACGCTGCTGCCGCGATCGGCGAAGGACTTCAGTCCTTCTGTATTCCCGGCTCCGTTGCCGACCAGAGAAAGGTCGGTCTCGGTCACGGCAATCTCGGCAAAATGCTTCTTGAAGAAGAGACCGAGTGCTTCGCGTTCCTCGCGGGACACGAGAGCTTCGCTGCCGCCGAGGGCGCTATCGGTATCGCCGAGAAGGCGAACAAGGTCCGCAAAAAACCGCTCCGTGTTATCCTGAACGGTCTCGGAAAGGATGCGGCTCAGATCATCGCTCGTATCAACGGCTTTACCTACGTTGAAACCGAAATGGATTACTACACCGGCGAGGTCAAGGAGGTATTCCGCAAGGCATACTCCGACGGTCTTCGCGCAAAGGTAAACTGCTATGGCGCGAACGACGTAACCGAAGGCGTTGCGATAATGTGGAAGGAAGGCGTTGACGTTTCCATCACCGGTAACTCTACCAATCCCACCAGATTTCAGCACCCTGTTGCGGGTACTTACAAAAAGGAATGCACCGACAAGGGCAAGAAATACTTCTCCGTTGCCTCCGGCGGCGGTACGGGACGTACTCTCCACCCCGATAATATGGCGGCAGGTCCCGCTTCCTACGGTATGACCGATACAATGGGACGTATGCACTCCGACGCGCAGTTCGCGGGCTCTTCTTCCGTACCCGCTCACGTTGAGATGATGGGTCTTATCGGTATGGGCAACAACCCCATGGTTGGCGCAACCGTTGCTTGCGCGGTTGCTGTCGAAGAGGCTATGAAGGGTTAATGAATTGGCTCTATTATGCGATTTGCGCGCATAATCCGGAATAACAAAAATGTCAGCGGTGGAGAGATCCATCGCTGATTTTGTTTTTAGTTTATCACATCTGGTTAGGGAAATACCTTTTCCGCCTGCTTGATAAGCGCCATCATAAAGTATGGTTATTAGTATTAATCATCTCAACAAAGCCGCACCTCTCAAGCATATGCATATACGTGATAAGCCGCTCGCAGACCGGCTCTGCGGCGTCGCCGAACTCGTCCTTGAGGGCGCGGGCAATGTCAAACACCGTCCTTTCGCCGTCTATGCACAGCCACACAAAGCTCCCCTGCCCTTCCGCGTCAACTCGGGTTATACGAGGCTTACCGGCGATTTTCTGCATTAGCCTGTTGAAAACGCCCTTGTTCTCGACAAGAAGAGTGACTTTCCCGTCGACGGTTTTCTCGTAGGAGATTTTGTCGCTGCGCCTTGGTATCAGGTCAAAATAGTTATCACATTTTTTATTTGCCATCCATTTTCCTTCCAAACGCGAAACGCACTCCCGAGTATTTGATCAGCACCGTGCAAAGTACCGCAAGCAGCACCACTGCGCCTATTACGCCCGAGCTGAAGAACCCCGATACATCTATCGCCTCGTCAATACCGGTTACCGCGAATATAGCGAGCATAATGCCCACAAGTCCCTCGCCCGCTATCATTCCCGAGGAAAACAAAATACCGGAATTAGAGTCGTCACTCTTCTCCTTCTCGCTCTTACCCTTGTCGGCAAACAAGCGGATAACTCCGCCTATCATAATAGTAGCCGACAACTCCAGCGGCAGATACAGACCGATTGCCACGGGCAGCACCGGGATACGAAGCGCCTCGAAAATCACAGCTATGCAAACGCCTATTCCCACAAGTCCCCAAGGGAGATTTCCGTCCATAACCCCCTCAGTAATCATCTTCATCAGTGTAGCCTGAGGCGCCGCAAGCTCAGCGGTGCCAAATCCCCATGCGGAATCCAGCAGTATAAACACCCATCCAATAGTGAGTGCGGATACTCCCGCACCGATAAGCTCGCCTATCTGCTGCTTTACGGGAGTTGCACCCAGCAAGAAGCCGGTCTTCAGATCCTGTGAGGTATCGCCCGCCGCAGCCGCGATTATACAGATAACAGAGCAAATTGAGATCGCGGTTACCATACCCTCAGCGCCGGTGGTGCCTGTCGCCTTCAAAATCAGCGTCAGTATAAGCAGCGTTGCGATAGCCATACCAGAAACAGGGTTGTTGCTGCCACCCACCAGTCCCACCATTCTCGATGAAACTGTCGCAAAGAAGAAGCCGAACACTACGATCATAACAGCGCCGAGCAGCGTCACAGGCACCTGCGGTATAAGCCACAGCACAAGCGTCACCACAACAATCGCCGCAAGCGTGAATTTCATATTCAAATCCCGCTCGGTTCTGAGCGTTGACTTGGAAGCGCCGCCCTTTAGTCCCTTGAGGGATTCGCCGAAGGTTCGGGCGATAAGCGGGATAAGCTTGATAAGGCTCATAATACCGCCTGCCGCAACCGCACCCGCTCCGATGTAGCGTATGTAGCTGCTCCAGATTGCGGATGCGCCTTTTGCCGCATATATTTCGGAAATTATGATGTCTCCCGGATAAAGTATGGTATTCGCGCCAAATATCACAATAGCGGGAATAAGCACGAACCACCCCAGCAAGCCGCCGGAGAACATATACGACGCTATCTTCGGTCCGCAGATATACCCCACTCCCAGCAGCGCGGGATATGGCTGTACGGAAAACTCGGTCTTTAATAGCTTAAACGGGATTGTAATAACACCCGCCGCTGCCTTTAATCCGTCTATCAGAAACTTCACGCCTGCCGCAAAACCCATACCCAAAAATACGCTCTTAGCCGAGCCGCCGCTTTTTTCGCCCGCGAGAAGCACCTCCGCGCAAGCGGTGCCCTCGGGGTACGGCAACACGCCATGCTCCCTGACGATAAGCGCGTTTCTGAGGGGTATCATAAACAATACGCCGAGCAGTCCGCCGCAAACCGAGATGAGCGTGATGGCAATAATACTCGGCTTTTCGGTAACACCGTCTTTAGTCCAGAGGAAAAGCGCCGGAAGCGTAAAAATAGCGCCTGCCGCGACAGATTCTCCCGCCGAGCCTATGGTCTGCACCAGATTACTCTCGAGAATGGAATTCTTCTTGAGGATAACCCTAAGCACCGACAGCGAGATCACCGCCGCCGGTATGGATGCCGAGACCGTCATTCCAACGCGAAGTCCCAGATAGGCGTTTGCCGCGCCGAATACGATCGCGAGGATAAGTCCGGTTATTATTGAGGTAGCTGTGATCTCCGGTGTTACCTTATCCGCCGGGATATAAGGCTTGAAATCCTTTTGGTTCATTTCTGATCTCCCTTTTGAGAATATTACGCGAGAGTATATTCATAAAGGGATCTCTAAAACCCCAAAAATATCGTTTCTATATCTGCCTTTGCCCCGCTGCGAGGGACAAAAGAAGAATGAAAAGAGGCTTTTAGAGGTTCCCATAATAAACGCTCTTCGTTTATTATGTCATATATTTTGAAAATTCAACAAGTAAAGTATTGGTTGGAAAATTTTTCATTCCAAGAGAGCCGTCTTTTCCTTTACAAAAAAAACGGCTTTGGATACCGCACCAAAGCCGTTTGCTATTACTTGACCACCGTACCCTGATAGTAGAACTCAAGGATCTGCTTGTAATCCCAACCCCAGTATTTGGCGAGGTTATTTGCGCCGTTCTGGCTCATTCCAACGCCGTGACCGTAGCCGTATGTAGTGATGGTGAACTCGTCCGCCGCCGCGTCGTAGCTAACATCAAACGCGGAAGAGCGTATGTCGAAGCTCATTATCTGCTCGCGGAAAACACGACCGTTTATTTTGACGGTCTTTCCTGAGGAATTGATGTAACTGTCATACCCTCCGATCTCCATACTTCCGACATATTTTCCCTCCGCAAAATCTACAATCTCTATCCAATCGGCGGGGTTGCCGCTGACAGAAATTCCGGTCGTGTTGTAGATGCGGTTTTTAATATCGGCGGAGGAGAATGTCTTTGTTCTCCCATAGTTGGGGTCATAATCCGCGTCAAGCTCGCAATACACGCATTGTAGGTATGGCAGCGGATTTCCCCACACAACGCCGCTGGACGCGGTATATCCCGCCGAGGATGCCGAGTACACCGCTTGGATCATCTCGCCGTTGTAATACACCGCCTGTCCGATCACGGACGCGGTAAGCACCTTGACCGAGTCGGACACGCTGTCCGCAAGGCTGACACTGGGGTTATTGTTGTGGGTGTTGTTATACTTCACGTGAGTGTATGCCGCCACCGCCTGCGCCTTGATAGCCTCGGGGGCGAAGGTTGCGCCGATCTCATTCTGGACTATTCTTGAAATAATATCGATCGCCTTTCCCGATACGATCTCGCCGCCGTCGTTGACTGTCAAAATTTCGTTCTCGGCCGGATTGTCCGCCGGCTGAGAGGGGGTCGTTGACGCCGATGATGTCACCGAAGAAGCTGATGCTGCCTCTGACGATGAGGATAGGCTCTGCGGCTGCGAGCTCTCGGCTGACGAGGTTGTTGTCGAAGAAGTGTCGGAAGAGTTTGCCGATTCGGATGAACTCGAAAGGCTCGGTGTGCTTGATGAGCTTGAACTGCTCGCCGGACTTGACGCGCCTGACGAACTTGAACTGCTCGCCGGACTCGACGTGCTTGACGAGCTTGACACGCTCGAATTGCTTGAAGAATCTGCCGAAGACGATGAGGACTGTGGATCCTCCCCCTTGATTATCGCCTGTAGTTCCTCGCTTGGGGAATAAGTAGTGCTGTACGGTCTTTGGGCAAGCGAAGCTGTTCCAAAGGATATCGTGAAGAAATCCTGCGGAAGTCCCTGTTCGGGCTGATCGTCCTCCGAGGGAATGAGAAAGTCTTGTGTTCCCACGCCGTTTGCCTCATCCTCAATATCGTTCGCCGCGTCAAGCGGGAGAGACTCAACGGGCGGCTTCTCCTCTTCCACGGTTCCCGCCACCGTGCAGGTGAACAGGTATATATTTACAATGCCCAGCGCTATTATAATTTGTAAAAGCGATATGTTCTTCATCTTGCTCCTCTATGCCGTATGTTTTGCCAATATCAACTTACGGTGTGTCCCTCATACCCCTTGATAAGAGCGGGATCCCACTTTCTTCCGCCCCACGAGCCGCCGTATACGTTGTAGTACATATCGTAGAACAGCGGATCGAGATTGGCGTATGCTTTTTCAACATCAACGGTCTCGCTCTCGCCCTCGCGCACCTTACGCGCAAAAATCACAAAACGTGTATCCGCCTGGTCGGTAATGCCGAGAATGCAGGTTGAGAGCGTCAGCAGCTCGTCGCCGTACTGAAGGTCAACATCCGGTGTGTAGAACGTCGAACGGTCGAGTATTTGCCCGCAGTAGTCCTCAAAGTCGGCTTTGGAGCCAAAGTTGTGGACAAGATGGTAGTTGAACACCTCGCCGCCGACTTCCTCCGTATTGGTCATTATTCCCGCGAAAATTTTATATGTGGAAGTCCCGTAAAGGGTACTGAATGTTACGGTAGGATGTTCCTTGTAATATGATATATCGCTGTGGTCTTTATTACGGAAATTATAGTATTTGGTAAGCTGCGCGAACATACTCCCATCCATCATATTGTGTCCGTAGAGAACAATATTTGCGGGCTGGCTCTCGGCGGTAATGGGAACGTTGCAGTCCGCAAAAATCGCGCCCGAACGGCTGGATCTGCCGTAAAAGTCATGGGTAAGATAATAGCTGTTATCGCCGCATTGGAGAACGGGGTAGTCGATAACCTCGTTCCCGGACGTATCCGAGATGTTTATCCAGCCTATGGTATCCTTGTTCTTCTCAAGAAGCGGCAGGAACTGCTCCTGAACCTCGGGAAATTCCTTATTCAGCTCCTCGCGCTTGTTTGTATCGATCTGAATATCGGAGCTGTGGAAGATATCGGCGATCTCTTTATTCGCCTCGTCCTCATGCTTAGAGACCCTAAAATTATTGATGATAAGAACTACCATCACAATAAGCACCGCAAAGGAAACCAAAAAAACGATCTTCCTGACCATCTCGCCGACACTGTCGCCCTTTTGCGGGATAAGCCCTTTTACAATGCCCATTATTCCGCCCTTTTTAGTATCCGATTGTGCCATATTTTTCCCCCCCCCTTTTATTACTCCTGATAGCTTAAAAGCTTTTTCTTATCCCAGACGCTTCCCGCCCAGCTTCCGTTTATTCTCTCATAGTAATAGTCGAAAAGCTTGGGCTGGTAGTTACGGTATGCCTTGGTAACATCGACCTCCTCGCTCTCGCCGGGACGCACCTTTCTCGCGAAAACGACCCAGCGCGTATCGATTTTTCTGCCGAGCGGCCAGAAACAGGTGGAAAGCGTGAGAAGCTCGTCTCCGTAAGTCAGATCTACGTCGGTAAAGAACCAGCTTCTATCCATAATGTCAAGAATATAACGGTTAAAATCGTCTGCAGTCGCGAAGCGCGTCTTGTTTATGTAGTCAAAGACCTCGCCGTATTCGGACTGCGTGTTGCACACAATTCCCGCGAAGATTTTATATGTCGCGCTGCCCCCGTCGGGAGTCGCCATCATAATCGTCGGGTGAACCTTGTAGAATGCGATAGGCTCACTGCTGGAATCATTGGGGACATAATGCACTACATAAGAGAAGAAATCGCCCGAAGCCATATTATGTCCAAACAAAATGGTATTATCATCTTTGCCGTCCCATGTATTAAGCTTCGACGCAAAAACAGTACCCGAAACAGACTCGTTCCCGTAAAAATCGTGCGTAAGGTAATACTCATTGTCCCTGCCATCCACTACCACATTATTGACAGCGGTACCCGTGATTTTTACCCATGCCCTTGTGTCGGGGTTGACCTCTAGCAGATTGTCAAAGTTAATATTAAGAGGCGTATTGACAAGCGGCGTTGTGTCGATAACCTCCGGCTCGTCGGAAGGCTCCTGCTGAGTCGTCACTATCGAGAAAGTCGGCTCGTCTATATACGAAGGACGGCTGTAGCTGCCATTCGTCTCAATTGATTCCCCAGCAAGACCCGCGATCACGTTGTTGACCTTGCTGCCCTTGTCTATGCTGATGAGCTGCCAGCCCAGAAACACGAGAGTCCCGATGAGTACGGCGATCATCGCCAGCAGGAAAATTTTGCGGAACTTCTCTTTTCCGGGATCCTCAGGCTGCGGCAGGACTGCCTCCATAAAGCCGGAGAATGCGCTTTTGGACTTCCTTCCGCTGATTTTATTGGACTTCTTCGCCTTGGGAGCAGGGACTTTCTCACTCTCCCGCTCCATTTCCTCGTAGAGGGTATGCTCCCGCTTATGGGGCGGACGCTCATCCTGCGGCAATTCAAATTTATCGAACGCGATCGTTCTGTCGGACGGCTTTCTTTTCTTTTGTTTTTCTTCGTCAAACCGAGACATTATATTTCCCCCTTTTCTATCTCTGTAAAAAGCAGTTCAAGCGCCTTGCGGCAAGCTCTCGCACGAACCTCTTCCCTGTCGCCTTGAAACTCAAATCGCTGCGCGTTTGCGCCGCCCAAGCCTGCCACGCCTATGAACACCTCTCCCACCGGATGTTCCTCGGTGCCGCCGGTAGGTCCTGCAACTCCGGTAGTGGAGACGGCGTAATCCGCGCCCGATACTCCGGCAGCGCCAAGCGCCATTTCCTCGGCACAACGGTCGCTGTATTCGGAAAATTTCTCCAAAGTCTCGGAGCTTACGCCCAATACCTCGTTTTTGATCCTGTTGGAATAGGAACAAACTCCCAGCTCTATCACAGCGGAACTGCCCGGAACGCTTGTCAGCGCAGCCGAGATCATACCGCCTGTGCAGCTTTCCGCTGTCGAGACCTTTTTGCCCTTTTCGGCAAGGAGCTTTACCGTCTTGTCGGCAAGAACTGCAATCTGATTATATATCTCTTCCAAGTTACCACCTTAATCCAAAAATACCGTCTGCTCGCCGTACTTGAACCGCTTGACCTCTGTGTTCTCCACCGCCTGATCAATAAGCTCGGAGAAGTCGTAAGCGTTCTGCGCCTCGATCACATCCTCAAGCTTGGGTCTGGTGCAGGGGTGCTTGGGACTGAATACCGTGCAGCAGTCCTCATACGGGAGAATAGAGGTCTCGAACGTGCCGATTTTGCGTGAGATCTCGGTGATCTCCACCTTGTCCATTCCGATCACCGGACGGAACACGGGAAATCTCGCCGCCGCGTTAGTGCAGCCGAGCGCCGGTAAAGTCTGCGACGCGACCTGCGCCAGACTTTCGCCCGTGATAATGCCGCCATAATTATGCTTCTCGCAGATCCTGTTCGCGATCTCGAGCATCAGCCGACGCATTATCACGGTAAAATGCATCTCGGGGCAATTGTCGCGTATCTTCTCCTGAATTTCGGTGAACGGAACACAGTAGAAGATAATGTCACCGCAGTATTCCGTCAGCTCCTCGCAGAGCTTCTCCACTTTCATTCTAGCACGCTCCGAGGTGTAAGGCGGACTGATGTAGTGAATACAGTCCACGATAAGTCCGCGCTTTGCCATCATATAGCCGGCTACCGGACTGTCTATTCCTCCCGAGAGCATTAAAAGCGCCTTGCCGCTGCTTCCCACAGGCATTCCGCATACCCCCGGAATACGCTTTGCAGAGAGATACGCGCCGTTATCGCGAATCTCGAGACGCACCGAAACCTCGGGGTTATGTACGTCAACCCCCAAATGCGGGAATACGTCAAGTACCGCGTCTCCCAATGCCTGCTGTATCTGCGGCGAGTTCATTGGAAAGCTCTTGTCGGAGCGCTTTGCCTCAACCTTGAAGGTCTTAGCGTCTTCGAGCGCCTCGGTCAGGTACTCTTTAAGGTTAGCCGCGACGGTGTCAAAGTCCTTCGGGAACACCGCACAGCGCTGGATCGCGCTTATACCGAACACCTTCTTCAGCGACTCGACCGCCCTGTCTATATCCGCATCCTCGTCAATCGGCTCTATATAGATGGTTGACTGCCTGTGCGTAATGTTAAAGGAGCCGATTTTCTTCAGACGGCGGCGAATGTTCTTCGCCAGCATATCCTCGAAGGTAATGCGATTGTCGCCCTTTAAAGCGATCTCTCCGTACTTTGCAAGTATGATTTCTTTCATTCATTATCCCCTTAATTATTGTATAGTTATTTTCTTGGAGAAGCAAGTACCCACAAAAACTCCCGCCAAACACAGAGTAACACTCAATATCATGTAAACTACAGCCAAAAAAGACCGCTGCGCTTCAAACAGCTTATACGCTTCAAGTGAGAATGTTGAAAATGTTGTAAACCCACCGCATACGCCCGTTTTCATAAACAGGATCGCATTATCCGAAAGCTTCTTGTCCGAAATCCCGTTTATAAACCCAATCAGCACCGCTCCGAGAAAATTTACCGCAAGCGTCAGGATCGGGAAATCACCCTTGTATGGAATGAAGCCAATGGCATAACGCAGCATCGCTCCAACCGCTCCGCCCAGTCCTACAAAAAGGAAATGCATCGTTATCTTCGTACTCTTTCTATTGTCTTTGAGATCTTGCCGCAGAGCTTATCTATGTCCTCAAGAGTGCTCTCCGAGGAGAACGACACCCTTATCGCACTGTCCGCGTCCTTGTCCGAAACACCGAACGCGGAGAGAACACCGCTCTTTTTCCCCTTGGAACAAGCCGAGCCGCTCGATACGTAGATCTTTTCCTCCTCCAACGAATGGAGCATAATCTCCGAGCGCACTCCGCGAACCGAAAAGTTCACGATATTCGGAACGCAGTCGTCACCGGAGTTGATACCGATATTTTCCATCTGCGAAAGCTTCCCGCAAAGATAGCTTTTCAGCCTGGAGAACCCCTCGGCAGAGCCGCGATAGGCTTGCACAGCCGCGTCAAACCCCGCGATAAGCTCGACCGGCTCGGTTCCCGAACGCAGACCGCCTTGCTGACCGCCGCCCTCGAGAAGTGCCGGGAGACGAATCCCCCTCTTCACAAACAGCGCGCCTATGCCCTTTGTCGCGTGAACCTTGTGTCCCGAAACGCTGATAAGATCGCCGTCGAGCGGCATTTTCAAGAAGCCTTGAACAGCGTCGATATGTACCACTGTCCCGGGGTTTTTCTTCTTGATTTTCTTGTAAAGCTCCGAAACATCGGTCCGAAAACCTGTTTCGTTGTTTACTGCCATACAGCTTACGAGAAAAGTTTCCTCATCTATGAAGTCCAGAATTCCGTCAGAAAAGTTTCCAAAATCCTTAGGAGAAAGTCTGATCACGGAAAAACCCTGTTTTTCCAGCTTATTCAGCACTCTCGCGACCGATGGATGCTCGATCGCCGTCGAGATTATCTTCTTCCCGCGCTTTGAGTAGTTTTCAGCCGCTCCGAGAAGCGCGGTATTGTTCGCCTCCGTGGCGCCGGACACGAACAGCACATCCCCGTCGAACGGCGTTTTCCCCGCCGCAGACAGCAGCGTCCGCTTTGCCCGGGAAATGATCTGCATAGAGCTTGTCCCTAATCCGTGCAGAGAGCTTGCGTTCCCGAAGGTGTTTTCCATCGCCTCTTCAACGGCTTTGCGGCACTCGGGACAAGGCTTAGTGGTTGCCGCGTTATCCAGATATATCATAAGGTCTTTGGGTCTCCTGTAATCAAAAGAATAACGCCGAATGCGCGGCGCGGGATAATGCCGAGAGACAACTCGTCTCCCGGATCTGCGTATTATTCCATTAATATATTATAGCACAAAACTTTGTCTTTGACTAGAGCTTTTTTGAATTTTCACAGGAGTTTCACTTGAAAAACTCGTTAAAAAACGCATTTCTTACAAAGCAGTAACCAAAAAGTTACAAATCGGTTACAGATTAAAAGAAAGTGGTTACAATTTTGTCATAATTATTGCAATCCGGATTTGTTTGTGCTAGAATAATATCAGAAGGAAAAAGAAAAATCAAATCCTCCAATCATACGGAAAACACCGCTCATTCCCCGGGCGGTGTTTTTGCTTTCAATAAGGAGCTTGTCCCGTCATTCAACGCGGCAAGGCACGGCTCTGCCGCGCCTCATATCCCCGCCGCCCCGCGTTCTCCCCAAAAAATTACTCCAAAAAATCCTTTCACCGATTTTATCCTCCCGCATAATATGAACTATGAAACGGAAGCTTCAAAGGGAAGCGAAGGTTTCTACTGTACTATAGGAGGTACGTTATGTGTGGTTTCAATATGGGCGGTAACAGCTGCTGCTGGATCATCATCCTTCTTCTCTTGTTCTGCTGCTGCGGCAACAACAACGGCTACAACACCGCCAGTGACAGCTGCGGATGCGGATGCGGCAACAACAACGGCTGCGGCTGTGGCTGCTGATCTCTCACAAGCTCGGTAAATCCGACGGGATTTGTCCCTTAAACAAAGATGCCGCTGCCCTTCGGGGCAGCGGTGATTTTGTAGAAAAATGTATAATTGAGAATGGAGAATTGACAATTTTGGTGTCCGCCTTCGGCGGACATTTATTTTAATTCGCGCCGCGAAGCGGCGCACCTTAATTGTCAATTATCAATTGTACATTGTCAATTCACTCGTGGGCGGCGCGGCTGTTTATCGGCGATCGTTTTTTCGACAAGTTGTCCGGTCGCCTTCACACAATAATGTCGGCGAATTTGCCGTTACAAGCCTTCAGCAGGTCCGCGGGAGCCAGTTCCGCCTGAAGTCCGAGCCGTCCTCCGCTTACGAGAATTGTCGGCTGCCCCTCCGCAGAGGAATGTACGAACGTCGCGAACTGCTTCTTCATGCCGATCGGCGATACCCCGCCGCGAACATATCCGGTCAGCGCGTTTATGTCCTTAACGTGAACCATCTCGAGGGACTTCTCCCCCGCCTCACGCGCACACTTCTTCATATCAAGCTCCCGTGCGACGGGCAGCACGAACACATAATGCGCCCCGCTCTTTCCGACTGTCACCAGCGTCTTGAACACCTGTCCGGGATCTTGTCCGAGCTGCTCGGCGATATGTACGCCGTCAACAAATTCTCCGCACTCGTAGGAATGCGGAGAATAGGTTATTTTCAGCTTGTCAAGAATGCGCAGAGCGTTCGTCTTGACTTCCTTTGCCATCAGACGTCTTCTCCGAAGTCATCATCGTCATCGATAGAAAAATCATCCGTATCGAGCAGCTCCGACTTCTTCAGCAGGAAGTACGCCACGCCCGTAGCAGCCGCAGCGGCCGCAACGAGAATACCTACGATAATCAAAATCTTCCTAGTCATAATAAAATCCTCCTTTTGTTTCAATATGGAACCCGCCGCCTTAGAGCCGGAGCGTCCGGCGCGACCGGAGCGTCCGGTGCGAGCCGGAGCGTCCGGCGCGACCGGAGCGTCCGGTGCGAGCCGGAGCGTCCGGTGCGACCGGAGCGTCCGGTGCGG
>CAYMTG010000003.1:0-9047 GCA_964393305.1 uncultured Ruminococcus sp.
ACCTTTTGTCTGGAGAACTCCTCGCGCTCCTTTTCGTCTAGAGCGTTGGTGATGAACTTCACCTGCTCCTTGAAGCGCGGTATCATAATATTCTTGAGCGCGTTTGCGCGTTTCTGGGTCTTTTTGATCGCCGCCGCGAGACGGTAGATGCTGTTCTCCACCTCGGCAAGCCGTACGGTAAGCTCCTTTACCCTGTTGAAGCAGATATATGCGTAATCAAATGCGGAATTAGTAAGGTGCATGGGATAAATCGGCTTGGTAACGGGCTTAATGTCGGCGGAGATCTTCGGGAGTTCTACGCCCATTACGCTTCGTACCGACAACGAGAGAGAATTCTCAATTGGAAACATCTGCGCGAGATTTTCAATAAGTCCCAGCGTGACATTCGCATGCTCCAGAGCGCGGTAAGCCTCAGAATAGGTGCTGTCAATGCCGGAACGCAGTTCCTTCGCCTCGTCCACCAACGACACCATCTCACGTATAAGGATATTACGCTTCCTGTCCATTAGGTCGTAACCCATCATCGCCTGCGCCAATTGACGCTTGGATTTTATGAGATTTCCTTTAGTCGGGAAAACCTGCTCCGCCAAAATATCACCGCCATTTCATATTTTATTCGTTTATTTCAGCTCATTCGCTATATCCGGGTTTTGGGGGGAGTCGTTCAGAAAACGCTCTGCCCTGCTCTCATCGTACTTCTCGTCAAGAAGCTTGTCGTCCATTCGGTCAAGCTCGGTTCTCGGGAGAGTGCAAAGCAGATCCCAGCCGATGTCAAGCGTCTCGTCCATTGAACGGTTCTCGTCAAAGCCCTGATTGAGAAAATTATCCTCGAACAGCCTGCCGAAGCGCATATACGCACGGTCGTTATCGGACAGCTCGTCCTCGCCGATTACCGATGCAAGCGAACGTGCGTCCTGCACCTTGGCATACGCAGCGAAAAGCTGATTTGCCACCGCCGAGTGGTCGGCTCTGGTGTAGCCCTCGCCTATGCCGTCCTTCATAAGACGGGACAACGACAGCAGTACCGACAAGCCGGGATAAATTCCTTTCTGGTCGAGGGATCGGTCGAACACGATTTGCCCCTCCGTAATATACGCGGTAAGGTCGGGGATAGGGTGAGTTATATCGTCGTTCGGCATTGTAAGAATGGGGATCTGCGTAACCGAGCCGGTACTCCCCTCAATAACGCCGGCGCGCTCATACAGCGACGCGAGGTTGGAGTACAGATAACCCGGATAACCCTTTCTTCCGGGAATTTCTCCCTTAGAGGAGGAAAATTCGCGGAGTGCCTCGGCATAGCTCGTCATATCCGTCATAATAACCAGAATATGCATATTCTTTTCATACGCGAGATATTCCGCCGCCGTCAGTGCGCAGAGCGGGGTGAGCAAGCGCTCGATAATCGGGTCGCTTGAGAGATTGAGGAACATACATACTCGCTCGATAGCGCCCGTCTCCACGAACGAGCGGCGGAAATACTCCGCAACGTCGTTCTGAACGCCCATCGCCGCGAATACGATACCGAAATCTCCCGCATCGTCGCCGGTGAGCTTCGCCTGCTTGACGATCTGCACGGCGAGCTTATTATGCGACAGTCCCGAACCCGAGAAGATCGGGAGCTTCTGTCCGCGTATAAGCGTCATCAGCGCGTCAATCGAGGAAATCCCCGTGTGGATGTAGTTCCTCGGGTAACGGCGCGCAACGGGATTAAGCGCCTGACCGTTGACGTCGCCCATCTTCTCGGGGAACACGTCTCCCAGACCGTCGATAGGTCTTCCCGCGCCGTTAAACACTCGTCCGAGCATCTCCTCAGCGAGCGGGATCTCAAGCGGCTTTCCCGAAAAAACGGTGCGTGTGTTCTTCAGGGACATACCGTCTGTCCCCTCAAACACCTGCAGCATCGCCTTGTCGCCCTCAAGCTCCACCACGCGCCCAATGCGCTCGGTGCCGTTGCTTAAGTGAATTTTCGCAATATCGTCATAAGCAACGCCCGAAACGCCCTCTATCGCCACAAGGGGACCGTTTATATCCTTAAGCCCCATATACTGCAAACTCATAACAGTTCTCCTTTATGCAAGCGTGCCGATCGTATTGTCGATTGTGCTGTTTATCTCGCGAAGATAATCGTCAAACATCTCCGGCTTGTCGTTCGGGATATCGTACTTCATCTTGACCGCCTTCTCGAACAGGCCCGCGCCCATAATATCCGACAACGGCACACCTGCCTTGAGCGCGTTCAAAGACTTGTGGTACAGCTCGACTATCACCTTCATCATCAGCCGCTGCTTTTCGAGCGGAACGTAGGTGTCGTCCTTATGATATGCGTTCTGCTGAAGAAATCCCACGCGCACAATACGCGCCGTCTCGATCGCCAGCTTTTGGTCGTCGGGCAGAACGTCCGCGCCTATAAGCTTCACGATCTCCATCAGCTTGGTTTCTTCCTGAAGAATGTTGGAGATCTCCTGACGCAGCTCCATAAAGTCAGAGCTTACGTTCTTGTTATAGAATTCGCTCAGATCGTCAATATATTCGGAATAGCTGCTGTTCCAATCTATAGCCGGATAATGTCTCGCATACGCGAGCGACTTATCCAGCGCCCAGAAGCAGCGCACAAAGCGCTTGGTGTTCTGCGTTACCGGCTCGGAGAAGTCCGAGCCTTGCGGAGAAACCGCGCCTATGATAGTTACCGAGCCTTCGTCGCCGCCGAGCGTTTCTACATATCCCGCACGCTCGTAGAACTCCGAAAGCCGCGATGGGAGATATGCGGGGAAGCCCTCCTCGGCGGGCATTTCCTCCAGTCGTCCCGAGATCTCGCGCAGTGCCTCCGCCCAACGCGAGGTGGAGTCCGCCATAATCGCGATGTGGTAGCCCATATCGCGGTAGTATTCAGCAAGCGTTATCCCCGTGTAAATCGACGCTTCACGCGCCGCAACGGGCATATTTGACGTATTCGCGATAAGCACCGTTCTGTCGGTCAGCGGACGGTTGGACTTTGGGTCGATAAGCTCGGAGAACTCCTCGAGCACCTGAGTCATTTCGTTTCCGCGCTCGCCGCAGCCGATATATACGATAATATCCGCATCACACCACTTGGCAAGCTGGTGCTGCGTCATGGTCTTTCCCGTACCGAAGCCGCCCGGGATAGCCGCCGTGCCGCCCTTTGCGATAGGTATGAGCGTATCAATAACGCGCTGTCCCGTAATAAGCGGGCGGCTGATGGGGAGTCGGTTTGACACGGGGCGGGGCTTTTTGATCGCCCATTTCTGCACCATGGTAAGCTCTTTTACTTCGCCGTGCGGCGTCTTTATTTTAATGATAACATCGTTTACCGTGTACTGCCCGTTCTCCGAAACAGCGACAACCTCGCCGCTCATATCGGGCGGCAGCATACACTTATGCGTGATAAGCGGCGTTTCGGGACAGGTGCAGTAAACAGCACCGGGCTTGAGCTTATCGCCGACCTTCACGGTGACGGTGACGTCGAACTTCTTCTCGGTGTCGAGCGAGAAAAGCGCGTTGCCCTCCGCCACAAACGGGTTGACCCCCGAGCCGGTGACGTTCAGCTTCGTCATATCCTTCAGCGGACGCTCGATACCGTCAAATATATTCGAGATAATGCCGGGACCCAGCGTCGCGCAGACGGGCGAACCCGTCGGCTGAATAGGCTCTCCGACCTTTAGTCCCGCCGTATTTTCGTAAACCTGAATAGTCGTGAACTCGTCGGTAACACCGATAACCTCGCCGATAAGCCTGCGCTCGCCCACGAGCACCATCTCAAGCATTGAGAAATCCTTGGTATCGCGTGCCTTGACTACAGGTCCGTTAATTGAATAAATCGTATTAAACTTGTTCAAGAGTATATTTCCTCCCGAAGAATATCATAATTTAAGTTCCTTCTTGCTGACGAAGGCTTCTTTTTCCTCGCTGAGCGCGCTGTCAAGCGAAAAATCGTCGAACATACCCTTCTCCTCGTTCATAACGCAAATGCCGCCTATGACGATGTCGGGATCGGCGCGAACCTCGTTCTTGGTGAGTGCCTTTACCTTATCGGTATCGGTTGCTTTTACAAGAACAACAAAGTCACTTCCCAAGGCTTTTTCCGCCTTTTCAAGGGATTTCTTCAGGTATGTCCCGTACTTGTCGGAGTTGGCAAACTCACAAAGCTCGGCTTTAAGCTCCTCGAAAAAGCTGTCGATAAGCTCCTTACGGTGGGAAAGCACCGCTCGTTCGATCTCGAAATCGCATCGGGAAAGCTCCTTTTTTATCCGCGTTTCGTCCGCATTATGCTCGGCACGGATTTTCGCAAGCTCCTCGCGATCCTCCGCCTGAGCGCGAACCTTTCCTTCAGCGCTCTTCCGCTCGCGGATCTGTGCCACACGCTGAGCTATCTCCTTTTCCGCCTGTTCATCGACAGCCGCCTGAAAACGGCTGAGCTTGGAGGCGTTTATAGCATTTAGATCCATAATTTTCCTTTCACAGTTTAACGCCTATCGCATCCTCAACATAACTGCCGATCGCGTTGATAACGTTGCTGTTGCCATGCCTGTCGGGAATTTCAACTATAAGAGGTCGACGGCAGTTGAGCTTCAGATCGTACACCCTGTCGTGGCAGAGGGAGACGAGCTTTTCCGTCATCAGCACCACTGCGACCTCTTTGTCGGAGACAGCAAGATCCAGCGCCTCTTTGACCTCTTTTTCGGTGTGCGCGACAACGCCCTCAATACCCGCAAGGCGCATACCCATTTGAGTATCGATATTGTCGCTGATAAGATAAAACTTCATAGAACCATTCCCCGATCAACCGAACAGGATAAGGATGGAGATAAGCAGTCCGTAGATTGCGACGCCTTCGCCGAGCGCCACGAAAATCAGCGCCTTTGAGAACGACTTATCGTTCTCGGAAACCGCGCCGATAGCTGCGGGAGCCGCACCGCCGACCGCGATACCGGTTCCTATTGTGCCAAGTCCCGTTGAGAGCGCTGCGCCGATGTACCTTAAGCCTTCGGCGAGTCCGCCGGAAGCCGCCGCCTCGTTTACCGCCTCTGCGCTCTCAGCGAAAGCGCCTGTAAGCGGCAGCACGGTCATAATCGCCATAACGCCGAAAAAGGACGCAACGTTCGCGATGACGGAGACCTTCTTGTTGAAGGGCTTCTTATCATGCATTTTCTTAAGGCAAACGAACAAGGGCGCCATAATCGCCGCAACCACAACCAGCGGCATTAAAAACAGTAATACGTAATTCATAATTATCCTCCGTAATTTAAATTTCTGCGTCCAGATTTATCTCGACAGGTGTGAACGCTTTTCCGCTGCCGTCGTAGAAACGGCTGAAAATCTCGTAGAACTCCAGTCTCAGCACCTGAATGCCCACCAGCAAGCCTTCAATTCCCATCACAATGATATTGCCGACAATGTAGACAATAACCGTTTTCACGGTAACCTCCGCGCCCGGCACGGTAGTCCCCGCAAGCTGCGCCACAACCAGCATAAAGCCCGCGTGCGAGAGGACGAAGCCGCCTACTCTCAGGTAAGACATCGTGTTTGACAGGAAGCTTATCGCGCTCTCGAACAGCTCAATGAAGTTCTCAATAATGAAGTTGCCAATGCTTTCCGGCTTATGGAGCTTTTTACCCGCGACCAGTTCTGAAAGCGGCTCCTTGAAGAAGATAAGCACGATCGGCAGCACGATAAGGCAAATGATATAAGCCGGACTGAACATCGGAATTCCGAACAGCAGCTGTCCCACAATTCCCGCAACCAGCGCGAAATAGAACACGATACCCGAAAGTCCGTTTACTGCGAACAGCGCCTCGCCCGTTTTCTTCAGCTTGAAGTTCTGAACCATATTGAAAATCATTGAGATCAGAATAAGCACAATACCGATAGCCAGCGCGAACAACAGCACTACTGTCGCTGCCTGGAAGATGTTTTCGGGGTGTTCGGGAATTCCCAATCCGCCGAACAGCCTGCACACGCTGCGCCAGATCTCCTCACGGTGGTAAATCGGCTTGATTATCGTTTCAATGCCGAATACCGAGCCGTATATGCAGCCGCCCGCCATTGAAAAAATTCCCAGACGTGTCATAATCGGCGCTAAACCGTTTTTCGTGAGCTTGGTGAGCAGCAGTCCCAGCAGCGACACTACCAGTCCCTGCCCAACGTCTCCGAACATAAGTCCGAACAGTATCATATACGTCCACGCGACATACGGCGTAGGGTCAAATCCCGTGTACGAGGGCAGTCCGTACATCTTGACGAACATCTCAAACGGTCTTACTACGCGATTGTTTTTAAGACTTACCGGAGTATCCGCCGACGCGGTCTTACGGTCAAGCGGGACCTCCACGCACTTGATGTCCTTGGAAACCGTTTTAAGCGCACGCCGCACGTCGACGCAGCTCTTTGTCGGGCAATATCCCGATAAAGAGAAGATCTCCCCCGCAACCAGCACAAACCGACGCAATTCAAAGCAGTCAGACTTATATTTCAGCTTGCACATAGCCGCCTGAAAATCTTCCTTCAGCTCATCGGCGAAATAAGCAAGTTCGTTTTCCAAACGAATCTTTTCATCTTCCTCGGCGGCTATCTGTTCGGCAAGTTTTTTGTCCGCGTCCTCCGCGTTGTCCTGAAGATAGTCGGGGAGCTTTGTACGCTCGAACATCAGCGAAGCCATAATCGAATCCGCGAACTCCGACAGCGAAAACGGCACGAGGTAAATTCCGTATACAAAGTCGTTATTCCGCTCCACCGGCAGAAAGGCAAAGCACTTTTGGGCGAAATACTGAAGCTTCTCTTCGCTGTCGGCAGGCATTCGGCCGATACGAACTTTCACGTATTTCATTGAGAACAAGTCCTGAAACGAAACGTTCAGTCCCAGCAGGTGCTTTACATATGCCTCTGTGCTTTTATGCTCCTCAAGCGACTTTGTAACGCGCTCGTAATCGGAGTAGATTTCATTGTATCGGCTGCTTATTCCATCAAAATACCGCTCGAAATCTTCCGCCGTATCGTACAGCAAGTACTTATAATCGCACTTTTCCGGCTTTATTCCCAGATTAAGCGCCATATCACGGATTTTCGCGTAAATTCCCGAATACGGGTTCTGTTCCCCCATATTCCGAAGCGCAGTGTTCTGTATCATCTGAAAAGACTTGCTCTCACAGCACGCCATAAGAACAGCGTCCAAATGTTCAACCGACCCTTCGATCGTCATATGAGACATTTTAGCGATACTCACACGCATCACCTCCTGTTTTTGCTTTACGGCAGTCTCTAAAACCCATGTTTCGCTGTGCCGGCCCCGCGCAGGAGGCAGACAGACGCTGAAACAATTTTAAGAGGCACCTTATATTACCATCATTTCAAGTATTCGGCTGCTGTCCAATCCATATCGAATACCCTCGATCAGCGTCTTTACGTTGCGAAGCTCGATGGAAAGACATTCCGATAACGCGAAATACACCACCGCCGAGCTTTGCGACAGCCTCAGTGTTTTTCGGAGAAAATCAAGGCTTATCCGCTCGGTGAGAAGCTCCACCGTATTTGGCGGCACTCCTTCCGAGCGATAGCCGATCTCGGCAAGCTCTGCGGCTATTTTTTCCGCGCTGTCCAAGTGTACCAGCCGTTCTATCACATCAGCGGACAGCCGGTATTTAAACCGAATGAGCGGGATGTCAGCAGTGTCCGCCTTAAATATCGCCGAATACCGATGCGCCGTCACGACGTTCGCCATATCCACGCTGCGCAGGATAAGCCGCCGCAGCTCCTTGCGTTCGGCGCCCTTGCGGTTCTTGTCCGCAGCCTTGAGCATATTCATATAGTATTGTGTGTAGATGCGCCGCTCAAACTCGCAAATATCAAAATCGACGCCGCTTGCCGCGTTCATCAGCAGATCGCCCACAGCCTTGAAATATGGTGTTGGACGAAGCAGCTCCGCCGCTTCAATCGGAGTCTTTGACATACCCAGTGCCGCCAGATCGACGCTCGCGTTTTCGGATAAGAACAGCGGAAGCGAAACGACATACGATTCCGAGCCTCCTCGCGCCGCGCTCTGCACCGCAAGAATGATCTGCTCGATTTCCAGCCGTTTTACAATATATCTAAAAAATCCCGCGCCATCCGTGAAGTCGAATTTCCGAAAGCTGTCAAAAATATCGAACACCGTGCGCAGCAGCAGGTTTTCCAGCTGACCGCGGTGAGTGATTTGCGGATTTACCGAAGCGAGCGATTTCTCATATCGCGGGGTTTGCTTCAGAAACGCGCAGACATCGGCTACGCTGTCCTTAGACGCAAGCTGGATATAATCCTCCGGCTTCAGCGACCGTCCGAACACCGCCCGTGCCTTTGCTACGACAGAGTTGGAAGCAAACGACATATTACCCCTCCGTTATTCTTCCGAGAATTTCAGATTTCCACTGCGGCTTGTGCAAAGCAAAGATCTCGTCCAGCTTCTTGCAGCGGTCAGCGCGAAGCTCCTCGGCGTGACGCAGCTTTTCATTCAGCTTCTGCTCAGCGTCACTCTCGAATTCCTCGGCCGCCTTTCGTTCCGCATCAATAGCGGCGCGGCTCGCGAGACGTGCCTGCTCGTCGGTTTCGTTCAGCAGACTGCTCTCTCGCTCCACTGCCTCGTTTACGCGCTTAACAGCCGCCTTATCCATCAGAATTATTTGTTCTATAATATCCATAATGACGCTCCGTAAAAGAATTAAACTCCCAAATATCGTTTTGCCATCGAGCCGCAAACCCGCCCGCACCGAACCATACGGCAGCGCGGGGCGCACCGGACTCAGACAGACTGAAAACAGATTTTCAGCGGTTTCTGTAATATAAACACATCTTTTATTTTAGAATATTTGACCCGAATAGTCAACAGTCAATTTGCATAATTTTTCCGTTAAAAATTGTGCATTATATTAATATTGCTTGATTAGTAAAAGAACACCGCACAGATAAAAGAAAGGCGATTATCTCTCCTTTGTCTGACAATTTGCACAATTAATTAGCGCTGCAATCTTGACAAACACAATAAATTATGATAGAATAGTATT
>CAYMTG010000003.1:9147-25216 GCA_964393305.1 uncultured Ruminococcus sp.
AATTAATTAGCGCTGCAATCTTGACAAACACAATAAATTATGATAGAATAGTATTAGGGTCACCTCTAAAGACCTTGTTTGAGATAAAATCGCCATAGCACACCGTCTGCTGATTTTCTCTTTTTAAACCGGTTTCTAGAGGTTCCCTTGAGGGAGTTTCCTCAGAACATTTCCATATATTAAAGGAGGAAGAAGTTATGCCACCAAAGGAAATACTTATACCCGTTATAGTTGTTGCCGTAATCATCGTATTTATGTTTGCAGCGGGTTACCGCAAAGCGCCTCCCGATAAGGCGTACATTATAAGCGGTCTGCGCAGAAAAGCGAAAGTAGTTATCGGAAAGGCGGCAATCAAGCTGCCGTTCTTCGAGCGCTGCGACGTGCTTGAGCTGTCACTGATGTCCGTAGACGTTAAGACCGCGCAGGCAGTCCCTACCGCCGACTACATAAACATTATGATAGACGCGGTTGTAAACGTAAAAATTTCCCCCGAAATAGAAACGATTCAGCGCGCTCAGCAGAACTTTTTGAACAAGAACGCGCAGTACATCACCAACGTTGCGCGTGAGGTCCTTGAGGGCAATATGCGTGAGATCGTCGGTCAGATGCGTCTTGAGGAAATGATCTCCAACCGTCAGGCATTTGCCGATAAGGTACGCCAGAACGCCGATCCCGACCTCAGGGCTATGGGTCTTGAGATCGTGTCCTTCAACGTACAGAACTTCGTTGACGACAACGGCGTTATCAACGATATGGGTATCGACAACACCATGCAGATCCGCAAGAAAGCGGCTATCTCCAAGGCGGAGGCGGAACGCGATATCCGTATCGCGCAGGCCGAGGCTAACCGCAAGGCAAACGACGCGAAAGTCGATTCCGAGACTGCTATCGCCGTTCGCCAGAACGAGCTGGAGATCAAGCAGGCGGAGCTTAAGCGCAACGCCGATATTAAGAAGGCGGAAGCGGACGCCGCCTACACCATTCAGCAAGAGGAACAGCGCAAGACGATAGAGATCACCACCGCCAACGCAAACCTTGCAAGGCAGGAGAAGGAAGTCGAGATCAAGGCGAAGGAAGCCGAAATCAAGGAACGCGCTCTCGAAGCCGAGGTCAAGAAAACAGCCGAGGCGCAGAAGTATGCCGCTCAGCAGAAGGCGGACGCGGAGCTGTACTCCACTCAGCAGGACGCGGAGGCTAAGAAGTACGAGGATATTCGCAAGGCTGAGGCGGAGCTGGAAATCAAGAAAAACGAAGCCGCCGCTATTCTCGTGATCGCGCAGAATGAAGCCGCCGCAGAAAAGGCTCGTGCGGAAGCCGCTCGCTTTGCCGCCGAGCAGGAAGCAGAAGGTATTCGCGCAAAGGGCGTTGCGGAAGCGGAAGCGATCCGCGCAAAGGCGCTCGCGGAAGCGGAGGGTCTCGACAAGCGCGCCGAGGCTATGAAGAAAATGGAAGAAGCCGCCGTACTCCAGATGTACTTCGAGCAGATGCCCGCAATAGCGGAGGCAATCGCAAAGCCGCTCGAGAACGTCGACAAGATCACGATGTACGGCGACGGGAACACCTCCAAGCTGGTCAAGGACATCACGGAAGCAACCACGCAGGCGTCCTCCGGATTGCTTGACGGTCTGGGGATCGACCTGAAGCAGATGGTGAACTCCTTCGTTCAGGGAAAGGCGATCGCAAGCGGAATTAATACCGAAAAGCCGCCGATCACGCCGTCTGCGGCGCAGGATACCGATAATAGCCGTCCTACCGCAACAGTTTAACGATTAACAAACAAACTTCCGAACGGTCTGACCGTTCGGAAGGCTTTTTTGAATGACAACAGGAAACCTCCGGAAACCGATTTTGAGGTTCCGTATATTGAGCTTCCGGGTTCTTTGCCGCGCTCCCTTAACAGCCTTCAAAAATCCTCAAAGCCGATGTTGTCCCGGGCGGTTGACGGAGAGTAGTTGGCATATGCCGGGGCAAAGCCCCTTATGGAATAAATTCGGAATTTTGATGTATCCTATGAAAAGGGATGGAAAGGCCAATGCAGCAAATCCTTAATCGTACTCAATAATGTATAAAGGCTCTGAAACTAATGATTAAACAGAATAAGGAAACCATAAGAAATACCGCTGTAAAGGTACTCCGCTTTTTCGCCAATCCGCATCTTTTGCTTTGCATTGGGATTGCGTGGTTTATCACAAACGGATGGTCGTATGTTTTGTTCGCGGTGGGGTCATTCCTTCAGATAAGCTGGATGATTGGCGTAAGCAGCGCCTATCTTGCTTTTCTATGGCTGCCTGTTTCTCCGGAAAAGCTACTTACTGCGGCGATAGCAATCTTCCTGCTGAAAAAACTGTTCCCCAACGACACCAAGACCCTTGCCGTTCTCCGAGAGCTGCGCGACAAGCTGAAAGCCGCTATCAAGGCGAAAAAGGAAAAAAGAGCCGAAAAAAATAAGCCGAAAGCATAATACAGCCGCTCCCATTGCGAACGGCCGGTTTTTAGAGGTTCTTATTAGAAGTTTTTTCCGGTTTAAAGCGGGTATAATTAGTAATTTTATATAAAAAATATTCGATTTGACTTGACTAATTGAATTTAAAGTGATATAATGGATATGAGAATGGGGTTCTATACCCTTTCGTCGGGATAATCGGGATGATAAAGCCTCCCGGCTGTCACAAATCCGAATAACCCCAAAAATAGAGAACCACTAAAATCCGGTTTGAAAAGAGAAAATCGGCAGAGTGCACGCATTATGCGCTGCGCGTAAAACGCTGCTGCAAGGCTTGTATGCCTGCGTTATGCCTTCGGCAAAACGCTTGCGAGGAGGTTTGACGCGGCAGACGGTAGCATTTTCTGCGAAGCAGATAATGCGGCTATTGTCGATCTTCTCTCAAACAAGGTTTTTTAGAGGCGACCATTAGTTAAACAGGAGCAAGGAACTTATGTCACTTATTGAACACGTTTTTCCTCCGGAGATTATGAACAAACGTGAGGAGCTGCTGATCTCCGCTCTCACTGAGTGCGCGGGAGCTTATTGGGATTTCAATGTCACAAGGAATACGATATTCGGTACCCCTATCGAAGTTATAAACAATGTGGAGTACTCGATCTGCGAAAATCTGGGACTTCCAAAGGACTGCTCTTATACAGATATGGTAGACTGTCTGGGAAGTCGCCTTTCCCCGGAGGAGCAGCCGGCTTATTTCACGTTTTTAGACCCTAAGCACCTGGAACTGTGCTATAAAAACGGCAAGCGCCACATCTCTCATACATTCTGGTCAAAGGATATTCTGGGTGAGCCTATGCTTGCCGAGCAGCATATTATCCTCTACAGTGATGATTCAACGGGCGACCTGCTGGCTCTCGCGTATATAAAAAATATCGAGCCGCTGGCTCAGCTTGCGCGTACCGAAAAAGAGGCGCGTATACAAGCCGAGAAAGCGAACAAGGCGAAAACTACTTTTCTGTTCAGTATGTCACACGACATAAGAACGCCTATGAACGCGATCATGGGATTTTCTGATGTTATCGAAAAGAACAGCGGCGATCAGGCTCGCGTGGTTGACGCGGTACGCAAGGTAAAAGAAGCGGGGAGCGTTTTGTTAAATCTCCTTGACGACGTTATCAATGTATCGCGCATTGAAAGCGGCAAGGCTATACTTGATATGGCTCCGCTGGATCTGAACGACCTGATGGGAAGTCTGCAATCACTGTATGGTTCGGATATGAAGGCGGCAGGTCTCAGCTTCTCGATCGAAAGTGATTTCAAGGATAATATTGTGGTCGGCGATATCACAAAGCTCCTCCAGATCTTCATTAACCTGATCTCCAATTCGCTGAAGTTCACCCCCGAAGGCGGTACAGTTAGTGTACGTGCTGAACAGACCGAACCGGAGACATACGTTTTCACCGTTAAGGATACCGGAATAGGTATGAGCCCCGAATTTCAGGAGCACGCATTTGATGAGTTTGAAAGAGAGCGAACCAGCACCGAAAGCGGAATTCAAGGCAGCGGACTTGGACTCTCTATTGCGCGTGAGCTGGTTAAACTGATGAACGGCGAGATAAATTTCAACAGCAATCCCGGGTCCGGCACCGAGTTTATCGTAAAACTGAGGCTCCGAAAGACCGACCATCTTGAAGCAGGCGGCGATATTCATGGCGATATGAAGACCGATTTCTCGGGAAAGCGTATTCTTGTAGTAGAGGACAACGACCTTAACAGGGAAATTGCCTGCGTTATACTTACCGAAATGGGACTGGAGGTGGAGACCGCCGTAAACGGCGTTGAGGCTGTGAACAAGATCGCACACTCCGCGCCCGGTTACTTTAATCTTGTACTGATGGATATTCAGATGCCGAAGATGGACGGATACCACGCAACAAGCGAGATAAGACGAATGGTAGATACCCGACTGTCGTCCATCCCCATTGTCGCGATGACGGCGAACGCATTGGACGAGGATCGTATTGAGGCGTTTGAAAACGGTATGAACGAACATATTGCCAAACCGATCGACCTACAAAAGCTGAAGCGGGTTCTGTTAAAGTTCTTGTAATCAAAAGCGCCGAAGCCGTATAGCCTCGGTGCTTTTCCGGTTTTAAAGGTCGTTTGTTCCGATCAGCTTTCCGACGGCCAGCTGCTTTAGCTTTTCGTTGAGCGCGTTTACCGTGCCAAAGCTTCTGACGGCGCAGATCACCCTCGGGCAGGCGTTCATAATAGCCGCCGCTTTCTCAAATGCCGCCGCGCCTATCGGCTCGAACGCGGCTTCTGAGACCACCGTTTGCGCCAGTGCGCGGGCAGTGGAGTACTCTATGTCGTTCTCGTGAATTATGCCCGCCGCAAAGGGTATCCCCCCGCGCTGGAGAATACGGTATACCGGTATCCCCGCGCCCCCGCCGCCTATTACGAACACCTGCGGCTCGCCATCGGGACGCTCAAGCTCCACCGAGCCGAAATACTCGTTGAAGCTGCCCCTCACAATACCGAAAAGCCGCCGTATATACTCCTCCTCGAAAACCTCTTCGGGAGTGCCAAAGCGGTCGGGCTTGCCGTCCATAACGCACAGCACCTTGTCCGAGATTTTCTGCGCCAGATCCAGCTCGTGCAGCGACATTATCACCGCTATATTCCGGTCGCGCACCAACCTCTTCAATACGCCGAAAAACTCCAGCTTGTGTCGTATATCGAGGAAAGACGTAGGCTCGTCCATCACCAGCAGTCTCGGCTCTTGGCAGATGGCCCTTGCCAACAGCACCCGCTGACGCTGACCGTCGCTTATCCTGCGGATATCCAGATCCGCAAGCTCCGACGCGCCCACAAGCTTCAATGCGCTGTCCACTGCGATACTGTCATTCTCCGAAAGAATGCCGAGCCTGCCCGTATGCGGGTAACGCCCCTGCGATACAACGTCGCGGCAAGACATAAGCTCGGTGTGAAGCCGCTCGGTCATCAGCGCGGAAACGTTTCTAGAAAATTCCCCGCCGCTCATCTCCGAAAAGTCTTTCCCGCATATAGAAACGCTGCCCGACAGCGGCGAGAGCTGCCGGGCGAGGGTTTTCAGAAGCGTGGATTTTCCCGCTCCGTTCGCACCGATTATCGTAAGGATCTCACCCGGCTTTACCGAGATCTCAACTCCGTTGATGACAGCGGTTTTGCCGTAACCCACCGAAAGCCGCTCGGCTGAAATGATGTTCTCCATACGTTATTCCTTCCTTGAGCTTTTTTCACGACTGAGCATTATCCATATTACAACAGGCGCGCCGAATATTGCCGTTACGGAGCTTATGGAAAGCTCGGTCGGGGCGAACAGCGTCCGCGCAATAAGGTCACACCCGAGGCAGAACACCGCTCCCCCGAGAAACGACGCGGGAATAATCAAAATCGGCTTTGCAGTGCCGAGCATATTCTTTACGATATGCGGCACGGCGATACCCACGAACGAAACAGGTCCCGCGAACGCCGTAACACAGGCGGACAGCAGTCCGGACAGCAGCACCAATGCCGCTCGGAACAGCTTGACGTTTACACCCATTGTCTTAGCGTAGTTCTCGCCTAGCTGATACGCGCTCATCGGCTTTGAGAGCAGGAACGCGGCGATAAGCGAAGGGAACACCACGCACGACATAGTGATCACGTCCTTCCAATCGGTACCCGAGAAGCTGCCCATAGACCAGTTGTGGAGATTTACGATATTTAAATCGTCCGCGAACGTTACCACGAGATCCGTTACCGCCGAGCAGATGTAGCCTATCATAACTCCGCTTATGATAAGGAGCGACATACGCCGCACCTTCCCCGAAATCAGCAGAATAAAACCCATTGAGATCATCGAGCCGATAAATGACGCGAAAATCAGTGCCGCCGAGCCGAGCGCGACCCCCCGCCCCGTAAAAAACACCAACGTCAGCGCCACTACCAGCTTTGCGCCCGACGAAATGCCAAGCACAAACGGTCCGGCTATGGGATTTGCGAAAAAGCTCTGGAGCAGAAAACCCGACACGGAAAGCGCGCCGCCGAGTATAGTCGCCGCCAGAAGCCTAGGCAGACGTATTCGGCGAATTATGTTTCCCGCCGTCCCCTCGCCGCC
The DNA here is from genome assembly GCA_964393305.1 of uncultured Ruminococcus sp. Classification (GTDB taxonomy): domain Bacteria; phylum Bacillota; class Clostridia; order Oscillospirales; family Ruminococcaceae; genus CAG-115. The sequence continues at coordinate 15,732 of CAYMTG010000003.1, forward strand.
GAAAACCGAACCTATCACTTCGGAGAATGAGAGACTTACGCTCCCGGAAAATAAATTCAGCGCCAGCAGCAGGACTAGCAGCAGGACTAGCAGCGCAAAGCAGGCAGCGTATCTTACGACTCGTTTCTTCTCCATAATTCCCCCGTTATTTCAAGCGATACAGGTATGTCAGGTTGTCCTCGGCTTCTCCCGTGAAAATCTTGTGCAGGTCGGAGATCATATCCGATGCGCCCGTGGTCTGCTGGTACATATTCTTCCCGGAGCACCACACGTTCCCCTCGCGTACCGCCTTGAAATCCGCGAAAAGTCCGTCCTTTGCGATAAGATCGTCAAGCGTTTCAAGCTCTCCGTCGATAGTACTGTTGTAAATGAGAACATCCGCGTCCTTTGCCTTTGCGTAAAAGGTCTCCATCTGGATATTCATTGTGGAGAGCGCGTTCTCGTCAACCGACAAGTCGTCCGCCGTGAAGATATAGCTACCGCCGGCAAGCTCTATCATCTTGGAGATGTAGTCGCCCGGCTTGCGGACGTTTACGCTGCCGTTTGTGCTTATGTAGAAGAACGCCGCGCTCTTATCCGTGCGCTCGTCTGTGAGTACGCTGTTCAGCAGTGCGTTCTTCTCGTCAAAGAACGCTTGAGCCTCTTCCTGTTTCCCGAGAAGCTCCCCGTACAGCTTTATCCACTCGAGCCTGCCGAGCGGGTGCGCCTCGTAGCTCGAACGCTCCGCGATCACCGGTATACCTAGTGCCTCCAGCTTCTCCCTCACCTCGGGAGAATGCGTTATCATCTGCGACTCCACCGCAAGTCCGCAGCCCTCGGACGCGATAAACTCATAATCCGGCGCGCTGTACTTGCCCACATACTCGATCTCGCCGCTTTGGATCCGCTCGCGGATGTATTCGAGACTCCAGTCGCTCTCCTTGGTAGAGGTCATAGTCACGCTGTCCAGCGCGTCAAGCGCGTAGAAAAAATCCATCGAGGACGAAGCCGCAGCGTAAATATTTTCCACAGGGCGGTAAATAACGCTCGCGTCCGCGAATTCGGAAATATCCGCGCCCTTGTCAGCCACCACATAGCGCTCGTTTTCGCCTATAGTGACAAGCGCGATATTGTCGGGGTATTTCTCGATCGAGAAGCCCTCGGCATACAGAAGCTCCACGCTCTCGCTCTGCTGCGGAAGGCTTGAAATTTCCGAGCTGTCCCCGCCGTCCGTATAAGGAGCGCAGGCGGTGAGCGCAAAAACGCCCGCCGCCGCCAAAAGTAATAAACGTTTTTTCATTTTATCGTCCCCGAGTCAAAGAACAGCGTGTACTCGATCTCGTGAGGAGCGCTCATTGCCGTTGTATCCGCGCTTACCGGCATCTTATAATCAAAGCCGCTCACCGGAATAAGGAATTTGGAGTTTCCCTCGGTGTTTATCATATCGTACCTAGTATCATTGACCTTCATATAGTCGTACTTCGAGCTGGAGAACTCCACCTCGGCGGTCGCCGCTCCGTCCTTAATGATAAGCCTTGTGGGAGAAGTCACCGTTACCTTGCCCGAACCGCCTTCAAGCGTTACCTCTATGGTGTATTCGCCGTCGGCAAGACCAAGATCGGCGGGTGTGGTGAATATGTTCTCGGCGAACGCCTCCGCAGGCAGGGAATCTGCACGGAATACCAGTGTGCGATCGTACCATTTTTCCTTGTTTTTGCTGAATGCCGCGCAGGCAATCTCTGTATTCAGTGCTTCAACGGGAACCGTGAAGCTGTGAGTACCGTCCGCGTTCTCCGAAAAGGGAATGTAAGCGGACTCGTTACCCGCCGCCTGATCGCCGGTTCCCATAAACAAATAGAGGTAACCCGTGCCGCTCATTGTCATTACGGCGGTCATCCCGCTTTCCGATACGGTAAGCCTGCAATCGGTTATTTTGAACATTGAGGAACTGGAATCCACGTCAATGTCATACTCGCCGTTCTTCAATGAGGACGCCGCCACAGGCGACAGACCCTCGGTCATTGAAGGCTCGGAGGTCGTGCCGCTCTCACCCGCGCCGCTTGTATCGGCGGGAATATCCGACTCGGTCGAGGGATCCGAAGAGGATTGAGCTGAAACCCCGGACGAAAAGGCTGATGACTGAGACGCGCCGCCCTCTCCCGAGGGATCGGACTGCGAGGAATTATCGCAGCCCGTAAGCAGCGAAGCGCACAAAATCAAGGATAATACGGTTATCTTATTAATTCTCATTTTTTACTCCTGAAGGTCACCTTTAAAATCAATCGAGAGAGGCTATTGCCGCCTTTGCGTGGTCGACGTAAATCTGACGGATCGCTTCGTTCTCGCCAAGACCTCTTACAAGGCATACTACCTCGAAGCCTTCATTCTCGAAAACGGTCTTCCAAGAATCCTCCTCGCTGCCCGCCATATCGTTATTGGCGTGATCTCCCGCGACTACCATAAGCGGCTGGAGAACAACTCTCGTATAGCCTCCCGCCTTTACCGCGGCAAGCACGGTTTCAAGGGATGGCTCCGCCTCTACTGTGCCGACAAAATAGTTGTTATGACCGTTTGCCGCCAACGTATCCTGCATTTTTTCATATATGCTGTTGGACTCCGCCTCTGTTCCGTGACCCATAAAGCAGATGGCGGTCTTGCCGTCGTCGTACTCGGCTGTCCAATCGGTTATCGCCTTCTCCACCCTCGCGAAGTCGTCGTCGCTTGTAAGAAGCGGATCTCCAAACGCGACTTTATCGAATGCGTCGGAATAATTTGCGACTTCATCAACTATATCGTTATACTCAAGACCGTCCATAAGATGCGTAGGCTGAATTACCAGCGTCTTTACGTTATTCTCGACGGCTCTGTCAAGCGCTGCCTTTACGTCGTCGATAAGAACTCCGTCGCGGCGGTTTATATGGTCGATAACGATATTCGCGCTGAAGCCGCGTCTTACGGAGTACTCGGGCAGCGCCTCTTCAAGGGCGTTTTCGATAGCGCCGATAGTCAGACGGCGGCTGTCATTGTAGCTCGTTCCAAAGCTCAGCACAAGAAGCTCATTCTCGCCGATCTCGTCCTGATTTCTGGGATTGTCGAGCGACGCATCGCCGGTGTCATAGTTCTCATCGTCGTCCTGCTGTTCATCGGGCGCTGACGAATTTTCGTCCGCCGATGAAGAAGCACCGTCCGCCGACGAGGTATCGGACGCTGACGAAGGATCCGATACCGATGAAGTATCGGACGTGTTTTCCTGCTTTGCGCATCCCGCAAGCATAGTCATCGCCGCCAGAACAGCGGCAGCCGCGAGTAAAGTTTTCTTTTTCATTTTTCTGCCTCCTAATTTTCGGAACAGTAAATCGGATGGGATATGATTAAAAAATGCCCCCTGTTCAAATTCACAGGAAGCACGACAAATAAGACCCCGCCAAAGGCAGCGTCTAAAGCGTTAAGATCAATACCTCGTGATCACGCGTTCCGGAATCTGTAATTCCTTGATGCGCGGCAGGTTTCCTGGCTTGAAGATCGTCGCACGCGGCAGCCTTCCCGACCTTTCGGTCAGTGGCGCAATAGCCGCACACTCCCTTGATACAGTGACGAGATCGTGCGGGATTCTCACCCGCTTCCCTTTTACCTTCCTGCCATAGCAAGCTATGAGGAAGCACCGCGTATCATATTCAATTTTTAAAATTTGTACTCATGAATACCAAAAAATATAGTAGCACAATTTCCGTAGTTTTGCAAGCATTTTTTTCTAAATTCATCACTTTAGCCAAAAAGTAAGAATACTGATTTGATTTATTGTGGAGAATTACGCACGGATCACTCGGGCGTCGCCGATATAATAAAGATCGGGTTTTCGGCGGAGAGCATAGTATGGCTGCCGAGACGCTTCGCACGTGCCGCCGCTGTCTGGACGATCTGCGGCGAGATGCCGTGTTCTCCGAAAGCCGCTATCGCTTCGTTCAGCGTTTCGAGCGAGACAGCGGTCGCCGTCACCGCCGCCCTTGGATCACGGGAGTACACCACGTTCAGCACCGCGCCGATCCTCCCGCTCGCGCCGCCGATAAATACGCTGTCGGGAGCGGGGAGAGCGGACAGCGCTTCGGGAATTTCTCCGAGAACGGCGCGGATATTGTCGCAGCGGAATTTCAAGGCATTCGTTATTGTAAGAGATACCGCTTCCTCGCTCCTGTCGACGGAATACACCGTGCCCTCATGGCAGGCAAGCGCCATTTCCACGGAAACGGAACCCGTGCCGCAGCCCAGATCCCAGCAAACGCCATTTTCGGGGACTCTCAGCTTCGACATTATCACGCTCCGCACCTCGGTCTTAGTCATGGGTACGCTGCCGCGTATAAATTCTTCATCGGGGATCCCGAAACGCACTCCCCGCTCGGGGGAATTGTTCTCCGTCGCCATCACGCACAGTCCCGAAATATCCGTCTCGCACAGCGACTGCGCCGTTCCTTCGACGATCCGCTCTGTCGGGTAGGCAAGGTCGCCGCCGATCCGGACGCGCAGTCCCCCCAGACCGTATTCGCACAAACGGCGGCACACGGAATTTGGCGTGTTTTCTCCGCCCAGCAGAAAGAAGCACAGACTGTTCCGAGCCGCCGCCCTCGCGATATTTGCGCCGTTCCCGTGAAGATTTACAATTTTCATCGATTGCCACGGCTTGCCGATTTTCGCCGCGAAATACGACAGCGATGATATTCCGGGTATCACCCCGGGCGAGATCCCACGTTCGCCGAGCAGCTTTACAAGCCGCTCCGTCCCGCTGAAGAAGCCGCTGTCACCCGACATCAGGACGCAGATCTCCGCGCTCTCGTTTTCTTCAATGAGCCGTGCCAGCTCCTCTGCGCGGTACTCCGAAAACATTCTCTTTCCAAGCTTCGCGAACGGCTCAAGCATACGCTCCGCCCCCATCAGGACTTCCGCGCTCTCAACCGCCGCACGGGCTTCGCAGGTGAGGGTTGCCGCGCCGTCCATACCAGTTCCGATTATCGTTATCTTTCCCATGGGCGCTCCCTTTCCAGAATTTTCTCCATCTCTTCAACGCTTATTCCGCTCTCCTTCGGACGCTGCACTGTTATAAGCTCAATGCCGCAAAGCTCGGCGGCTCGGCGCTTTTCGGGGTAGCCTCCCGCCGCGCCGCTCTCTTTTGTGACGAGGATCTCCGCGCCTGTTTCGCGGATATGCACGATATTCCGCTCCACCGAGAACGGACCCCTTTCAAGTATCAAATGCTCCGGACGAAAGCCGAGAGCAGCGCACTTTTCTTCAATTCCCTCCGCCGGGAGGATCCGCACGAACAGCCGCTCGGAAAAATCCCGCACACGGGTGAATACGGCAAGCTCCTTGCTGCCGGTCGTGATAAGGGCGCGTTTGCCGCTCGTGTTCAGATAGTCGGCGGCTTGCGTGACGTCGGCGCACATTCTCCCCGTAATTTCCCCGCTTTCCTCTCGGAGAACGCGGTAATACGGGACTCCCGATTGCTTGGCGGCCGCCGCGATGTTCGCGCTGGCAAGCCGCGCATAGGGGTGCGTCGCGTCGATCACAGCGCAGAAGCCGCGCTCCGCGATAAACGCGGCGATCTGCCCCGCGTCCAGCTTTCCCTCCGCAAATTCGATCCCGTTCGGGAGAAGACTCGCCCCGTATTCGGTGGTAACGCTCACCACTGCGGGAACAGAGTTCGCGGCGCAGTATTCCGCGAGAATACGTCCCTCGGTAGTCCCGCCGAAAATCAGCATCTCAGACATCCTTGTACCCTCTCGGCGTAACCATTTTCCCGCCCACCACGCACGTTTCGCTGTTTCCAACGAACACTGTGGTGAACATATCGGCTTCCAAACCGCCCAGCGCGGAAAGAGTAGTTATCCCGCTCTCCTCACCGTTTCTGCCGATGTTTTTCACCCAGCCGCAGACCGTCTCCCCGCTTCGGAATTTGAGGATAATGCCGCACGCACGGCGCAGGTAATCGGCGCGTTTCGAGGACGACGGATTGTAGATCGCGATCGCGAAATCCCCCTCGGCGGCACAGGAAAGCCGCTTCTCGATTTTCTCCCATGGAGTAAGCAAGTCCGACAGGCTTATCACCGCGAAATCGTGCGTCAGCGGCGCGCCAAGCACCGCGCCCCCCGACAGCGCGGCGGTTACTCCGGGAACTATTTCTATCTCCGCGCCCGGGTATTCTTTCGCAAGCTGAAGCGCAAGCCCCGCCATACCGTACACCCCGCAGTCGCCGCTGCAAACGAGAGCGACGACGTTCTCCCGCGCAAGCTCCAGTGCCGTCCGCACCCTGTCGACCTCACGGCGCATCGGGGTCTGAACGTATTCCTTATCGGGAAAAAGCGGCTTCAACAGCTCGTTGTAAACGGTGTAACCCACGACAACTCCGCTTCGGGAAATCGCGGCTTGCGCTTCAAGCGTCATTCCCCCCGCGCTGCCGGGACCTATTCCGACTATGTACAGCATCAGAAAATCTCCTTTTCAAAGTCAAGCTCCACGGGCAGCTCAGCCGCCGCGACGGTCACGCCGTTTTCGGCCTGTTTTCGGAGAATTAGTGCCCCGCCCGCTCCGGCGATCGCGATCGCGCTGCGCTCGCACACGTTGTCAACGCCCGTCACGCCGCTTACGAACGCCGAAGCCGTGAACTCGCCTTTCGTGCTTTTCAGCTCCTCGGCGGAAAACGTGCGAAGCTCCGCGCCAAGCGACTTACAGAACTCCAGAAGTCCTTGCTCGTCCTTTTTCAGGTCGATACTCGCGACTACACGTACCCGTCGGATGTCTATTCCCGCTTTGTCCAGCCTTTTCTTCACAAAGTCCGAGATAGTCCCGCAGCTTATTCCCCTCTTGCAGCCGATACCGAGCACGATATTCCGGGGGATCAGATTAAGAGTGATCGGGAACGGCTTCTTCTCAAAAGCCGAAATGAATATCCCAACGTCTGCTTTTTCGCAAAAAATTTCCGGCTTGTTTTTCAGCCTGAATTGGCTTAGTAAAGCCACATTCGCGCCGTTTGTGAGTGCTGCCGCAACCGCCTTTGCAGCGCCCATATCCGAGATGATCAGATTGTTCGCCGCCGCAAAGCTGTCCGGCGAGAAAATTCCCCCCACGTCGGTTGAAGTGGTGATCACCGGCTGCGCCCCGACTGCCCCCGCCACGACTTCGGCAAGTCGGTTTGCGCCGCCGAGATGCCCCGAAAGCAGTGAGATGGCAAATCTTCCCATATCGTCCGCGGCGACTATCGCGGGGTCGGAGACTTTGCTCTCCACAAGGGGCGCGATTACCCGCACGGCTATGCCGCAGGCGCAGACAAAGACGATTCCGTCATTCTCCGGAAACAGCGTTTTCACGAGTTCCCCCAAATTGTGAAACGCGCACGAATTGCCGTCACAATGCTTGTGGAAGCAGTACCGCGTCACACTGTGCGGCGACAGGGAAGCCGCTATTTTCTCCGAGATCACTCGTCCTTTCTCCGTTAGTGAAACCACCGCGATCCTCATACGCCCGCCTTCCTGTAACCCGTTTCAAATCCCGCGTCATAGAGCTTCGACAGCTCGTAATCGTCCGCGAGAAAGCCGCCTACCGTGATAAGCGCCGTCCGGCTTATGCCGTTTTCCTCGGCGGTCTGCGCAAGGGCAGCCACCGTGCAGCGGCAAACCTTCTCGTCCCGCCATGTCGCTTTGTATACGACGGCGGCAGGCGTTTCGGGGGAATACCCGCCCGCAATAAGCCGCTCCGACAGCTCACGCAGCATTCCCGCGCTCAGAAAAATCACCATAGTTGCCCCATGCGCCGCAAAGGACTCTATGCTCTCCCTTTCGGGGACAGCCGTGCGCCCCGCCATGCGCGTAATAATAACGCTCTGCGACACTCCGGGAAGGGTGTATTCAGCCTTGAGAGCCGCCGCCGCGCCGCAGAAGCTGCTCACCCCGGGACACACCGCGTACCCGATACCGAGTGCCTTCAGCCTGTCCATCTGCTCGCGGATCGCGCCGTAGAGACACGGGTCGCCCGTGTGAAGCCGCACCGTGCGCTTGCCCTCGCTCTCCGCGCACTCTATCACGGCTATCACCTCGTCGAGGGTCATTTTCGCGCTGTTGAAGATCTCGCAGTCCTCCCGCGCATAGCTCAAAAGCTCGGGATTTACCAGCGATCCCGCGTAAATTATCACATCGGCTTGTTCAAGAAGCCTCATTCCCCGCAGCGTGATAAGATCGGCAGCGCCGCTTCCCGCGCCCACAAAATCAACCATGGTATTCCTCCGTTATTCTGCGCAAAAGCTCGCCGCAGTCGGGCGTTCTCACAAGCACTCCGTATTTTTCTGAGAACATCAAGGCCGCCGTTTTCACGCCGCTCTTTACCTTTGCGTCAAGGTAATACTGCGCCCGTTTTCCGAGAATTTCAAGCACCTCGGAGAGCTTGCCCGTTTCGCTTAAAACCGCGATCGCCGCGTCAACCGTCACACATTCGGGGAGAGATCTCAGCACGTTGACACCCACCCCCGCCATCACCCCGCAGGTGACCAGCACGTCCATTCTCCCGTCCGCCTGCGCGGAATGGGTGTTCATGATCCCCGCGCCCAGCTTCACCAGCTTCCCGATATGTCCCACAATGAGAATGCTCTCAAATCCGTTTTCCAGAGCCAGATCTATCGCTTCTCCGATATAGTTGCCGCACTTTACGCTCTTGTCGAGAGCGAACGGCAGCTCGCGTTTAAGAAAATCCGCGCTGTAGTTTCCGAGCGTGAGGAGAAGGTTTCGGCAGCCCTCGGCGCGCCGCATTTTCTGCTCGAGACGAATGGTGTCAATAAGCGCCGCCGTACTCATCGGCTCGACAATCCCGCTTGTGCCGATAATGGAGATGCCGCCCTCTATCCCCATTCGCGGGTTGTAGGTTCTTTTGGCGATCTCCGAGCCGTTCGGCACAGAGATCACCACGCGGAAGCCGCCGCCGTAGCCGCACTGCTCCGCCGCGTCGTTCACCGCCGCCGCTATCATTCTCCGGGGAACGGAGTTTATCGCCGCCGCGCCTTTAGGCTGGTCCAGACCGTCCCTCGTCACCACGCCGACGCCTTCACCGCCGACTATCTCCGTTCCTGCGGGACGCAGCTCTACCCGCGCAAAGACCGTTATCCCGTCCGTCACGTCGGGGTCGTCGCCGCTGTCCTTGCGTATGCCGCACGAGGCGCAGTCCGCGCCAAGCGACGGTTCTTCCGTATCAAGCTCCAGCGCGATTCCCTTCGGGGTCATAAGCGAAACGTGCGTGAGCTTCTCCCGCTTCAGCAGCATAAACGCCGCCGCCTTTGCCGCCGCAGCCGCGCAGGATCCGGTGGTATACCCGCAGCGCAGCTTCCGTGCGCCTTTTTGTATGTATTCCTCCAGCATTTTATCACCCAAAAATTATCCGTTGTCAATAATTCAATGATAACACAACTCCCTTAAAATGTCAATAGAAAAATCGGATATGGCTCAGTTCTGAGCATATCCGATCTCCCTTTTTAT
>CAYMTG010000004.1:0-12525 GCA_964393305.1 uncultured Ruminococcus sp.
ACATAAAGGTATAATAAACGCCCTGCGTTTATTATACCATATCTATGAATATTTTTCAAGAGCTATACAAAATAAACACCGCATATAGTCAGGTAATGTGGCATATTTTTCCAAAATTCAACAAAATAAACAAAATAGCTCCGTGAAATTTGATGAAAACCACGAAGCTAATTATTATACTCAAAAATTACTTGCCGAGAACAGCCCTAACAACTTTGGTGATATTTTCTGCGGACAAGCCATACTCCTTAAGCAGTGCCTTTGCGGCACCGCTGTGTCCGAATACGTCATTTATGCCTATTTTAATTACAGGCACAGGGAATTCTTCAAGAACAACGTCCCCTACCGCAGAACCAAGTCCGCCGATTATGCTGTGTTCCTCAACGGTGACGATCTTGCCTGTCTCGCGAGCGGCTCTGATGATGATATCGCGGTCGATAGGCTTAATGGTGTGAATATTGATGATACGTGCGTCAATGCCCATCTCCGCAAGTGCCTTTCCTGCCTCAACTGCCTCGGCAACCATCAGACCGGTTGCGATAATGGTTATGTCTTTGCCATCCTTCATAGTAACGCCCTTGCCAAGCTCAAACCTGTAAGAGGCCTCGTCATTGAACACGGGAACAGCCAAACGTCCAAATCTCAGGTATGTGGGACCCACATAGTCCGCCATAGCAAGTACCGCAGCCTTTGCCTCAACAGCATCCGCGGGATTTATGATAGTCATTCCGGGGAGTACGCGCATAAGCGCTATATCCTCGTTGCACTGATGCGTAGCACCGTCTTCGCCCACTGAAATACCCGCATGGGTAGCGCCGATCTTAACGTTTAAATTGGGATATGCAATCGAATTTCTTACGATCTCGAACGCCCTGCCTGCCGCGAACATTGCAAAGCTGCTTGCGAATACCAGCTTGCCGGTAGACGCAATGCCTGCGGCAACTCCCATCATATTGGACTCCGCGATACCGCAGTTAAAGTGCTTTTCAGGAAACTTTTTTCTGAATGCGGCGGTCTTTGTAGCCGCCGACAGGTCAGCGTCAAGCACCACCAAGTCGGGACGGATTTCCGCAAGCGCGCAAAGTCCATCCGCAAATCCCTCGCGCGTTGCACGTGTTACAATCTCTGCCATATTCAATGCTCCCTTCAGCCTTCAAGTCTTGCGAGGGCATTATTCAAATCATCCATCGCAACTTTATATTCATCATCGTTCGGCGCCTTGCCGTGCCATTCAAGAGCATTCTCCATATATGATACTCCCCTGCCCTTTAATGTCCGGATAATAATCACTGTCGGCTTTTCAAGGACAGTCTCAGCCTCATTGAAAGCCTTCTCCATTCTGTCAAAGTCGTGACCGTCAATATTGATAACGTGCCAACCGAACGCCTCAAACTTATCATCGATTGGATATGGAGACAAAACGTCGCCGATTTTGCCGTCAATCTGCATATTGTTGTTGTCAACGATAGCAACAAGGTTGTCCAGCTTATAGTGAGAAGCAAACATCGCGGCCTCCCAGACCTCGCCCTCTTCAATCTCGCCGTCGCCCAGAAGGGTATACACCTTGTAATGATCACAGGAAATCTTCGCCGAGAGCGCCATACCGCAAGCCGTCGAAATGCCCTGTCCAAGCGAACCCGTGCTTGCGTCAACGCCCGGCACCTTCTGGCAATCGGGATGTCCCTGCAAGTAAGAATCAATCTTTCTTAGAGTCTTCATATCCTCCATCGGGAAAAATCCACGCATAGCAAGCACCGCATACAGCGCCGGAGCAGCGTGTCCCTTGGAAAGCACCATTCTGTCGCGGTTGGGATTCAAAGGGTTCTTAGGGTCAACGTTCAAGCGGTGCAGATACAGATACGTCAGCACATCCGCGCACGACAGCGAACCTCCCGGATGCCCCGCTTTTGCGCTGTGTATTCCCTCAATTATACCCATACGCACTTTAACGGCGGCTATTTCAAGCTCTTTTACAAGTTTTGCGTCCATATATAGACCTCCTGTGGTTTATATCTTTTCTATAATGCGGTTTCCCGCCGAAAATTCTATTTATCACAAACGTACCCGAGAGCTTCGGGATAATCGTTGTCTTCAAAAAGGGGATCGATCCCCCATGCGTCGGCTATCTCAATAACGCTTTCTTCGTCCGGAAATTCTACGTTTTTCCAATCGTCGTCATTACTTTCGATAAAACTGTCAAAACCGAGGTTTTCTTCTTCCGGGGTGAGTTCTCCCTCGTTGAGATAAACCTTGCCTTCGCCCCCGTTCCAAACGTATCCGCGAACAAGCTCTCCATTAACAAACTTCGACCACGCATAGAAATCCGAAACACGGTGTGAGGCATAGCACTGAATCTCGTCAAACCTCGCCGCGATTGCTCTTAAAGCCTTAAGCTCACCGTCAACGGAGAACTCCCCGAACGTGTCATAACCCACCGCCAGCACATATCCATCAAGCGGCGGCGAAACGAAAACCCTGTCCCGAGTCTGCGAGAGTCCGACTTCCCAATTTGCGTACGCCGCGTTTTTCAGACAAAGCTCGTCTATCACCCGCTCAGAAGAATCGCATTTCACACAAATCCAGCTTGTCTTGAAGCCGAACGGGCGAGGCTTGTCCGGAAGCATCTCAGACATCTGCGGTTGCTCTGTCGATGACGGCTCATCCGGTTTCTTCCTAAACAGTTTATCAAAAAAACTCATATTCGTTCCTAAAGTCTTTCGATATAGTCAATAACTTCCGAAATCGCGCCGCTGTTGTTATCACAGACCACGATATCCGCCGCTTCCTTGACGGACGGCTGAGCGCTGCCTACAGCCGCACCCAAGTCCGCGTTCCTTATCATCGCGGTATCGTTCATATAGTCGCCCGCCGCAACTGTGAAACGATCTTCAACTCCGAGCAGCTTTATCAGCTCGGAAAATCCCCTCGACTTGTCAACTTTCTCGGGCAGACATTCTAGAAAATTCGGTGCAGAGCGTATCCAATGCACTCCCCCGAAATCGCCATTCCTGACGAACTCCTCAACTATGTCGAGCTTTTCCGACTCGTCCGCAAACAGGAACTTCAGCCAGCCGCTTTTCGGAAGATTCGAGACATCGCGGAACTCCGCCTGAACCTGCTCCCAGTCAAGGTGCATTTGCTCGGTATCGTTAAGATACGGCACAATTACCGCCTGCTCGCAAAGCACCTCAGCCCCGATTTTCGGGAACCGCTCGCCGATTACACGGAGATAATCGTAAGCCTTGGGGTCGATTTCGCACTGCCAGAGGAACTTGTCCGTCTTGAAGTCATACACACCCGCGCCGTTAAACAGCACCGCCGGCATGTTATATTTTTCCAGATCCAGCTCGTCCGCCGCACGTTTCGCCATCGCGTAACTGCGCCCCGTTGCTACCGTAAAAAGACCGCCACCCGCTCGGTATCTGTTTATCGCTGCCAAATCCTTTTCAAGAATTCTCTTGTCGTCGGTAAGCAGCGTACCATCGAGGTCGGTCATAAATATCACTTTTCCAAAATCCATTATTTACCTATTCCAGCTCCCTCAGGAATTTCTTGAAATATTCGGGAAGCTCGCTCGTAAACTCCATATATTCCCCGCTTCTTGGGTGGACAAATCCCACCTTTATCGCGTGAAGACATTGACCTTGCAGCCATTTTGGCTTACCGTTACCGTAGACCTCGTCCCCCGCGACAGCGTGTCCTATATATGACATATGGACGCGAATTTGATGCGTTCTCCCCGTTTCCAACCGAACCGCCAGATATGTGTAACCCGCATAATTGCGAATCACGGAGTAATGCGTTATCGCCTCGCGTACGCCTTCAGTACCGATAGGATAGACCGCCATTCGTTTGCGATCAGTCTTATGCCTGCCAATAGGAGCGTTCACAGTTCCGTCTTCTTTAACAGCACCGCACACAACCGCCTGATACTCGCGGGTAAACGAGTGAGCCTTTATCTGCTCGGACAACCCCAGATGAGCGAAGTCGTTTTTCGCGACCATAAGCAATCCACTGGTGTCCTTGTCAATTCGGTGGACAATTCCCGGACGAATTTCTCCGTTTATCCCGGAAAGCCTCTCGCCGCAATGATACATAAGCGCATTGACAAGCGTCCCCGAACAATGCCCGGCCGCCGGGTGAACCACCATGCCCTTAGGCTTATTCACCACCAACAGGTCGTCATCCTCATAGACTATCTCAAGAGGAATATTCTCCGGGAAAATATCCACTGCCCGCGGCTCGGGAAGCGTTATTACCACCAACGCACCAATATCAGGTATTTCCTTCTTCTGAGGAATTTTGCCATCCACCGTCACATTGCCGCTTTCAATCAGCTTGACCGCCGCGCTGCGGGACAGCTCGCTGTTGTCGGAAATAAGCTTATCCAAGCGGCATTCTCCAACAACGGTGAACTCAATCTTTTCCGTCATTCTCTTTTCCTGCAAGGTTGTCGGCGGAATCCGCCAACTTTTTCTTTTTATATTCGCGAACCTCATCAATTATCACGGAGATAATAATAATACCCGCGCCGCAAACCGCACAAATATCAGCAAAATTAAAAATCGGGAAATTTATCAGCCTGAAATCAATAAAGTCAATCACCAGACCATCATTAAATATCCTGTCAATAAGGTTACCAATTCCGCCGCCAATCAACAATACAACGGCAAACGTACGCAGACGTCTTTTCACCTTCTTAAATAGAAGCATATACAGCAGCCACAAAATCACTATCGACGTGAACACAATGAGCAAAATTCTCATACCGGACAAGCCGCTGAACGCAGCCCCGTCATTCAGGCAATAATAGAGATTAAGCACCTGAGTATCGCCGAATTTTATGAGATGAATGGTATCATCCAAATTCATATTTGATACCACAAGCCATTTTGTCAGCCTATCTATAACGACAAGTAAAACGGCAGCCAACAACCAGAAATAATACAAGATAGCCTCTTTCTATTTATCAGGAGTACCACAAATACCCCGAAACAATTCTCTTTAAAATAGGGAAGAAGAAAACTCCCTCCCCATTTATCTTACTCAAAATCGCAAACTACAACATCTGCGCAACGCTTGCAGAGCGACGGATACTTGGCGTTAGATCCGATAGAAGCATCGCAGCGTCTGCAGCGCGGGCATTCCTGTGCTTCCATCTTAGTTGCAGTAACGGAACACTTTGTACCCTTATACTCACCCTCTCCACCAATAATGACATTCGCCTTGGAAACAATGCAAGCGTCCGCAAGCTCCTGCTCAAACGCCTTCACACTCTCGTCGTCTGTGAAGATAGTTACTTCGGCTTCAAGCGGTTTGCCGATAATCTTATCAGCACGCTTAATTTCAAGCGCCGCGAGGACATCGTTACGAATTTCAAGAATCTTGTTCCACTTCTCCTCATCGCAGACAACACCGGTCTTTTCGGGCATCGGGTTGAAAATCACGCTGCGAACGTCATCTTCCTTCTTATGCGGCATATAGCTCCAGATCTCATCCGCTGTGAAGCAAAGAATAGGAGCCACCAGACGAACAAGCGCGTCCAGAATGATATACATAGTAGTCTGAACAGACTTGCGGGAGAGCGAATTCTTAGCGTCACAGTAAAGAGTGTCCTTAACGACATCAAGGTAGAAGTTAGACATATCAACTACACAGAAGCTGATCAACGCGTGGTATGCGAGATAGTAATCCATCGCATCGTACGCAGCCTTTACCTTTTCAATAACCTCGTCGAGACGAGCTAATGCCCATTTGTCAAGATCACGAAGCTTGGAACGCTCCACCATTTCGGTATCGGGATCAAAATCCTTACCGTCAAAAAGATTTCCGAGAATATAACGAGCCGTGTTGCGGATCTTACGATAGCTCTCGGAAAGCTGCTTGAGCATATCCTTAGATACGCGGATATCGGCATGATAATCGAGAGAAGCAACCCACAAACGAAGCACGTCCGCTCCGAAATCCTTGATAACCTCCTCGGGGAAAATCTGATTTCCCTTGGACTTGTGCATCTGCTGACCATTACCGTCAACTACCCAACCATGAGTGCACACAGCCTTGTAAGGTGCTCTGCCGTTAATCGCGACAGACGTGAGCAGGCTCGACTGGAACCAACCCCTGTATTGGTCGCAGCCCTCGAGGTACAGATCCGCGGGGGAGGACAGTTCGGGACGCTCATCAAGAACAGCCGCGTGTGTACAGCCGCTGTCAAACCAAACATCGAAAATATCCATTTCCTTGCGGAATTTCCCACAACCACACTCGCACTTCACATCAGCGGGAATAAACTCAGCCGCTTCCTTAGCATACCATGCGTCCGAGCTTTCCTTACGGAAAAGATCGGAAATGGCCTTGATTGTAGTATCGTTAATTACAGGCTTGCCGCAGTCTTCACAATAGAGGATCGGAATAGGAACACCCCATCTTCTCTGACGCGAAATGCACCAGTCGGAACGCATATTAACCATATTCTTAATGCGTTCCTCGCCCCATTCGGGAATCCACTTTACCTCCTCAATCGCCTTAATTGTCTCCGGCTTAAACATATCCACATTGCAGAACCACTGATCGGTAGCGCGGTAGATAATCGGCTCGTGGCAGCGCCAGCAGTGGGGATACGGGTGTACGATCTTCTGCATGGCAAGCAGAGTGTTGTCAGCTTCAAGACGCTTTGCGATTTCTTTATTCGCATCGGAGGTCTTGAGACCGGCGAACTCACCCGCCTCATCGGTCAGAACACCCTTTTCATTAACGGGAACGATGATTTTGAACATTCCCTTGTACTTATTGCAAACCTCAAAGTCCTCTACACCAAAGCCGGGAGCGGTATGAACGCAGCCGGTACCACTGTCAAGAGTAACGTGATCGCCGTTGATAAGCGGAGCCTTTCTGTCATAAAACGGGTGCTTAGCCTCAAGGAGATCAAGCTCCGAACCCTTGAAAGAACCCACTGTAGAGTATTTATTGATACCGGCAGCCTTTGTTACCTCGCCTACAAGCTCTTTAGCCATAAGCAGGTAGCAGCCAAAGGACTTATGCCCTTCGTCTTCGACCTTAACGAATGTGTACTCATAATTCGGACCAAGGCAGACAGCTAAGTTACCCGGAAGCGTCCATGTAGTAGTCGTCCAGATCACAACGTAAGCGTCCTTAAGGTCAATTCCAAGAGAAGTGAACTTACCCTTGTCATCCACAATCGGGAATTTTACATAAATAGAATAGCAAGGATCATCCTGATACTCGATTTCCGCTTCAGCAAGCGCGGTATTACAGTCGGCACACCAGTAAACGGGCTTTAATCCCTTGTAGATATAACCTTTCTTGTACATCTTGCCGAAGACCTCGACCTGCTTAGCCTCAAACTCAGGCTTAATGGTGAGGTAAGGATCATCGAAATCGCCCCATACTCCCAGACGCTTGAACTGAGCCTTCTGTCCGTCAAGGCAGGAAAGCGCGAACTGTCGGCAGCTCTTACGCAGTGTAACGGGATCAACCGCACCGCTGTCAACGCCAAGTTCCTTAATTGCCTTCAGCTCAATAGGCAGACCGTGACAATCCCAGCCGGGAACATAGATTGCGTTATAGCCTGTCATAGCCTTATACTTCACTATAATATCCTTAAGCACCTTGTTAAGCGCGGTGCCCAGATGAATATTTCCGTTTGCATACGGGGGTCCGTCATGAAGGATATAGGTAGGCTTACCCTTATTCTTCTCGGAGAGAGCGTAATACATACGCTCTCTTTCCCACTTGCCGAGCATATCCGGCTCTCTTTTCGGCAAATTTGCACGCATCGGAAAATCCGTCTGCGGCAGATAAACAGCGTTATTTAAATCGGTCGCCATAGTTGTCTCCTCGTTTTTTATTTCTTGTTATTGTTCTTACCGAACTTCAGATTATCATGGCGCGTAAAACCGCCCTCATTGGGAGCCTTGAAAAAGGGAATATCGTGTTCAGCAGTTTTCTCGGGAACTTCTCTCTCG
Organism: uncultured Ruminococcus sp.; assembly: GCA_964393305.1. GTDB lineage: Bacteria > Bacillota > Clostridia > Oscillospirales > Ruminococcaceae > CAG-115. Next base: position 7,986 of record CAYMTG010000004.1, read on the forward strand.
GCCTTTGCTTTATCAGCAGTTCTCTCAGCCTGTGCCTTATCAGAAGCAGCTTTTTCAGCCGCCTTGCGAACTTCTCTTTCCTTTTCCTTTTGTTGAGCAGCCTTCAAAGCATTTGCCTTTGCCTGCTCCTGCTCTTTCTGCTTACGGCGCTCTTCCTCGCGCTTTTCCGCTTCCTCCGCCGTGCGCTTTACAAAGTCGTTTTCGCACTTTTCGGGCAGAGACTCAATATATGCAATATGCTGTTTGTATTCCTCAAGAATTTTCCCTCTGTACTCGAGAACCTCTTTTCTGGTCTCCTGAAGAATATTCTCCTGAATTTCCTGCTGCCTGTTCATAAGGGTGCGAATCTCATCCGCCTTGTCATTGGCGTCTCCGACAATCTTAGCGGCTCTCTCTTCAGCCTCCTGACGAGTCTTTTTTGAATATTCATCAGCATCGTTGATAAGACGATCGCTTTTGACCTTTGCGTCAGAAAGCTTCTTTTCAACAGCTTCATTGGTCTCCTTGGTGAGCTTTTCGGCGGAAGCTTTTGACTCAGCCACTATAGCGTTGCCCTGTTTTTGAGCAACAAGCAGCGCATCCTTAAGAGCGTCCTCTTCATCACGATACTCGCGTATCTTATCTGCAAGAACCTCAAGCTTTCCCTGAAGTTCTTCATTTTCTTTTTCAAGCTGCGCAAATTCATCAGAGACCTCCTGCATGAAAGCGTCAACTTCCTCTCTCTTATAACCGTTAAGAGCCTCTTTCCCAAAATTCTTTGCTACAATATCATTTGCATTCATAGGTGTGTTTCCCTCCATTGCTTTTTTTCGATAGAAGCATCGCCATTAACTATTTTCAAAGGAATAGCTCAAATATTCTCGCCATTCCTTTAATAACAATCTGAGTTTTCTATATGCTTTTTTCAAAGCTTACGCGAAGCCTACCCTTTTTTGTTTCTCCCATGACCTGTGTCAAACGAAACCTGCCATATCCTCTGATTGAAAGAACAGTGCCTTCCTTTATGGTATAACTTACATTCTGACACACTAAAAAATCCGCACTTACCAACCCCGACTTAATGAGCGATGCGGATTTATCCCTCGACAGATTAGTGCAAGCTCCAACAACGCAGTCAAGCCGTAACGACGGCAAGGTTCTATCAAACGCCTCGGTCTTGCCTTCGGGCAATCCACGAGTAATGCCGCGTTCCGCCTTTACTCCATATCTCCCAATCCTAGTTATTCCCACGGCTATTTCAAAAGCCGCCTCAGTGCAAAACAAAACCGCATATTCCTCCGATACAAGTATATCCCCTATCATTGAACGCTCAAGTCCCGCCCCAAGAGCAGAACCCAGAAAGTCCCTGTGAGTCAGTGCATCGGCCCTTCTGAACGAAAACGTAACGGCACATACCGGAAACAAGTCTCTTTTCGACATTTTTTCCCACTCGGTGAAGTCCTCGCTGACCTCAGGATAATCCTCAGCATAAGTCCCACCAAAGAAGCCGCATATTGTCCTTGCCGCACCGTCATAGCCTCCGTAAAATATCGGAGTTGTATTCATCATCATCGCCGCGTCCGTCGCCACAACCCTCTCCCGCTCATTTAAAAAACGAGAAAAACGCGGCACCCCCGACTTGGAGCTTTGTTCAACCAAGTCGGAGATGTGTGCAGACAAATAACGTTCATCTTCATTCAAATAAATCACCAATTATGCCTGCCATTTCACGTTTCACGCCGCAAATCAGTCTTGAATCATATCTACCCATTCAACATTCTTAGGAGCAACAGCGTAACAGCAAGTCTCATCGACCTTTTTGATCTTGCCGTCGCACATAGCCGCAGCACCGGTCATAAAGTCAACGATTCTAGTACCTTCTTCCTTGGAAATACGAGTGAGATTTAAAAAGATGATCGTGCCCTCACGAAGTCTCTCAATTCCCTCGGTCATTACATCGTCGCAGCTTGTGGGAATCATTATTGTAATTCTCGGCTGTACGTTGCTGTGGAGATTTATTGCGGATTTAGGGGTAGGGTACGGATTGTAACTCCTATCGTAAGCTTCTTCCTCCGTTACTGCGGATGAAGAGGTATCGTAACCATCCTCCTCGTAGTCCACAAAACCATCATCTTGGTTTGCCGGTCCAAAAATGTTCTTGAAAATGTCTTTCATAGTATATTTCCTCCCAATTATAAATATTTTCTTTGCCCGAACAGTCCTGATCCTATCCGAACAATTGTGGCACCATACTTGACAGCCTTCTGATAGTCCCCCGACATACCCATCGAAAGCACGTCAAACTGCGATTTTTCTTTGTCTATCGACAATTTTAAAGACTCAAAAAGCTCTTGCATTTCAGCAAACAAACGTTCGTCGCAGCCGGGCGGCGGTATAGTCATAAGTCCCCTTAACCGTATGCCCTCCAACTGTGCGACCTGATCGCAAAATTCCTTTGCGTTCTCAGCGGTAACACCGCCCTTTGTTTGCTCCTCTCCGATGTTGATTTCGGTGAGTATATCCATGACCCGCCCCGCTGCCAGCGCTCGCTTACTGATTTCCTCCGCAAGGTGAACGCTATCCACAGAATGAATCATTGAAACCTTGTCTGTAATGTACTTTACCTTGTTGGTCTGAAGACCACCGATAAAATGTACCTCCGCACGAGAGTAACTCTCATGCTTGTCCATAAATTCCTGCACGCGGTTTTCACCAAGCAGGTCGATACCTAAACTTATCGCGAAATTCACCTTTTCAACAGGAACGGTTTTCGTAACCGCCATTATACGAACCCTGTCGGAACGATTCGCTTTTGCCTTAGCATCTTCTATATTCTGACAAATCCTAAGATAATTCTCGCGAATCTTCTCAGAATCTTCATCGCACAATAACCTTTCCATCGTACAAATCCACGCCCTCGACAACAACCTCGTCGTACATCATCAGATAGCCCTCGTCGGGATTTTGCTCGCATATCACATAATCTTCGCCCCAGTAAACAACGTCAACACGTTTGAATACCAGACTCTGACCGCGAACAACATATACGCCCTGCTCGTTATTATCATTTCGCCGCAAAGCAAAAATCGGAACTCTAAGACCGCCATAGCTGTCGGTCACTATTTTAAACCTGGCAGTTCTACCCGTAACCACCGACGAATTCAACCTATCACACTCGAAGATATAAATCGCCTTTTTATCGCCGCAAGGCTTCACCGAAACAACCTCCGCTTCGAGAAGCTGGCTGCCGGAGCCAACGCGCAGAGTAACAGTACTGCCTTCATTGACATCCGTCAGATTTTCGTTTTCAATTACAGCCGCGACTCGCCAACGATAGTCCTGAATAAGCTTCCCTATCACGCCACCAGACGCACTCTGCTTATAGGGATTATCCAAAATCTGCGTGATATACTCCTCCGTCATCTTATCAATAGAGTCAAAGGAAATATCGCTTTCATACCCGTCAACCTCGCTCGCAAAGAATCCGGTGCCGTTTGCGGTAATCTCTACAACGTCGCCCGAAATCAGCCCATTGATCCTGCTTATCTCTGAGTTCAACATTGACTTTCTCAAGGAATAGTCAGAGACATTGCCAAGCGTAATCTCACGCTTACACATTGCCTCGAGAAGCTCGTTTTGTTGTGTTTCCGCCGAATCGTAATCCCCGGACAATATGCTGGAAATTATCTTTGAATGTCCCTCGTTGATCTGCGCTGAAATAGCGTCAAGCTGGGAATTATCGGTCCCTATAAGCTTCTCGGCGCTTTCAAGCACGGAAATCTGTTTCTTCAGCGACTCAACCTGACGACGATACACCACATCGCTATCGCTCTTGTATCTACGCGCAATAACCGAGCTTTTGCCCACCTTAGAGCCATCGTCGCATTCGTAGCTTAAAACGCCCGGCTCAAAATCATACACCAGCGTTTCATCACGCATATACACGCCTTCAAAGGATATTTCATCGTCGAACTCATATCGATACACAGTCTCAACGACTACATCCGATTTATTCGTGAAAAACGCCTGACCTACGAACATCACAATAACGACCAGCGACAGCACTACGATTACCGCACGTGTCCACGCTGAGTTCATTTAGTCATCCTCGCCCTTTTCGTAGGCATCCAGTATCGAAACGGGCTTAAAAGGAGTGATTGTGGAAATCGCGTGCTTGTAAATCAAGTTCTGCTTTCCGTCGGTATCAAGGATAACAGTGTAGTTGTCAAACCCCTTGACCACTCCCTTAAATTGGAATCCATTCGTGATATAAATCGTAACGGGAATTTTATCCTTTCTCGCCTGATTTAAGAAAACGTCCTGTAAATTAATGTCTTTTGCCATGTAAACCACCTTTTTCTCTCTGTATTGTGAAACACCGGGCTTCATATAGCGGAAACCGAAAACAAACACAAGTTTCCCCAACTATATAGATATAGTATAACATACTTTTTTAAAAAAAGCTACTAGTTTTTTAACTTTTTAGAAAATTTTTTTAATATTTTTTCGCATATTGCGCTATAAATTGCCATAAAATGTATATTCTGTATTATATTGTAAG
>CAYMTG010000004.1:12625-25009 GCA_964393305.1 uncultured Ruminococcus sp.
AATAGGTTTCCTATATTATAGCATCAATAATGCTTTTGGCTTTTTCTAAGATTTCCGGTAAACCGTCATTTTCGCCAACTACTATATGAGAAATTCGTTTATCCCGACGAAACCATGTCATCTGTCGCTTAGCATACTGTCGAGTGCGCAGCTTCAGCTCCTCGACGCAGTCCTCAAGGTCTCGTTCGCCGCGCAGATATGGGTACAGCTCCTTTATTCCGATCGCCTGCGCGGCTGTGGGACGGTTTGGCTGTGAGAAGCATTCTCTTGCTTCTTCAAGAAGTCCGTTCTCCATCATGATATCGACTCGGCGATTGATGCGTTCTCTGAGCCGCTCGCGGTCTTCATAGTCTATCGTCATCATAATGAACTCGTAAGGCGACGGCGTACTGCGTGACATTGCTTTCGCCTGAGAAATGGTATGCCCAGTGGTTTCATAAACCTCCAATGCGCGGATAATTCTGCTGATATTGTTCTCATGGAGAGCGGCAGCCGTCTTGGGATCAACCGAGCGCAGTTTCTCAAGAAGAGCGGCAGCTCCGTTTTCTTCCGCGAAACGTCTCATTCTCTTGCGAAACTCAAGATCCCGCTCGCTGTCGTCGAACGTGATATTATCTACGAACGAACTGATATACAGTCCTGTCCCCCCACAGATGATCGGCATTTTCCTGCGGGAAAGAATATCACACACCGCTTCGTCACACAGCTTCACAAAATCGGCAACGGAAAAGCTCTCTTTTGGGTCAAGAAACCCCATCAGGTGATGGGGTATTCCCTGCTGTTCCTCGGGAGTTGCCTTAGCGGAGGCAACATTCATATCCGTGTAGATCTGCATACTGTCGGCGGATACGACCTCGCCGTTATAGAGCTTAGCAAGCTCCACCGCAAGCGCGGTCTTACCCGAAGCGGTAGGTCCGCAGACCACTATGACCTTATTCACTTGAGTCCCCCCCGGATCGCAATTCAAGGAACCTCTAAAACCGATTTTCTCTCAAACGAGGTTTTAGAGATGACCTTTAGACTATTCTGCCAAAGTACTTTTCTATCTGCCTCTTGGAAATCTGCGTCATAACAGGGCGTCCGTGCGGGCAATAGCGTATATTTCTGTCGTTAAAAACAATGTTCGCAAGATAGGCAAGCTCTGACAGGCTCTGATTTTCGTTTGCGCGGATGCTTGCCTTACACGCCATCGTGTGGAGTACATCGTCAAACAACGCACCCTCGGCGTTATCGTTGCCGTTCACGAGAATTTGTGTTATACTCTGAAGAAGCTCGGCAGGGTCGGCATCCTCCAGCGACTGCGGAACGCCCTCCACCGTCACAGTGCAGTTATCCCGAAAGCTCAGTATCAGACCAACGTTCTCAAGAGCGGTATTAAACGTACGCACCGCCTCATATTCCTCAGGCGACAGCAGCACTTCACACGGCTCCATCAGAAGCTGTCCGTGAATATCCTGACTTCGCTTAAATCGCTCGAAATTTACTCGCTCGTGAGCAGCGTGCTTGTCTATAAGCACCATACTATCCCCGCTCTCGCAAAGGATATAGGTTTTAAACAGCTCTCCGATAACACGTATTTCCTGCTTCTGTTCTGCGATCGGCTCTGCTGCCTCGGCACATTCGGTATCGGCGGTTTTTTCCTCGGGGTCGGGTCCCATATGCTTGGGTTCCGCTTTCTCAAAGGATCTTTTTGAAAGAAACTCAAACCCCGACAACTCATCCGCCCTCGGCTCGGACGCTTCGTTTTGCAGTAACGGCGGGAGAATTTCCGCCATCACCTGCTGCTCTCCCTTGGGAATCTCAGACGATGTGCTTGATCGAGACTTTTCTTCCCTTTTACGATTGTACTCACTGATGATCTCGGCGGTAGTTTTTTGAGAATCGGGCGCGGGCGCAACGGCTTTATTCTCTGACGTTAAAGGAGTAATAGGTATAACCGAAGCACCCGATGGTATCGCAACCGTAGAGACAGGTATTCCTCGTTCGGGAACATTATCGGCATCGAGTGCATTGGGCAGCTTGATCTCTCGGCTTTCGTTATAGCCGAGAAGTCCGTTCTTTACAGCCATATAAATCGCATCAAACACCGCTTTTTCCTCCGAAAACCTTACCTCGGTTTTTGCGGGGGAAATATTCGCGTCCAGTAAGGACGGATCAAGATTGACGTTGAGTACGCAGGCGGGAAATTTCCCAACCATAATGCTGTTTTTGAAGCCCTCCTCCAGTGCCGCGCAGCAAAGCGAACTTTTCACGCTTCGCCCATTGACAAAGAAAATCTGCATGGTGCGGTTTGCGCGTGTAAAAAGCGGCGAACTTACATAACCGGTAACTCCTACATTGCGATATATAGTCTCCACAGGTATCACACCCGCTGCAAACTGTTTGCCGTACACGGAATAAATTGCGCTATAGTAGTCGCCGTCTCCCGAAGTAAATACAGTCTGCTTACCATCGCGTATGAACTTGAACGAAATATTCGGATGCGAGAGAGCAAGCTTTTCCACCATATTTTGGCAGTAGTTTCCCTCGGTAACGTCCTTTTTGAGAAACTTCAGGCGTGCGGGAGTGTTATAGAACAAGTCGCGGATAATTATTGTCGTACCATCCGCGCAGCCTGTCCTGTCGTACCCGGCAGGCTCGCCGCCCTCAATCAGGTAATTGGAACCCAATGCGTCCTCCGGGCGTTTGGTGACCAGCTCAATACGCGATACCGCCGATACGGAAGCTAACGCCTCGCCGCGAAAACCGAGCGTATTGATGTTCTCCAAATCCTCCTGAACGAACACCTTGCTTGTCGCGTGGCGCTGAAAAGCAAGCGGAATATCCTCATACGAGATGCCGCACCCATCGTCGGAAACGCGCATATAGATGATGCCGCCGCGTTTTATCTCAACGGTTATAGAATGAGAACCTGCGTCGATGGAGTTTTCGCATAATTCCTTTATTACAGACGCGGGACGCTCAATGACCTCGCCCGCAGCTATCAATTCATAAACGCTTCTGTCAAGCAAATTAATCTTTGGCATTTTCTTCTCCGAATATAACTTAGGCAAAGATGTCCCCCAGCTCGCACCGGACGCTCCGGCTCTAAGGCAGCGGGTTCCGGTTTGGGCAGCTAACGCTGCCCCTTTGCCATATTAAACTACGGGGCAAAGCCCCTTATTGAACGGCGATACCTTCGCAGCCGCTCTACAAATTATCCTTTAAATCCTTCAAGAACATCAGCGCATCCATAGGGGACATAGTATTGAGGTCAACAGCGCGAATTCTCGCGATAGCGTTCTGTTCATCAACAGCCGTTAAGCTGAACTGAGTGTTGTTCTCACGGCTCTTTTCAATTGCCTCGGCAAGGCGCACCTTACCGCCAATCTCCAGTTCCTTAAGCTCCTCTTTAGCACGCTGTACCACCTTGTTGGGTAGTCCGGCGAGCTTCGCTACTTCGATACCATAGCTGTCGTCAGTTCCGCCGGGTATTATCTTGTGCAGGAACTTGATATCATCTCCCCGCTTTGAGACCGCAACGCTGAAATTCCGCACACCCTCCTGTTCCTTCTCCATCGTGATAAGCTCGTGGTAATGAGTAGCAAACAGCGTCTTGCAGCCAATCTTCCTGCAGATATACTCCGCAGTTGCCTTGGCGATCGAGATACCGTCAAACGTAGAGGTACCGCGTCCGATCTCGTCCAGAATAACAAGACTGTTTTTGGTTGCAGAGTCCAGGATCTCAGCCACCTCGTTCATCTCTACCATAAAGGTGGACTGTCCTGCGGTAAGGTCGTCGGACGCTCCCACACGGGTAAAAATCTTATCCACTACGCCGATTTTCGCATACCTCGCAGGCACAAAGCAGCCCATCTGCGCCATCAGCACAATAAGCGCGGTCTGCCGCATAAAAGTAGACTTACCCGACATATTGGGTCCAGTAATTATCAAAAGCTTACTGTCCGTATTGGTGAGATAAACGTCATTTGGCGTAAACGGGTGGTCGAGCAAAATCTTCTCGATAACGGGATGCCTGCCGTCCTTGATCTCAATAACGCTTTCAAGTGTAATCTCGGGTTTTACGTAGTTATTTTCAAGGGAGACCTGCGCCATAGAACACAGCGAGTCTATTCTGGAAACCGCCGCTGCGGTTCGCTGAATTTCGGTAAGCCTTGATGCGATAAAATCGCGTACTTCTCCGAAAATAGCAGTTTCAAGCGCCATAATTCTATCATTGGCTCCGAGGATCTCGCCCTCGACCTTTTTAAGCTCCTCGGTAACGTAACGCTCGCCGTTTGTGAGGGTCTGCCTGCGCTCGTAGTGTGCGGGGACCTGATCCTTAAAGCTCTTGGACACTTCAATATAATATCCGAAAACGCGGTTGCTGCTGATTTTAAGGGTACGGATACCGGTTGCCTCGCGCTCTCGCGCCTCCATCTCACGAAGGTAGCCTTCGCTGTTCTCCGAAATGGAGCGCAAACGGTCTATTTCCTCGTTAAAGCCCTTCTTTATCACGCCGCCGTCCTTGATTGTCTGCGGCGGGTCATCGGAGATCGCGTTCTCCACAAGCTGCGCAATTTCGGACAGCTCACTGATATAGCTGTTTATCTCAACGATCTTTCTGGACTTAAGCTCAGAAAGATGCTGCTTTAAAAGCGGCAGCTTTGCGCAGGTCTTGCCGAATGTATAAATATCACGCGGAGACGCAGACTTATACATAATACGCGACATCAATCTCTCCAAATCATATACGCCCTTAAGCGACTCACGGATCTCGTAAAGCGACGCCGAATTTTTTGTAAGCTCCTCCACCGCGTCAAGACGTGAAACTATCTTCGCATGAGACATCAGCGGGCGCTCTACCCACATACGAAGCCGTCTTCTTCCCATTGCTGTAACGCATTTGTCAAGAACCCACAGCAAGGAGCCGCGCTTTTCCTTGTTGCGCATAGTCTCGCAAAGCTCCAGATTGCGCTGCGCGGTAAGCCCCAGATCCATGAAATCACTGCTGTTGTGAGCTGACACTTCGACAAATCGCTTGACTGTCGTCTTCTGCGCGTCACCGACATAACGAAACAACGCGCAAAGCGCTTTTTGCGCATATGTCATATTTGCAATGCCAAGCTCGGCAACGTCGCTCTTGTTCTCAAACTGTGAGGTAATAACCGACATATCGCTATTGCTGAAATTATCGTCGTCCAACATCTCACAAACGCATTTCTTCAAACGATCAGAGACGAATTGGTTGACAGTTTTCAAATCAACAAAATCCTTGTTGATCAGAAGCTCGACAGGATTGAAACGGGATATCTCGGATATTATCTCCTGTTCGCGGTTCTTCCCATTTTTCTCAAACACGTGAACTTCGCCCGTGGAAATATCCGCAAACGCCATTCCCGTACCATCCTTATCGGAAAAGACAGACAGGATATAGTTGTTGCAGTCCTCCGAAAGCATTGACGCTTCAATAACCGTTCCTGCGGTCACAAGTCGAATTACCCCACGCTGAACCAAACCCTTTGACGCGTGCGGATCGGTGAGCTGCTCGCAAATGGCAACTCTGAATCCCTTGTCAATGAGCTTTTTTATGTATATCTCCGCGCTGTGGAACGGAACTCCGCACATTGGCGAACCTGCTCTTTGAGTCAACGCAAGTTCAAGCTCCCTCGATACCGTCCGGGCGTCGTCAAAGAACATTTCATAAAAATCGCCCAGCCGGAAAAAGAGAATATAATCGGAATATTTCTCCTTGATCTCCTTGTACTGTTTGAGCATCGGAGAAGTTTTTTCGGTTTCGTTTCCCATCGACTCACTCATCCTATTCTGTCAAATTATGCAGCGGCAGAAATCTGCCGCTTGCAGTTCTTTTCTTTATAGAGGTCACCTCTAAGGCCGATCAGCCGCAGCTCGAACAGCCGGAGCAGCTTGAGCAGCTGCCCGAGCAGCCCGCTGTTGGAGGCACGGACGGGCAGGTCTCGGGGTCTGCGCCCTCGACCGAGTACGTGAGTATGGTGTTTATCTCGCTCATCAGTGTATCCATTCCCTGCTTTGCAACGGTAAACAACGCCATATTCTCATTTGTCATAACCTTCTCATAGGCAGCGTGCATCTTGTTGTTAAGCTCGCGAACCTTCTCCTCGTTGACCTCTCCCTCGGGTTTGTCAGACTCCATAGCGAGATTTTGACGAACAAGGTTGAACTCGCCGATAAGATCCTGGAGCTCCTTATCATCATCGTTTGCTTTTTTGGCGTTCACATAAGCGATATATCTCTCATCAGCCTGAACTACCTTTCCCAATGCTCTTGCTGCTTCAATTACTGTCATAATAATTCTCCTTTAAATCTGATTTATTCAACTGCCTTCCCAAGCACGAACGCCTGAAAAGCCTGTTTTATCTCAACATTAACAAATTTACCGACAAGCGGCTTATCTCCCTCGAAATCCACTATTACATCCTGTGGAGTTTTTCCGGTAAGCAGTCCCTCGCGAAATCTTCCATCTCCCTCGCAAAGGACACGAAACGTCTTTCCGACATACCTTTCAAAGTTATCTCTGCCTAGTCCCGCTTGAACTCGAAGCAGCTCTTCAAACCACTTTTGCTTCTCCTCCTTGGAGATAGGATCCGGCATTTCCGCTGCTTTGGTGCCCTTTCTCAAGCTGTAAATGAACGTGTAAAGCGAGTCAAACCGCACCTTTTCTATAAGAGACAGCGTGTCCTTAAAATCCTCATACTCCTCGCCCGGGAAACCTACGATAATATCCGAGGTAAGCGCCGCGTCGGGGATCTTCTCACGGATATACTCCGTCATTTTGAGATAGTCCTCACGCGAGTAGTGACGATTCATCAGCCTCAGTATCCTATCCGAGCCGCTCTGAACCGGAAGATGGAAATGTCGGCTCACCTTCTCGCACTCCGCGATGGCGTCGATAAGTTCCTTGGTGAAGTCGCGTGGGTGACTGGACATATAGCAGATTCTAAACTCACCGTCAAGAGAATTCACCGCCCGCAGCAACTCCGAGAAGCTCCTGCCAAGCTCCTTGCCGTAGGAATTGACATTCTGACCCAGCAGCAGGATCTCCTTTGCGCCGCTGCTCAATGCGTCTTTGACCTCCGCGATAATGTCGTCAAATTCACGCGAACGCTCCCTACCTCTCACATACGGCACAATGCAATAGCTGCAGAAGTTGTTGCACCCATACATAATCGGAACGCTCACCTTCAGGCTGTTTTCGCGTTTTATCGGTATACCCTCGGCAATAACTCCGTCACAACGCGGGATACGGAAGCATCTGTGCCTTTCGTTCAGTTGTCCGTACAGCAGTTCGGGCAGCGTGTGCAGCGCGTTTGTCCCAAACACCAAGTCCACGTGCGGAAAGCTGCGCTTTATCCGCTCCGCGATATGCTCTTGTTCCGTCATACATCCGCACACTGCGATTATCATATCGGGATTGCGCGCCTTCTCGTGCTTAAGAGCACCCAGATTTCCAAACACTCTGTCCTCGGCATTCTCACGAACGGCACAGGTGTTAAAAATTACCAGGTCCGCCCCCTCCGGCTTTTCAATAAACTCATATCCCATCCCGGAGAGCATACCCTTGATTTTCTCGCCGTCCGACATATTCTGCTGACAGCCGAAGGTATGGACGTGCGCCTTTGGAGTTATCCCGCGGCTTGAAAAGGACTCGGCGATTTTTTGTGTATATTCGCGCTGTACCGCCATTTCCTTATCGGTAATTCTTTCTGTCATTCAATTCACCTTTTACTAATTTTCGATCAAACAGCAAACAAAGTCTTCTGTTTGATATTGCTGCGCCTTGCGCGAAGGCAGCGGCGAAGGCGCCGAAAATGCCCCCAATTAAGATTAGAAATCAGCATAATGACCGACTCTAAAATCGGTTTTTACGAGGTTCTCTTATATTGTGTCTCATTTTTCTCAAAAAATCAACGCAAGGGAATCCCGCGCGGTTTCTTTAAAATCGGGATCTCGCCATCGTCGTTCCCTGTGCAGACCAGCACCTTCGCAAACGCGCAGGCAGCCACTTCAGCAGCTCCCTCATCCAGCAAGATCTTAGCAAGTGCCGCTAAAGTGCTTCCTGTAGTGGTAACGTCGTCCACAAGCAGGACACGTTTTCCTTCCACCGAGCATTTCTTGTCAAAATAAAAGGACTTCTTAGCGTTCTCGGCCCTGCCCTTTGCCGAAAGTGACTTCTGCTCGACCTTGTTCTTTACCGCAAGCACCGCCTCGATAATTGGTGTTTCCATTCGGTAGGAAATGCGTTTTGCTATAACCAGAGCCGAGGAAAATCCGCGCTTTCTTATCGACTTACGTCCGCTCGGCGCGGGGACGATCACGTCAGCCGTAACCCCCAGCCGTTGGAGCTTTTCAGACACCATAAGTCCGAACACATCCGCAGGATAGATAAGCTTGCCGTATTTCAGCATCAGTACCGCGCTTCTTGCACGGCGCGCATAATTACAGCACACAACAAGCCGTGAGATATTTTCGGGCGGCTCAATATAGTCGGGGGCAAACGGCAGATTTCTGTAACAGAGCTTGCAGTAATACGCGGTCATTGGAACTACCTCGCCGCAGAACGGACAACGATTGGGATAAATTACAGAAATAGCGCGTCTTCTCAGCTCGTAGAACTGCAACGCCGTCATGCAAAGGTATCCTCCAGCATTGATTTCATACAGGAGAAGCGTTCCATACGCCGATCGTTATAAACCATCTCGGCAACCTTCCGGTCTGTGCCGATGATAACCAGCATTTGTCTTGCTCTTGTTACAGCCGTATAGAGAAGATTTCGATAAGACAGCTTGTTCATTCCGATTGGAAGCGGTATGATCACCGCCGGGTACTCGCTGCCCTGGCTCTTATGGACAGTCATCGCATAGGCGTGCTCTATCTTCTTTAGCATATCGAATTCGTACACCGCGCTTCTGCCCTCAAAGTCGATTTCGCAGCGCTGATTTGTCTTGTCCGTATTCTTTATTCTGCCAATATCGCCGTTAAAAATGCCCATTGATTTCTCTGTGCCGCGCTTCCACTCAACATTGTAGTCGTTTTTTGTCTGCATTATCTTGTCGCCGTCGCGGAAAAGCGTACCGATAAAGTTCAGCTCACGCTTGTCCTTGCTCGGAGGATTAAGCGCTAACTGCAGCTCGTGGTTTACGCTTGCCGTTCCCACCGCGCCCATACGCGAAAGGCACAGCACCTGAATATCATCAAACGGGTCATACCCATACGCCTTCGGAAGCCTGGTTTTCACCAGTTGAATAACGAGGCTAAGCGTTTCCTCCTCGCTGTTTGTTCTCATAAAGAAGAAGTCGTTATCTCTGACGTTAAGCTCGGGCAGCTCGCCGTGAATGATCTTATGCGCGTTAGTGACGATAAGACTCTGCGCCGCCTGACGGAAAATCTCCTTAAGCTCGACCGATGGTATAAGTTCGCTGTCGATCAGATCACGGAGAATATTTCCCGCGCCCACAGAGGGAAGCTGGTTGCTGTCGCCTACCATAATAAGACTTGCGCCGTCCTTAAGCGCCCTCAGCACACACGCGAACAGGAGCGTGTCCACCATCGACATCTCATCGATAATAAGAACGTCGCAGGAGAGAGGGTTGTCCTCATTTCGCTTAAAGGAATTCCCACCCGCCGCAAAATCCACCTCAAGCAGCCTATGTATCGTTTGTGCCTGAGTACCCGTGAGATCCGCCATACGTTTAGCTGCTCTGCCGGTAGGCGCCGCAAGCTTGATACGCAGCTTGCGGCGCTTACACAACTCGATCAAGCCGTTAAGCGTGGTGGTCTTTCCCGTGCCCGGACCGCCCGTCAGGATAAACACGTGGTTATTCATACACGCATTCAAGGCGTCGCGCTGGCGTTTTTCATACTCAATGCCCTTTTCCCGGGCTATTTGGTCTATTTCGTCGGAATAGTCCACATCTTCCGATGGGTTGTGCTTCATCATTTCGGCAAGCTTATTTGAAATATAGGCCTCCGCCTGAAAATATTCCGAGAGGTAAACATACTTTGAGTCGTAAATATCCGAGATCACTACGTCCTCCCTGCTCTCGGCAAACTTTAACGCGGAGTAGTAAAGCTCGTCGCTTACCACAAGCCGGGACGTTACGTTTTCGGAAAGGTCGCTCTCCCGCATACAGCAGTTTCCGTCATCCGCCGCGCTGTGGAGGATCGCGATAATACCCGCATATACACGCTCCTCGCTGTCGAGCGGGAAGTCTAGATCTGCGGCTATTCTCTCCGCATCCTCAAATCTCAGATCCACGTCGGGCGAACACAGACAGTACGGATTATCATTCACAGCACGGATAAGTTCTGTACCATATATTTTCCAAGCAGACGCAATAACATAGTTTGGCACGGAATACTTTGAGAAGAAGGTCATTACCTTACGCAAACCCGTGATACTGTGGAACTGTTCGCCTATCTTCTTCGCCTTTTCCGCCGTTATACCGGCAATACTCGAAAGCTGAAGCGGGTCTGTTTCTATAATATCAAGAGTACGTTCCCCAAAAGCCTTTACGATCTTTCCCGCCATTGACGGACCAACTCCGCTTATCACCCCCGAACCCAAATACTTACGAACAGCATTCACACTGCTCGGCAAGGACCGCTCAAAAATA
The DNA here is from genome assembly GCA_964393305.1 of uncultured Ruminococcus sp. Classification (GTDB taxonomy): domain Bacteria; phylum Bacillota; class Clostridia; order Oscillospirales; family Ruminococcaceae; genus CAG-115. The sequence continues at coordinate 23,260 of CAYMTG010000004.1, forward strand.
TTCACCTGAAACTGTCTGCCATACTTCGCGGTATTGACATAATCACCGTACATACTGAGCCGCTCGCCCTCACGGACGTCTCCCATTGTCCCAACCACGGTAACAAGCTCGTCGTTTACATTCATATCAAGGACGATATAATTTGTATCCTCGTTAAAATATACTACGTCCTCAACCTCACCCTCAATGTGGATAAGCTCCTCTTGCGACGCCTGATTATTATTTCTCATTGTCATTTTTCCTTTGCGAACACTCACCGCCGGTTCTATGGCGTGATTTTCCGCCTGCCGCTCGTATTATCTCGGAAAACAGAGGATAAAACAGCATAACAGCACCGAACACACCAAAGAACATCAGTCCTAATATGTATAAAAACTCCACACAATCACCCCTGTCGCATTTTATGCGGCAGAGCGGTGATCGGTTATTATTTTCTGTATAATATACAGTTCCAGCCCTCTTCGTTTTTTTGGAGAACAGGCTTTAATCCGCTGCTCTTAAGCGCCCCGACCACCTCGGAAACCCTCTCGTCGATAATTCCGGAAACGATAAGCGTTCCATCCTCGCTCAGGAACTCCCCGAACAAGCCGCTCATACCGATAATAACATCGGCAACGATATTTGCGCAGATAACGTCATATCCGCCGCCTATCTCGCGGCGCAGCTTTTCATCCTCGATAATATTGCCGCACAGCGCCTTGAAGTTGGTAAAGCCGTTGTTTGTGATATTCTCTGAAGCCGTCTTAACCGCGTTCTCAAAAATATCGCATACCGTCGCTTCCCTTGCTCCAAGCAGGAACGACGCTATCGTCAGGATACCGCTTCCGCAGCCTAAGTCGAGAACACGCTCTCCGCCCTTTATCACGTCCTCCAGCGTCTCCATCACCATCTTTGTTGTGTGGTGCTGCCCTGTACCGAACGTGGATGCGGGGTCGATCTCAAGGATCTTATCGCCGTTCTTTGCGTCGACGTTCTCCCAAGTGGGTTTGATAATAAGGCTTTTTCCTATGCGAAAGGGCTTGTAGTACTTTTTCCAGTTATTGGCCCAGTCCTCTTCCTTGACGTTGCACAGCTCCATACGGAGGTTTCCGTAGAAGCCGTCCGCGTTCTGCGCGGAAAATCTCCCCAAAAGCTCGCGCACGGCTTCAAGGGTCTCCTTGCCCTGTGCGTTCTCATGCACATAGAATGTAATTTTCGGCTCTGCGGTCTTCAGACCCATCAAGCTGTCGTCCACATAGTCCCAATTCGCGTTCTTATCCGAGAGAAAATCCTCAAAGTCCGCGCTGTCCTGAATAATAAATCCGGTAATGCCGTAATCCGTAAGTGCCGCTGTTATCCCGTCAACCGCCTCGCTTGCGGTGTAAACATCGATCTGAATAAAGTTATCCATAAATCCTCCGAGACGTTTTCCCAATCAATATGTTTGCACATATATTTATTATACTATATATTGTGGAGAAAATCAAGAGGTTTTCGGCAAAAAAAGCCGCCTTTCTCAAGAAAAGCGGCTTCCCTGTTCAATTCAGTTGAAGAAATCAGTTGTTGATGAGCTTGTCATCTTCGTTGTTCCAGCTATAGAGCTTACGAACCTCTTCGCCGACTTTCTCAAGCTGATGCTCCGCATGGAGCTTTCTCATAGCCTTGAAGTGAGTCTGCTTGCCCGCGTCTGACATATCAAGCAGGAAGTCCTTGGCAAAGGTGCCGTCCTGAATGTCGGACAGGATCTTCTTCATGGTCTTCTTGGTCTCCT
>CAYMTG010000005.1:0-12228 GCA_964393305.1 uncultured Ruminococcus sp.
CGGCTTTGCAGGCGATTGCAAAATATTCTGTGAGCGGCTTGCGGGTGAGCCTTTGAACGAGACAGGCAGCCGGCAAAGGCAACACGGTTTTTGCAAGCGAATGCAAAATACAGCAAAATATGCCGCGCTTCCCTCAAATCGATCTGATTTGAGGGGATTTTCTGCTTTGCGTGTCCGAGAAGTGTTTTTTGCGATTGTGGATAAATTTTTCACTGTGGGTTAGGCAAAATTTGTCCCGAATGTCCCGAATGTCCCGAATCAAATGTGCTATAATATAATTGGAAAACGTTGCCGCGAGCAAGCGGACACAGAGACAAATAACGAATAACGGCTGATTGACCCTGCTTTGCGGCAGCGGTTTCTGCGCCATTGGTTTTACTATCCCCGCCGCCTTTGATGGGCGGTTTTTTCAAGGGTTTTTCGCCGTTTTCGTTGGCGAAAGGCGCGTTCTTCTTGAATGTATTGCCGCTTTCGCGGGAGGAGAGGTATGTTTGAGGAGACTGCGTCACAGCGCGAAGCAAAATTGAACAAATGCCTCCGGAAGATTCTGCGAGGCATCAAACCGCCGGAAAAACTTACGGTAGCACAGTGGGCGGATAAAAACAGGACGCTTTCGAGCGAGTCATCCGCCGAAACCGGAAAGTGGCGAACATCGAGAACTCCGTATATGCTGGAAATCTTAAACTCATTTACAGATCCGAGAGTAGAGCATATTGTTGTTGTAGCTGCGTCTCAGGTCGGGAAATCGGAAGCTATGAACAACATGATGGGATATTGCATTGACCAAGACCCCGGTCCTATTCTGTTCGTTTTTCCGACGAAAGAGGATGCCGAAAAGTATTCGGAGATGCGTGTCGCGCCAATGATACGCAACACCAAGTGCCTTAAGGCAAAGGTGGCTGCCGCCAAGTCGAGAGACGCGGCAAACACCAAAAGGCAAAAATCGTTTCCAGGCGGTGTGCTGGTGCTGACAGGCTCGAACGTACCGCACGATCTATGCTCAATGCCGATACGTTATCTGTTCGGTGACGAGCGTGACAGATGGGCAAATTCGGCGGGGAGTGAGGGCGACCCTTGGAGGCTCGCGACTGCACGTCTGACAACGTTCTACAATCGGAAGATGGTGGAGGTGTCAACACCTACCATCAAGGGGGCGTCGAAAATTGCGGACAGCTACAGTCTCGGCACGATGGAACGCTGGAAATCAAAGTGTCCGCACTGTGGAAAATATGTCGAGATCAAATTCGATAACATCCGATTCAATTATGCCGCAACCGAAAGGGACGGCAGCAAGATTTTTGACGTCAAAGAAGTGTGGCATTGCTGCCCGGAATGCGGCGGCGTTTCCGATGAAATAACAATCAAAAAGCAGCCCGCGCATTGGGAAGCCGATGTGCCGGAAGCACTGAGTCTGCACAAGACACGCTCCTTCTGGATTTCCGCCTGGGTTTCCCCTTGGGCAACATGGGACGACATCGTATTGGATTTTCTGCAGGCGGGAACGGATCCTGACAAGCTGCAGACTGTATACAACACAAAATTCGGACAGTTGTGGGAAAATCGCGGCGATATGGACGCCGAGGAAGATGTTATGGCTCGCCGAGAGGAATACGAAGCGGAAATTCCGGACGGCGTTCTGGTGCTGACGTGCGGCGTCGACACACAAGACGATCGTTTAGAATATGAAGTTCTAGGTCACGGCCGATTCGGAGAAACGTGGGGCATCAAACACGGTGTTATCCTCGGGCGACCGGACACGGACACCGTGTGGGAGAAACTTGACGAGGTTCTGAACAAGCAGTATTCGTACAAAAACGGCGTGACACGGAATATAGTGCTGACGTTCGTGGATGAAGGCGGACATTTTACCCAAGAGGTTCGTCAGCGGTGCAAGGAACGCATGGGAAATCAGGTGTTTGCTATAAAGGGTATGGCCAACGGCAACGATGTGCCGTACACAGCACCGCCGAAGAAGATGAAAATTGTGGTTAACGGGTGTGTCATTGATACGGTGTGGCTGTACGAAATCGGAGTTAACGCCGGCAAGCAGCGCATTGTAGACAATCTCCGAGTGAAATCTCCCGGTCCGAAGTTTTGTCATTTCCCGAGGCGAGATGATTACGGCAAAGCATATTTCGGGCAATTGATGTCAGAACATCTCGTATATAGGTCGGAATTAAAAAATCCGTGGCAATGGGAGAAAATCCCCGGTCACGAACGCAACGAGGCTTTTGATATTCGAAACTACAATCTGGCGGCGTGCCAGGTGCTTTCTCCCGATTGGGATGCGCTGGAGAACAGATTGAGAGCGGATTCGGGCGAGAAAACCGACGAAGCAAAGTTACAAAAAAAGCCGAAAAAGGTTAAACCCAAGAGAGAGTTCGGCTCTTTCAACGATTGGTGAGGTGAGCAAATGATCAGCAAGAAAACGGCGCGTAAGATGTATAACTACTACACCGAGCGCATAGACCAGCTTATTCAAGCGCAGACGGCCTTGACCGGCGGCGGGGTAAAATCATACACCATAGGGGACAGAAGCCTCACAAGGCTTGATTTAAAGGACTTGTCGGAGGAAATAGAGGAGGCGGTCAATCGTCAGGCATACTATGACGCAATTCTTCACGGAAAGTCGCCCAGAGCTGTGGTGACAATCGTTCCGACCGACCGGTAATAGAAATCGGCAAAAATGTATTTTTAGAGTAATAACCCGCGCAGCCGCAACTGCGCGGGTTGACTATTGCTAGGTGCGAGGCCTTTACTCCTTTCGCCTCGCACATCGGCGATGAAGGCGCATGAGCCTGATTTGCCGAACCATTCACTCCGATATATGGCATTCTTCTTTTAGACCTTTCAGAAGCACGGCGGAGAAATTCACCCCCTGTTCTTCGGCTATTGCGTTTACCCAACCGGGAATTGACAATGTCTTTTTGACGAAATGTTTGTGCATTTTCTCACGGAACGGCTTCATATAGACCTCAACAAGCATTGGGATTTCGTTTTTATCAAAACTGATGTCCTGAAGCCTTGATGGTTTAGGGATTTCATCGCCGTCCTCTTCCATTCCGTAAAGGTGAAGGCAGAGTGCTTCCTTTGCGCTTTCGATAGCCTTTTCAATGCTGTCCTCCGCGCTGACGCAGCCGGGAAGGTCGGGATAATAAACGCCTACCGTGCCGCTTTCGCCATACTCGAATACGGCAATAAATCTGTATTTTTCGGGATACATAACAATACTCCTTTCGAATTGCCGGCATTGCCGAGGCTTAGAATTTAAGCCCCGACTGCCTTGCTATACTTTGCAGAGTCTTTATTGGAATGTCTTTTCGCGGGTGCGGTACAGTTACCTTTCCTTTTTTGCTCGGGTGTTTAAACTGGTGGTGGTCGCCGACGCAGTTTGTTTCGTACCAGCCATCCGCGATAAGCATCTGTATGACTTCTCGCGAGGAATAACTTTTCATTTTGTGTTCCTCCTTACAATTATATTATAACACGTAATTTGTTACGTGTCAATAGGTTTTTAAAAAAATTTATGAAAAACGGCAAATTTATTTTTGCCTGACATCGGCGATGAGGGCGCATGAGCCTGATTTGCCGTCATGCCCTTTCCCAAGGGGCGTACATATCTCCTCTGTGTGCGGCGTCCATCCTCCGTCGCCGCACACTATCGGGGGGGTGCGGCGGAGCCGTCATCCCCGCCAATATCTTAACAAAAGGTGGTGATGGAATGAGCGGCTATTCAGACGCAGGCGCGTCAACTACAAAAAATGCCCTTAAGAAATTTTTGGCTAATTCGGGAAGTCCGGTGCTTGATATTGACTTCAACAACGCAACGCTCCGGCAGCGCGGAAGAATGCTGTACATGGCGTCTCCGATCGCGGCGGCGATAATCAATACCAATCGCACGAAGATCGTGGGAGGCGGTCTGAAGATGAAGGCATCTATCAACAGCAAGCTGTTGGGGCTGACCGATGAGCAGGCGCGGAAGTGGTGCGAAAAGACTGAGACCGAGTTCCGATGGTGGTGTGAAAACCGCCTGAATTGCGACGCGCTCGGCGAAAACAATTTTTACGAAATCCAGCGGTTAGCGGTCAAGTCTTGGCTGACGAGCGGCGATGTTTTTGTCCTGATCAAGCGGGAAGAACCGACGGGATCCAACCCGTACGGGATACGTCTGCAGGTCGTCGAAGCGGATAGAATATGCACTCCCGGCAGCGGCGGTGTGATGATGTACGGAACGACCGAGGGCGTTCTCGGCGGGAACGAGATACATGATGGCGTTGAGGTAGATGAAAAGGGGCAGATCGTTGCGTATCACATCTGCAGCCAGTACCCGGATTTCTACGTCAAATCTCCCGAGTGGCAGCGCGTCAAGGCGGTCGGCGAAAAGACGGGGCTGCCTAATATCCTCCATTTAATGGACCCCGAGCGGCCTGATCAGTACCGGGGCGTTACACTCCTTGCACCGGCTATTGAAATGATACTTCAAGGACGGAGATATACCGAGGCAGAACTTACGGCGGCTATTATTCAAACGTATTTCACGGCTTGGATCCAGACCAATGGAGATGTTACAGAATCGCCCATTAAGGGCAATTACGGCGGCGAAAGCGAGCCCGGTCCCGAAGCCGATTTTGATGATAACGATGAAGAAATTGAAATGAGTCCCGGCAAGGTTATTCATCTGAAGGAGGGCGAGAGCGTCAACTACGGAAATCCGAACGTCCCGACGGCAGGATATGAAGTGTTTATGAAGGCCATTGGCAAACAAATCGGCGCGGGTGTTGAAACGCCATACGAGGTTTTTATGAAGGAGTTTACGGCTTCGTATTCAGCGTCCAAAGGCGCATTGGAGGAGTTTGCGGAGGTCGCCAAGGTCAAACGTTCGGTGGTTGTTTCGGATTTGTGCCAGCCTGTTTACGAGATATGGCTCGCGGAGGCAGTGGCGCGTGGGAGAATATCGGCTCCCGGATTTTTTAACGATCCGATTATTCGGAAGGCTTGGTGCGGCGCACGCTGGGACGGTCCCGCGCAGACGCATCTCGATCCCGAAAGGGAAGCGAACGCTAACGAAATCATTGTAAAGAACGGCTGGAAAACCAACGAGCAAGTGACAAGAGAGTTCTACGGTGAAAACTGGAGCGATAACATCCAGGACTGCACGCGGGAAGCGAAGATGATGGCGGATTATCTTAAGACAATCAGGGATAACACAACGCCGCAATACAATCAAGTCGGTTACAGCGGGCAGAGCGGATCAGAAGATGATGGAAAGGAAGGCGAAGAAGATGACGAAGATTAAGGAGGCACAGCCGTTTGCGGTTGCGAAATCCGCCTATGCTATGGCGGCGGAGAACGATGGCAAAAGCGGCAGCATCAAGCTGTACGGCAGAGTAGTTGAAAAACGCCCTATAGATTATACGCTGCAGGAAAAAGACAGCGGCGATTACATTGTTCAGCAGGAATTTCTGGAGGATCTGAAAAACCTTGAGGGATGCAAGGAAATCAGCATATCGCTGAATTCTGTGGGCGGCGCGGTTTCCGTCGGGCTTGTAATTCACAACAAACTGCGTGATATAGCTGCAAAGGGTGCAAAAATCACCTGCACGGTGGACGGGGTGGCGATGTCGGCGGGTTCGGTCATTATGTGCGCCGCCGATACTGTCAAGGCATATCCGTCGTCAATGGTAATGGTGCACAAATCGAGCCTTGCAATATGGGACATGATGAACTCGGACGAGCTGAGAAAGGCGGCGGAGACCCTAGACTCTTATGACAGAGCGATCATAGCGGTTTACAAGAGGAAAACCGGAAAAAGCGAGGGAGAACTCGCCGAATTGATGGGAAATGAGACATACATGGTCGGCGCAGAAGCCAAAGAAAAAGGCTTCGTCGATGAAGTCATCGAGGACGGGAAAGGCTTGTCAATATTGGCGAGCGCAGACAAGAAATCGCTGATTATCGGAGATCATGTGCTTTCTCTTGACGGTCTGGCGTGTCCGTCTCATATCCCGGTCGCGGAAGCGGTCGAAACACCAATGGATTCAGTTCCCGAATGCGTATCTGCGGGAGTTGAAAATAAAGAAATTGCTACCGAAGGAGGTAACGAAATGGCAGACGAAAAGAAAGTTCCCGGTGAGCAGGAGCCACAGGCGGTGCCTGCGGAAAATCGGGCGAGTGAAGACGAGATCCGAAAAGCGGTCCTTGCCGAGCGCGAGAGGATATCGAAGATTGACGCGATCACCGCTGAGCTTGCAAGGCAGTTCGGCGCGGATGTTGTTGCGGGCGTTGTTGAAGACGCAAAGTACAATAAGCCGTGTACTGCCGAGGAGATGGCATACAAGGCGGTTTTGGCGAGTGCGAAGAAGGGCGCGGATTTTCTTAAGGACGCCGAGGAAGACACGGCGAGATCCAACGTGAACGCGGTAAAACCCGCTGCCGCGCCCGAGGATAAGAGCGACGCATCAATGACCGATGCCGAGATGCTGGCCAAGGCTAAGGCAGAGGCGAAGAAACTCCTTGGAGGTGACGAATAATGAGAGAAGAGCTCACTAAGCAGGTAATTTCCCCCGAAGAGGTCGCTCCCGACGATCTTATTGTCAGCACTGTCCCCGCTCCTCGAATAGGCGCGGGAGTGCTGCGCAAAGGTACGGGCGTTTTGAAGCGCGGTACTATCCTTGCGAAATCTTCCGCAGACGGTATGCTGGTTATTCTTGGCACAGCTTCCGGCGGAGACGATGAAACGCTTGAGCCGTTCGCGGTTCTTGCGGATGACAGGGATATATCTGCGGAGGATGTTCCTGCGGATATCTACATTGGCGGAAAATTCAACGCAAACAAGGTGAGCGTAGCTGACGGTTACACGATCACGGAGTCCGACAAGGACACTCTGAGAAAATATAACATCGAGCTGGCAGCGGCACTTACGTATTAAGGAGGCGCAAAATGGCGAATTTTGATATTAATTCAACGTATATGATGCGTGCGATCATCGATGAGATAATACCGGAGAACTTCTTTTTCCAGAACCGGTATTTCCCGACGACCGCAGGCGACATATTCAACAGCGACTATGTTCTTACGGAATACCGCAAGAACAGCAGAAGAATGGCTCCTTTCGTTTCCGAGAGGGGGGAGGCTGTTCCCGTTGAGAGAAACGGCTCGGAGATGTGGCAGATCGCGCCCGCTAAGATCGCGGTAAAGCGCAGTCTTACCATTGACGATGTGCGTAAGCGCGGGTTTGGCGAAGCCCTTTTCTCCAACATTACTCCCGAGCAGCGTGCGGCTCGTCTTCAGAAGAAAGATCTAACCGATCTGGACAGGCTGATTGTTCGCACAGAAGAGTGGATGTGCGTTCAGACCATGATCAACAACGAGTGCGTTATGCAGGAGATGGTAGACGCAAAGACCATCGGCAACGAGAAGCACGTGCAGTTCTACTCGGGCAGCTCAGACCACAAGTACACCGTCGCTTATCCTTGGAATTCGGATAACGCAAAGCTTATCGCGGATGTACACGCTATGTGCGAGCTGCTGTCCAAACGCGGTTTAAACCCTACAGACCTTGTCATTGGATCTGATGTCGCGGATGTGTTCTACAACGATCCGGCGATCCGCGAGCTGCTTGACCGTAATCTTGCGATCAATTTTGGGTCTATCAACGAACAAATCAAGTATCCCGGAGTATCTACCCTTGGTTCTTTCAATTTCCGTGGTTTCGTTCTTCAGGTGTTCGTGGTATCGACATCTTACGAAAACGAGAGCGGCGTTGACACACCGTACTTCCCGACCACCTCGGCAATGGTAACATTCCCTGCCTGCGGTCACCTGATGTATGGCGCGATCTCCCAGATGAGATACAAGGGAGAGACCATTGAGACTATTGCGGCGAAACGCGTTCCGAGGCTTCATGTGGACTACAGACACAGCGTAAGGGAAATCGAGCTTGCAGCTCGTCCTCTCGCCGCGCCTAAGACTTATTGTCCATACATCTATGCGGAAAACGTAATAAGCTGATTGCGGGAAGGAGAGAGATATGTATATCAAGATGATTGATGGGGCATATGGATACAACAACGGCGTAACTGTGAAGCCTATGACTCCCGCAGATGCGCCGTTTTCCGTATCAGACGAGGAAGCTCGCCGGCTCGCTGCGCTGGGGGTGGCGGAGATCGTTTCTGAGGGCGGAATACTGCCCGCAAACGATGATGGCACAAATGTACCGGTGAATGTGTCGGAAATCGAGGGCGAACCCGAGATCCCCCGGTACAGCGATTTTTCGACGAAGTCCGAATTGCAGGCGATTGCAAAGAAATACGGCGTTGAAGTTTCGGAGCGCGCCACCAAGTCTGAAATGATAAAGGCACTAGACGATTATTTCGCAGATATGCCTGAAATTTCGATGTTGGATATTTAAGGAGGATTTAAGTGGATTTCAAAGCGATGGTGCAGGCGGATAACGCGGTGTTTCTTAATGCCGCCGAATTCGCCGATACGCACACGGTGCGGTATGACGGAGATGTTTTCGAGAATATTCCGGTCGTGCTGGAGCAGCTCAAGGAGTCGGACAGGACTGTAATATCCTCCGACCACTCCGAGGGCATCTACAAGGTGTCGGCGAAGGCATACATAGCGCAGAAGGACATGGGCGGCGCGTTCCCGGAACGCGGACGCATTATCGAAATTGACAACGGCGAGGCACTTGGAGCGGCTTTCTATGACAAGTACAGAATAGCTACTTCGAGCGTTGAGATGGGCATGATTGTGCTTGAATTGGAGAGATACGATGAGTAGTTCTTATTCGGGCGACGATATTCGCGGAATGGTCAATGTTACCTTATCGGAAGAAGGAGCGGCATCGGCTCTTGACCGCGCAGCGAAGCTGCTTGCCGGTTTTTCGGGCGGAGTGGAGAAGGCGGCAGAGTCCGCGCTGAAAAGCGCGGGAACCAGTGGCCGAGCGGCTGCCGCGAGAGAGGTTGGCAAGCAGTATTATCTTAAATCAAGCGATTTTAAGAAATATACAAAGTCCAATCAACACGTAACGCGCAGCGGGAACGAAATCACGGTGGCTTTGAATTTCAAAGGCTACCACGTTCCGCTCATTCGATTCAAATCGTCTATCACGTCAGGCGGATTGATCCGCACTCAGGTCAAGAAAAAATCGAGCGGGGAAGTCCTAAGACACGTATTTCAGGCAGAAATGAGCAGCGGTCACGTTGGATTGTTCGAACGAGTCGCCACAAAGAGATTGCCAATCTCGCAAAAGTTCGGTCCGTCTGTTCCGCAGATGATGGGAGCAAACACCGAATTAGCTAACGAAGTGGGAAAAGACATTGAGAATACGTTCAAGGAACGTATGGAACACGAGGTTGACGCGATTCTCAACGGTTGGAGGAAGTAATGACAGTAGTTGCATTGATAGAGGCACTGAAAAAGCTGTGTGAGGAAGCACTGGAAGGTATGCTCCTTCCGACCTCTGTTCAGAGCGGTGACAAGGAACAGATTACCAGAGTTCCGGAGGTGTACAGAATGAGACTCCCGCAGAGCAATTCTGCAAAAAAACTGGCGCCCTATGTCATCATCAAAGCGGCAAAGGGCAGTCAATTTCTGGTACCCGGAGAGCCGAAGCCCAAGCACACAGCAGATGTGCGCATTGTGTGCTGCGTCTTTTGCGGCGATGAATCGCTCGGATCAATGATGCTTTTGAACGTTATGGAACGCATACGAATCCACCTGACGAAGCAATTAAAGGTGGGAAAGGCGTTTGTACTTGATGTTAACGAACCGTTCGAGATGATACCGTATGACGAAGACACAGCACCGTATTTTGCGGGAGAATTGATTGGTACCTTCCAGCTCCCGCCCATACAACAGGAGGTGAATTTTCAATTTTGAAGAAAAAAGCATCAGTGGAAGAGGCAGTGCTTGAAGGCGGCGTCAACGGCGGTGTTCTTGAGGCTTTTGAGGACGGCGTGATTATTGAGGAAACTGCCGAGCCGTCCTCCGCAGCGGCTGCCGAATGTGCGGGAATTTGGGTATATGTCGGCCCGTCCATTCGCGGCATTGTCACAAACGGCGGCATTTATCACGGCACAAAATCCGAAATATTGAGCGGCTTGCCGGACGGGTGGCGAAAATACCCGCAAATTGAGCGGCTTTTGATTTCGGACAAGTCTCTCGCAAAAGCGAGGGAACAGATAAGACAGGGTAAAGGCGGCATTACAGTCGCCTACAATGCAGTAGCCGCAGCGCTTGCGGCGAAGGAGGGCTAATGTTACAGCATGGTATTAACACCTACAAGGACGATACCGGCATCGTAGCGGTTTCGACTGCTGCGGTCGGTATTCCGTACTTTATCGGCGCATGGCCGTGTCATTTGGGCGGCGGTTTCACCGGAAAGCCTCAGATTGCAACGACATACACCGAAGCGACAGAGCTTGGCGGGTACTCCACAGAATGGCGCACCGAGAGCGGCGAGCCAAAGTGGAGCCTGTGTCAGGCAATGTACGCGCATTTCGTGCTTGGCGGGATGTCTCCCGCTATTTTCTATAACATATTCGATCCCGCGACGCACAAGAAAGCGATACCTGCGGATACGTTCGACGTGACAGATCATACCGTGGAGATCACGGGCGACGCTCTTATCGACGACGAACTTGTGGTCAAGGACGGCGATACCGCTCTCGTCGAGGGTACGGATTATGATGTGTTTTATTTGGGCGGCGCGGTCTGCATCGAGCTTGCCGAGGGTTCGTCGCACTACGACGCGGCGCAGCTGACAATCGGCTATGATGCCGCAGATCTCTCTGCTATTACGGCGGAAGATGTTGAAATGGCTGTGGAAACTGTGGAGATGTGCCGCAGCGTCGTGGGCATTGTCCCCGATCTGCTGTGTGTTCCCGGGTGGTCGACTAATCCCACCATAGCGGCGGTTATGGCGGCAAAAGCACCCAGCATTAACGGATTATTCCGCGCAAAGGCGGTAGTCGATATCGACACCAAACAAGCGAATAACTATTCCAAGGTGCTGGAGTTCAAGACCAATAACGGCTATACATCCGAGGATATGATTTGCTGCTGGCCGATGGTGCGAAACGGGGATTATGTGTTTGATCTGTCGGTTCTGGTGTGCGCGGCGATCGCGAAGGTCGACAGCGGCAACGGTGATTGTCCGTATGAATCGCCCTCGAACAAGTCAATCCCCATCACCGGCGCATTGGACGCATTAGGGAACGAAATCAGCATCTCGCTTCCGCAGGCTGATATTGTCAGCGTAAACGCGGGAGTGGTAACTGTCATCAACAACGGCGGCTGGGTGCTGTGGGGCAACTACCTCGGCTGTTACCCCACCGTGACGGACGTTGCGAAGATGTTCATTTGTACGAGCAGAGTGCAGGATTGGCTGTGCAATACATTCATCGACACATACTGGCAGTACATAGACAGACCGCTTACGCCCGTGCTGCGCGACGCAATCATCAATTCGTTTAACAGCTGGTTAAACGGCTTGACCGCCGAAGGCAAGATGTATGGCGGCGAAATCAGCTACTCGGACGAGCTGAATCCCGTAACGTCGCTTATGGCGGGTGTGTTCCGGCTGGACTGCGAGGCGGCGTCACCCGTACCCGCGCAGCGTATTGATATGCACGTGCAGTACAGCGTAGATATGCTGCAGGCGGCTTTGTCATCGTAAGGAGGAGAGCAAATGAACGGTGTAGATGAAGGCATTATAAATTATGCCGTATATGAGGACGGCAGCAGATATCTTGGAATAGCGACGGTTGAAATGCCGAACAAGACTTCAAAGACGTTCACAATGAACGGCGCGGGTATTGGCGGCGACATTGAGATCCCCGTGATCGCGGCGCGTGCCGCAATGACCATGAAGATAAATTTCCGCGACACATCCGAAGCCGCGTATGCCCTCGCGGAGGAACGTGTGCATAATGTCGATTTGAGGGTCGTGCATCAGAACCTCGACAGCACGGCGGGAGAAGTCGGCATCACTAATCACAAATTTGTAGCGCGGATCTTTCCGAAGTCCTTATCGGGCGGAACGCTGGAGGCGGCGGCGGCGCAGGCGGTGAGCGGAGAGTATTCGGTGCTGGCAATCGCCGAGTACATTGACGGGAAGTGCGTATCCAATATAGACCCCGTTAATTTCATTGACATTGACCACACAGGCACCGACCGTGCGGAGATGATCCGAAAGGGTCTGGGCATGGCATAAGAACA
>CAYMTG010000005.1:12328-24944 GCA_964393305.1 uncultured Ruminococcus sp.
CAGGCACCGACCGTGCGGAGATGATCCGAAAGGGTCTGGGCATGGCATAAGAACATTACAACAGCCGCCCCGCTTCCCGGTTTTCGGTTTTCGAAAATCGATTTTGCAGGCGATTGCAAAATTTTAACTGCGGAGCGGCTGATATTTTGAGAAAGGAAAAAATATGGCTACGAAAGAAACTAAGGTCAGCGAGGTTCTTGAAGACGAGGAAATCGTCGAAAGTGACGATAATTGGGTCTGGAAGCTCGCCAAGCCTGTTACGTATAACGGCGAGGAAATATCCGAATTGCGATTTAATTTTGAGAAGCTGACGGGGCGGGACGCGCTGGAAATAGAAAACGAACTGATGAGATTTGGAAAACTGTCCGCGTATACGCAGGTCGGCAATATCAATTACCTGATGAAAGCGGCAGCGAGGGCGTGTGAAAAGTCCATAGGCGAGGATCTTTTCAATCTGGTTTCCATTTCGGATTTCAACACGCTGAGGAATAAGATACAGCTTTTTTTACTAAGTATCCCTTCATAAATTATCTGCGAAGAAATTTGCTTGTTATGGCAAAGGAGGGGTATGCGCCAATACCGTATTGGCTGGACTTGACGCTGCCTGATTTAGGCGAGTGGATCGGAACACATAACAAGCTGGTTGACGAGCTTAAAAAGGCGAGGAGGGATTTAAGTGGCAAATCGTGAATACCAAATGCTCTTCAAGCTTGGCGCGCAGCTGGGTCAAAACTTCACGGGAACTTTCAACTCGGCGCAGAAAGTCCTCCAGGCAACGCAAAAAAAGATACAGGAGCTGAATAAACTGCAGAGCGACGTCAACGCGTATCAGCGGCAGCAGTCCGGTATCGAGAAAACCAATCAAAAGCTGGAGATGTACAGGGAACAGCTGAACAACACACAGCAGGCTCTTGCCGTTGTCCGCAAGGAAATTCAGGAGAACGGCGGCACAACTTCAGAGCTGGCGGCGCGGGAGAGCGACTTAGCCAACAAGGAAGCCACACTTCAGAACCGCATAAGGGACACCGAGATAGCGCTTAACGACAAGAACAACCGCCTAAAGGAAATGGATAAGAGCCTCACCGAGGCGGGAGTTGACACCGGGAATTTAACCACCGAGGCGGAGCGGCTCGGCAGTGAGATGTCGGAGCTGCGGCAGGAGGAAGAAAAAGCCGCCGCCGAGGCGGAGAATTTCGGGAAAAGCGGCGCGAACGCATTTGAAGCTGTAGCCTCGGCGCTTGTGTCGGCGGGTATAGTGGAGGGCATGAAAAAAATCGCCGAAGCGTATGCGGAGTGCGTGGAAATGTCGATGGAATTCGAAGCGACAATGTCCACGGTAGAGGCACTCAGCGGCGCAAGCGCGGAGGAGATGAACGAGCTTACCGCCGAGGCGAAGGCTCTCGGAGCGTCAACGGTGTTCACCGCGAACCAAGCGGCGGAGGCTATGACCTATATGGGCATGGCAGGCTGGGACGCGCAGGAAATGCTTGACGGCATGAATGCTGTTATGGCTCTGGCGGCGGCATCCGGCGAGGACCTTGCGCTTGTTTCGGATATTGTTACGGACAACCTGACGGCGTTCGGACTTACCGCAAAAGACACGGCACATTTTTCGGACGTACTGGCGGCTGCGGCTACCAACTCCAACACGTCGGTCTCAATCATGGGAGAGACGTTCTCCGGATCGGCGGCGATCGCGGGCGCGCTGGGCTACAGCATTGAAGACGTTGCGACAGCAGTCGGTCTTATGGCTAACGCGGGCGTTAAGGGGTCGGTAGCGGGAACCGCGCTGAAAAACACATTCAACGGTCTGTTAAACGGCGCGACGCTCACCTCCAAGGCGTTCGGAGAGGTGGAGTTTTCGGCGATAAACGCCGACGGCACTATTGACAGTCTGTCGGACAGCATTTCCGAACTGCGCGGATATTTTGAACAAATGACCGAGGCGGAGCGCGTGCAGAATGCCATGACGCTTGCGGGTCAGCGCGGGTATAATGGTTTGCTGGCGATACTTAATTCTACGGAAGAAGAATATGATTCGCTGGCGGAAAGTATTAGCGGCTGTTCGGGCGCGGCGCAGGAAATGGCGGACATCAAGCTGGACAACCTCCAAGGTGATGTAACGCTTCTCCAATCGGCAACCGACGGCTTAAAAACATCTGTCGGCAGTCTGTATCGCGATGAGCTGCGCTCTCTGGTGCAGTTGGGGACGAAAATAATGTCCGGGCTGCAGGAATTTATCGAGGAGAACCCGGTTGTCACCAAGCAGATCATAACGTCGGCTGCTGCAGTCGGCACACTGACAGCGGGATATATGCTTTTCACCAAAGCCAAGAAAGCGGTGAATGCCGTCCGTAAGATCAGCGCGGCACTAAAAGCCACAGAAACCTCAGCAACAGCGGCGGGTACTGCGGCAACAACAGCAAATACCGCAGCAACGGCGGCGGAAACAGCAGCCGAGGGCGCGAATACTGTTGCCACCACAGCAAGCACTGCGGCAACAGAGGCGGAAACTGTTGCCACCACAGCGAGTACGGCCGCAAAGCTGGCTAATGCGGCGGCGGTAGCGGGTGTTACCATCGCGGTGGCGGCTGTCGTAGCGGAACTGGCGTATTATGCAGACGCTATATGGGGCGTGTCCGACGCTGTCGAGGAAGCCCAGAATGCGACACAGAGCATTATAGACACCATGAACGACAGCATAGGGGCAAATGACGCCGAAATATCCATACTGCGGGATAAAGTTGACGCATATGACGAGCTGCGGCTGAAACAGAACAGGACGGCTACCGAGGAGGCGCGGCTTGCCGAGCTTGCGGATGAATTGCAGGACGCGCTCGGCGACAACGTGGAGGTCGTAAATTCCTTAACGGGCGGATATAACGACCTTTCGGCCGCCATTGACAACTATGCTGCCGAGCAAACGAAAAAGGTCAAAATGGCGGCACTGGAGAGCGCGGCGCAGGATGCATATAAGCAGCTGGCCGAAATCGAGCGGGAAATGGAGGAACGCACCGCCGAATACAAAGAAAAAGCCAACAAGTTGGAAGTCGGGGATTTCACTTTCGTGGGGGCAGTACATTATGCGGTCAGCGGCGATACATTTGGAAGCTACACCGAAGAAACAAAGTGGCTGAACGATATGGAGGCTTTCCGTGAGGAAAAGGAAAAGCTAAACGACATCATTGAAGAGTATGAAGACGCTGTAAGAGGAGAGATCCAGGCGGAAGCCGAAAGCGCGGAAGCGGCGGCGGCGATGGTCACAAGCTACGACGCGGTGGAAGCGGCGGTCGGCAGCGTAACGGACGAGGTGCAGTCTCTTATCACCGCTTACAATGACGCGTATCAGGCGGCATATGACAGCGTTTCGGGACAGTTTTCACTGTGGGATGAAGCGGCTGAGGCAGTTCCTACAACCATCGGTTCAATCAATGACGCGCTGGCGTCACAGCAGTCATATTGGAGCCTCTACAACGACAATTTGGAAAGTCTGAAAGAGCGCACCGGAGACATAGAGGGGTTGTCGGATGTTATCGCGTCCTTTGCGGACGGGTCAACGGATTCCGTGAACGCGATCGCGGGAATGGCGGACGCGACGGACGATGAATTAAGGAAAATGGTGGAGCTGTACCAAAAGAACAAGGAAGTGCAGGACGAGGTGTCGAGATCCATCGGCGATTTTATGGTGGATGTTGACGGGCAAATGCAGGAATTTTCGGACGATATGACCGCATTGATCGAAGATATGGATCTGTCGGACAGCGCGAAGTCGTCGGCGGAATCCACCATCAGGGCATACGCGCAGGCAATCATTGACGGCAGAGGTTCTGTCGCGGACGCGGCGGAGGCGGTTTCGGCGGCGATGATAGCGGCACTGAATCCGACGATGGTTTATTCCTATTCGCCGGAGAGTACGCCCGATTATGCCTACGACGATTTCACCGATTTCGACAAGTACGCGTCGGGCACGGACTACGCGGAGAGCGGCTTGGCGATCGTCGGCGAGAACGGTCCGGAGATTGTGCAGATGAGCGGCGGTGAGAAAGTATATACTGCCGATGAGACGAAGGAAATGCTTGGCGGCAGTACGCAGATCGTTATTTCCCCGTCGTTTGTTGTCAACGGCAGCACTGACCGGGACAGTTTAAACGAATTTTCAGACGAGCTGATCGAGAGGGTCTTGGACGCGATTTCCGAGGCGGGTATTGACCGTAAAAGGAGTGCATACGCATGAAATATATAACGGTTCAGGGCGATATGTGGGACAGCATAGCGTATAATCTGTACGGCGATGAAACCAAGATGGATGTGCTGATTGCTGAAAATCCCGAGCTTGCGTATGTATATATCTTCTCTGCGGGGGTAGAGCTGCAAGTCCCGGACGCAGATGTCAATTCTTCAGCGAGCGGCTTGCCATTGTGGAAGAATTCGAGCGGCTGACAGATACCGAGTATGATGGGATGGTGATTGACCGGTGAGCGATGAACAATATGCAAGGCAGGCGGATGTACAGATCGTATTTAAGGGTTCTGAGCAAAGAATCACCATGAACAAGGATTGGATATCCTTCACGTTTACAGACAACGAAGAGGACAATGCGGACGATATCCAGCTGAAAACGCACGACAGGGATCTCACATGGATGCGAAAATACATTGCCGGATACGTTGACGATCAAACCGAGGCGGGCGAGGTCATAAGCACCCCGGAAGAGGCGGAGGAGCAGAGCGGCCGTGTTCAGAGCGGCTCGAGCAGTTCGGGGAACTCGGTGTACAAGGTAACGTCTCCGCAAGGGCTGAATGTCCGCACGGGAGCGGGAGAGAATTACAAGATACTCGGAAAGCTTTTCTATGGCGATTATATCAAAGTCAGCAAATTTCAGAGCGGCTGGGCGTGTATAACCTATTCGGGACAGACGGCATACGTCAAGAGCGGAACTCTTGTGGCTGCGGGTTCGTCAGCCTCATCGTCGAGCAGCAGCTCGGGGTCTTCCGCGTCTGGAAGCTCGCAGAGCAGTGCCTCGACAATTAACAAGGGCGTGAAGATGTCGGCGACCATCGTATTGAAAAACGATAAGGGCGATGGCAAGGATTCGGTTCTGGACTGCGGTATGTTCGAGCTTGACAGCATTGACCTGCAGGGACCGCCGACATCACTCACCATCAAGGGCACATCGCTTTCCTACAGCTCCGCCGTGCGGCAGACGCTTAAATCCAAGTCGTGGGAAAACACAACGCTGTCGGAAATCGCAAAGGCGATCGCGAGCGCGAACGGTATAGCGGTGATGTTCGAGAGCAAAAGCGACCCGAAATACACGCGAGCGGAGCAATACAAGACGTCGGATATATCATTTCTTCAGAAACTGTGCCATGACGCGGGGTGTTCGCTGAAAGCGACGAACAACATTCTGGTTATATTTGATCAGGCGGAATTCGAGGACAAGGACACGGTGAGGACGATCGAGTTCGGCGAAAGCGGCGGTTATTCCAAGTACAAGCTCTCAACGAGCGAGGATAATTGCTATACCTCGTGCCGAGTATATTACACCGACAGCAGCGGTACGGTGATCTCAGCAACGGAATACTCTACGGAATATCGTGAGGGCAGTGAAAACCAGCAGTGCCTTGAAGTGCGGCAAAAGGTCTCAAGCATTGCGGAGGCACAGCAGCTAGCTCACAAACTGCTCCGGCTGCACAACAAGTACGAGAGTGAGGTTTCTTTCACGTTCCCGGGCGATCCCACTTTGGTGGCGGGAATGGGAATAGCTCTTGAGGGGTTTGGATTCTGGGACGGGAATTACATTGTAAAGCAAGCCAAGCACACGGTGTCCCAGTCGGGATACACAACGCAAATATCATTGAGAAAGGCACTTAACGATAACGAGCAAGCCGTCGGCAGCGGCGAAAGCGCAACGGGCGCATCAGACTCCGAGCTTGAGGAAATCGCGATGCAGGTTATCCGGGGAGACTGGGGCAACGGAGCGGACAGAAAGTCGAGGCTCACCGAGGCGGGTTATGATTACAGCGCGGTGCAGAGCTTGGTAAATAAGATTTTGGGAGTGTAGGCTATGGGAGACGTATTGAGGATTGGGAAAGTATCCGCCGTGAACGCGGGAAAACGATTGGTACGTGTACAGTTCACGGATGTGGGCATAACCTCGGGATGGCTTAAGGTCTTGAGAACGCCGCCCTTCATCGGCAACGACGAGCCGCCGAAGGACGTGTGCAAAACCGAAAAAGAGGCGGAGCATTTTCACAAGCTCAACATAGTACCCTGGTTTCCGAGCGTAGGCGAGGCTGTGGTGTGTTTGTACAACCCGGGATTTAACGAAGACGGCTACGTTATTGGAGGTCTTTAATGGATATTGGAAATCTGGGCGACATCATTTTCTCCGTATCATCCAATCGGGTAAATACGCTGAACAGTCTGAAGCAGTCGGGCAGCGCGAACTTCTCGGAGCACAAACGGCACAACACGGCTCCCGCGCTCGAATATACGGGGCGGGGGCTGAAAGAGGTTTCTTTCCAAATGACGCTGTCCGAACAGCTTGGCGTTGACGTGCAGCAGGAAATTGAAAAAATTATTGATTACACCGAAAAAGGCAAAGTGCTGAATTTCGTTTTAGGCAAAAAAACATACGGCAGCGGAAAGTGGGTAATCACCAAATACACTGTAACGCAAAAGTATTTTGACAAGATGGGCGACGTTATTCACGCCGAAATATCCATCACGCTTAAAGAATACATCTAGGGGGGAGCGGCTTGGCAGTTTACAAGGTCAGCGCGGCGGAGGGATATTCCCTCACGCTCGGGCAAAAAAGCGAATTGGAATCCGTCCTGCAGAACGTTGCACTGCTCCTCAACACCAAACAGGGAACAGTCCCGCTGCACCGAGAGTACGGTCTCCCGATGGCGTTCGTCGACAAGCCGATCAACGTGGCGGAGACGATAGCGTTTTCGGAGATCTCCGAAGCTCTGGAGGAGTTCGAGCCGAGGGCGGTCCTCAACGATTTGTGGTTTGAGAAAAACGAAAAGGGAGAGATGAGCGTAGTCGTGGAGGTGATTGTAGATGTCGAGTGAATATAAATTCGTGTCGACAAGTACATCGGGAATTATAGCGGATATTACCGAACGCTATGAGGAAATCACGGGGCGGACGCTGCTTCCGTCCGACCCGGACAAGCTTTTCGTCCAGTGGGTGGCGGGAGTAATTGCGCAGGAACGCATTATTGTAAATTATATAGGCAATCAGAACATTCCGTCACGTGCGGTCGGTACAAACCTCGACGCGCTCGGCGAGGAGATATACAATGTCGAGCGTCCTCAGGCGCAGCCGGCAGTCTGCACAATGCGTTTTTATATTTCCGCCGCGCAGGAAACGGCTGTCGAAGTGCCGAAAGGTATCAAGGTAACAGACGGCGCGGGGAAATATATCTGGGAAACCACCAAGGAAACGGCCGTACCGATCGGAGAGGTTTATGCCGACGTTACCGCCCAATGCACAACGGCGGGGACGGAGGCAAACGGATTCGCGCCCGGTCAGATCAATACGCTGGTGGACGTTGATCAGGTGCTGTATTACGCATCATGCGAAAACATTGACACATCGAACAGCGGTACCCAGACTGCCACCGACGCGGAATATTACGAGCTGATGAGAGCGGGTCTGGAGGCGTATTCGACAGCAGGCCCAAAGGGCGCGTACGAATACCACGCGATGGCTGTGTCAACAGAAATCGCCGATGTATGCGCGATAAATCCCATTGACAAGCCCGGATATGTCCACATATTTGCGATAATGGAAGATGGCAATATTGCCGACGACGGAACGAAGGCGGCAATTCTCGAGGCTTGCAGCGACAGCAAGGTCAGACCGCTTACAGATGTCGTTGAGGTGGTAGATCCGGAAGTGGTCGAGTTCGACATTGAGCTTACCTATTACGCAGACCGCAATGCGGACGCATCGCTTTCATCAATAGAGAGTGCTGTGTCGGCGGCGGTTGAAGAATTTACGGAGTGGCAGTGCAAGAAAATCGGGAGGGATATTAACCCGTCAAAACTGATGTGGCTGCTTCGGGATTCGGGGGCAAAGCGAATTGATATAGGGTCTCCCGTGTTTACGTCGCTGAGAGACGGCTCGGACAGGCTTGTACCGCAGGTCGCAAGGGCGCGGAACATCAGCTTGAAGAACGGAGGATACGAGGATGAGTGAGTTAATAACCGATCCTTTAGCACTGCTCGCCGCATTTCCGTATTCTCTTCAGCGGGACGATGATAAGGCGGCACTTGCCGAGGCGATCGCGGTGGAGCTTGTCAATGTTCTCGCGCAGACAAATTGCGCATCGGTGCTGCCGAGGGTCGACGAGCTGCCCGAAGCCGTTCTTGATATTCTCGCCTATGATTTCAAAGTGGAATGGTACGAGCTTGACGCGCCGATACGGAACAAGCGTCAGGCAATCAAGGAATGTATGCTGGTACACAAGTACAAGGGCACGAAATACGCCGTTGAAACCGCGCTGCGCAGTATGTACAACTCCGCAGAGGTCAAGGAGTGGTTTGAGTATGGCGGTGAACCGTTCCATTTTACCGTCAAGGTTTACGGGTCCACATCGGATGGTCTTAAAACCCTTTATCTAAAAATCCAATATGCGAAAAATCTTCGTTCCGTTATGGATATGGTGAGCTTTCAGCTCGTCCCCGAACAGGATGTTGAAACATACTTCGGGGTGCGGACAGCGTCTATCCGGAAATGCCTGAGCGCAGCATTGAGCGACGGCAGCGAAGATGTCTATACAACAGCGGAGAGCGGCTTTACCGGTGTATCGCTTGTCTCTCTCGCCAAGCGCATCAAGGTGCGTCTGGCCGATATGGGGGAAAACCCGCCTAACACTATAGGCAATTACCATGCCGCTATTTCCGCGACAGGGTTTGCAAAAACAATCGGAATGGAGGTGAAGCTATGAGTTGGAACAATGTTGTGCTGACCGAAGTTGGAGAGAAAATGCTATCGCGAATGCTGAACGGCAGCAAGCTGACATTCACGCGAGTCGCCATAGGCGACAAGACCGTAAAGGATGATCAGCTTGCTGCGCAAACAGCGGTGTTCTCGCCTATTTCCGCGCCCGCCCTGATTTCGGGCAAGAGCGAGGTTTCAAGCGAGAACGGTACGGAGATCCTGATCCAGATACGCAACGACGGTGTTGGCGAGACAACGAGGATGAAGCAGGTGGGATTGTTCGCTAAGTCGGAGCATGACGATGAGGTTATGCTTGCGATACTGCAGGACGATATAGGCGAAGAAATTCCCGCGTATGCTGGTTTCCCGCAGTTTGAGATCTCGCTTTCCGTTGTTATCGGGATCTCGCGCACAAACAACATCGCGGTGGATGTGGCGTCATCGGTGTATGCTACGCTTGAAGACCTGGAAAGCGTGCGCGCCGAATGTTCGCAGTACAAATTCACGGCAGTCAGCACCGCCGAACGTGATCCCGATAAGCCGACATACGGACTTGACGGGACGGGTGGGGGGGAGACAGAAAACGTGACGCTCAGCGCACAAGCCTACACAGGCACCGCAGAGGTAACTGTCGTAGTAAACGACAACCAGTATGACGCCGAAAACGTTACCGCCAATGAAGAGACGGCAGCAAACGGCACAATGATTATTGAGGAGGGCACATAATATGGCAACTACAACGGCAATTTTATCAAAAATTAAACTCGATGGCGTGATCAAGGATCTGATCGCCAAGTCCAACGGCGAGAATGTCGCCGTTACCTACAACGGCAAGTCGGAATCGCTTTCCGAGGCACTCGCGGAAATTCTTACAACCGTCAGCGGACTGCCTACCGATGAGGCGGTTTCAGCCGCTATCAGCAGCGCAATCGACGGACTTATCGGCGGCGCGCCCGAAACATACGACACACTCAAGGAAATTTCGGATTACATCGCGGAGCATGAGGATGTTGTTACGGCACTTAACTCCGCTATCGGATCTAAGGTTGACAAAGTCGAGGGGAAGGGACTTTCCGCCGAGGACTTCACGACCGCGCTTAAGACAAAGCTGGAAAATCTTCCCGAAATTTCAGCAAGCGATGTGGAGGAATGGAACAATAAGGCATCCACTGCCGTTGCGACAACGACATCTAACGGCTTGATGTCCAGCACCGACAAAACAAGGCTTGACGGCATCAGGGGCGTGATAGTAGCTGAAACCGCACCCGAGGATATGCTTGACGGAGAGCTGTTTGTCCAGCTTGTGACAACCGAATAAGGTAATTTGTTATTCCCGTTCGCCGAGGCGTTCCGTCTCGGCGAATTTTCGAGAGCAGGGAGGTTTCTATGAAAGAACAAACAACGGTTATTTCGACAACCGTCGATGGCGAGACCAGGATTTTAATGCCGATTACCAAGCTGGAATGCGTCGAGGACACAGCTACAGCGGTCGACGGCGCAGCGGACGGCGATTTCATCCCGATAATGGACAGCAACGATCAGGGGCAGATGAAGAAGATTTCTGTTCAAAATCTGCTGAGCGGCATTACTGAGGCAGCGACCGAAGCACAGACTACGGCAGAAGCCGCACAAACTACAGCGGACGCCGCGCAAGCCGCCGCTGCTGACGCCGCAACGGCGGCAGCCGAAGCACAGTCCACAGCAAACGCGGCGCAGAGCGCGGCGGAGTCGGTTTCGTCCGCGTCCGTCTCAACGGCGTTTTCGGTGGGAACGGCGGCATGGTCGGAGCTTGCCGCGACAGTCGCGGGGCGCGGATATTCCGCGAATATTTCCGCTGACGGGGTGACGGCGGCGGATTTTTCCGACGTGTTTTTCGACGCGGCGAGCATTGAAGCCGCGTCCGACGCGGAGGTTATCGCGGACACGGCGGCGGGCGCGGTCGTTCTCTACGCCAAGAGTATACCCGTGTCCACTGTTTCGGGCGCGTATTTCATAAGAAAAGGAGTGAGTGCATAATGCCGGGACGGACAAATATTTTAGTATACGGCAGTCGTTCGAGCGGCTCGGGCGGGGGCGGCTATGACGGAACAGTGGATCTCCCCGACAATATCGGGAAGATAGTAGTGTCGGGGTACAACGGCACGGCAACGGTGACTATCACATACGAGGATACCGAGAAAGAGCTATTGACGGGCGTTCACGTGGTGTACAAGACGGGCGGCTACCCGACATCGCCGACGGACGGCGCGTATGTGCGCATACCCGCAAGCGGCAGCAGTGTGGAAATTACGGGACTGGATAACGAGGTAAAATACTATTTCCGGGCGTACCCCTATCGGACGGTCGACGGCACGGACTATTATCAGACCTGCGAACCGTCGCTGTCAAAAACCGATTACACGTTATTCGCGTCAGAATGGGGTTTGAAGAAAATCGCCGACGATCTGGGGCAAACGTCGGATATGGTGCGTATCCCGAAACAGACGTGGGCGGAACTGGGCGTGGGGGATTCGACCGAGATATTCCCCGCGTTTATTGTGAACGGTGAAGAAGTGGACGCACTGTATGTCGGCAAGTACGAGGCGAGTGAGGCTAATTCCCGCGCATATTCAACAAAGGGTGAGCTGCCGAAAGCGTCCATCACGTTTGACAACGCGTCAAAGCTATGCACCGACAAGGGCGAGGGCTGGCATATGATGACGCGCCTAGAGTGGGCGGCGGTCATGCTGTGGTGCTTCAAGAACGGCTATCAGCCGCTTGGCAATAACGACTACGGCAAGGACATCACCGAGACGGAATATTCCACCGACGACGGGGCAAAATCATCGGGCGTTATTGCCACGGGCGCGGGTCCCGTCACATGGTCGCACAACGGCGCGGAGGACGGCATTTGGGATCTGAACGGCAACGTTTTTGAATGGCAAGCGGGAATGCGGCTGTACAACGGCGAACTGCAAGTAATTTCTATGGACGGCGTTACGTTCGGTAATGACGCGGCGGTAACAGACAGCGCGTCCGATTCGGCGTACTGGTATTGCATCAATGGGTCTACCGGCGCGTTAATGACGCCGAACGGCAGCGGCACTACGTCGGGCAGTATCAGGTGTTCGTCAGATGGATGGACTACGGGAACGGCAAGCAATTACAGCGGCGGTACGGATGGGTTCTACAATTACGCCATCACGTCAACCATAGGCACCAAGGCAAAGTATGTACTGCAAGCATTGGGGCTGTACAAGCCGGACACGCTGACCGAAACGAACGGCGATCATATGTATTTGAGCAAGTCGGGCGAAATATTGGCGAACGCCGGTGGCTACTGGAGCAATGGTGCGGGTGCGGGTGTGTCCTGCCTCAGCGGCGGCAGCTCGCGCACGCACACGAGCACGAGCATCGGTTTCCGTCCCGCTTTTGTTGAACTGAAAACTGATGCCTGAAAAACTGACGCGGTCGCGGTAGCGACCGCGAAAAGAATGTAGAATTGAGAATGGAGAACTGAGAATTTTTGTAATTCGCGCCGCGAAGCGGCGCTCATTAATTTTCAATTATCAATTATACATTGTCAATTCATTTATGGCGGGCGACCACGCAGGGTCGCCCCTACAATATGACGAAAAACGTTATTTTTGTACAAAACGCGGAAATTACAAAAATAACGTGC
>CAYMTG010000006.1:0-5992 GCA_964393305.1 uncultured Ruminococcus sp.
TAAAAATAAGTAAGAACGGTAATATTTTACCGATTTATTCAAATAATAGCCTCAGGAAGGGAGGCTTTTATATGCCTGAAATCGGAAAAAAGACCGTGCTTGCCGCCGCACTGCTGATGATGTCACAGACGATCACTATCGCTCAGGCGAGCGCCGATGCAGTCTGCTTTATTCTGTGCGAATATGACGGGAGAATTGCCCTCATGGAGGAGGGCGAGAGCGAGCCGATCGCCATTTATGACACCCCCATAAGCTCGCTCTACCCCAAGGACGCGGAGCTGCTGCGGGAGGGAATTCGTGTCGAGAACTGCGCCGAACTGTCGCAGCTTATTGAGGATCTGGACTTGGAATAAGCATTGTCTAAAGTCACAATCGGGGGTTTTACGATCCCCGATTTATTGTTAAAAATGCCGATTTTGTCAAATTGAGCGCTTGTTAGAGAACATTTTGAAGAATAAGGGACAAAATTGCAGCTATATGTCCCTTGAAAAAGTAATTCAAATATAATATAATTGAAATATGATTGTCTAAACCTCTTTTCGGTCTGCTTGTACCCCGCGCAGCGGGACACAGGCAGACATCGAAATATTTTTTTGGGGTTATGTTCAAATCATCTTGAAATACTATTGAAAGGCGGCGGCACGGCGGTGAAAGCAAAGGATCCAAACGGGCAGACGTTGTGGGGAAAGTTTTTCCAGGTGCTGATAACATGGACGGTGTATTTCCTGTTTCGCCCGAAGATACTATATGCCGACAAGTCGCTCAGGAAGCGGCTGAAGAATATGCCTTGCGTGTTTGTCGCGAACCATACCCACCACTTTGACGGGGCATTTGCCGGAGCGGTGCTGTGGAGATACAAGCCGTGGGTTCTCGTAAAAAAATCGTGGTACGAGAAGAAGGGCACGGGCAAGGCGATCTCGTGGTGCAGATCGATCTCCATCGATTTGGACAGCGCGGACGCGACTTGGTACGAGACGGCGACGCGAATAGTCGAAAAGGGCGGCACTCTGCTGATCTTTCCCGAGGGAGGATTGGCGCGTGAGGGATTTATTCAGGAGTTCAAGACGGGCGCGGCGCTGGTTTCCGCGAAGGAGGGGATCCCGATCGTGCCTTGCGCGATTTACGGAACATATTCCTCCGTATTCGGAATGAGGCAGAAATTCCTCATAGGAGAGCCGATCATAAGCGTATGCCCGCCGGATATGCGTCCGAGCAAGTACGCGAAGATACTCTCCGAAAAAGCAAAGAATGCCGTGACCGAGCTGTACGGCGAGCTGGTGCGTACGTACGGCG
The DNA here is from genome assembly GCA_964393305.1 of uncultured Ruminococcus sp. Lineage (GTDB taxonomy): Bacteria > Bacillota > Clostridia > Oscillospirales > Ruminococcaceae > CAG-115. The sequence goes on from CAYMTG010000006.1 coordinate 1,294, forward strand.
ACTGCGGCACTTACAAGGTAAACTACGGCGACAAGCCGGATAATACTATAACAAAGGAGAACGAAGATGAATAACGCAGAAATTTGTGAAAAGATCAAGGGTATGCTGGTGGAGAACCTCAGAATTCCCGCAGACGAGCTGGAGAACGATTCCGAGCTGTTCGGCGACGACATCGGTCTGGATTCCATCGACTCCATCGAGATCATCGCGGGTATCGACAACCTTTTCGGAGTACAGATGACAGGCGCGGCAAAGGAGAATTTCCAGTCAATCAACACGCTTGCAAAGTATGTTGAGGAACACATGAACGCTTGATCGTGAGGGCGTGAATATATGGGTAACAAAAGAATTGTTGTAACGGGTCTCGGTCTTTGCTGCGCGCTCGGCGAGAACGTCAGCGAGTGCTGGAATAACGCGGTAAACGGCGTTACGGGCATTGACGAGGTGAAGTCCATCAACACGGACAACTGCTACGCGACGGTAGGCGCGGAGGTGAAGCTCCCCTCAAAGGAGCTTTCTTTCGAGAACTATGACCGCTCCTCGCTGCTGTGCATTAAGGCTGCGGGCGAGGCGCTGGCGGACGCGGGGTTTAAGGTCACTCCCGAGAACGCGGACAGGATCGGCGTTATCGTCGGAAACTGCGTCGGGGGAGCGGCTTCCATCGACAAGTACTTCAGTGACGACAAGAGCGGAAATGCGAAGAAGGAGGACGTTCTCAAGATCTCCGCTTCCGCGATCGCCAACAACGTGGCACACCACTACGGACTTAACGGCACTACCGCTAATATTGTAAACGCCTGCGCCGCAGGAACGATTTCGCTGTCGTATGCGGCGGATCTTATCCGTGCGGGTAAGGCGGATGCGTTTGTCGCGGGCGGCTCTGACGCTTTCTCGTCGCTTGCTTTTGCGGGATTTCACGCGCTTCACGCGCTTGACGCAAACTCCTGCTCGCCGTTCAACAGAAGCTCGGGCATTACGCTCGGCGAGGGCGCGGGAGTTCTGATAATCGAGGATTACGAGCACGCCAAGGCTCGCGGCGCGAAGATCTATTGCGAGGTGCTGGGTTCGGGAGTAAGCTCCGACGCGCACCACATCACCGCGCCCCGCCCCGACGGAGAGGGTCAGATGCTTGCTATAGGCAGAGCCGTCGAAAATTCGGGACTTCGCGGCACAGACCTCGACTATATCAACGCGCACGGCACAGGCACGGCAAAGAACGACGAAGCGGAGTTTCTGTCGCTCCACACGCTGTTTGACGATAACGAACACCTCTCGGTAAGCTCCACCAAGTCCATGACGGGTCACTGTCTGGGCGCGGCGGGTTCGATCGAGGCTGTTTTCACGGTCAAGGCGGTCTGCGAAAACGTAGTTCCCCCGACAATCGGCTATACCGAGGAGAACCTTGAAGCTCTCAAGGAGAAGGCGGGAAAAATCGACTTTGTGCCGAACACCAAGCGTGAGAAGACCGTGAACTTCGCGGCTTCCAACTCGTTCGCCTTCGGCGGCAACAATGCTTCCATCATCTTTGCGAAGAACCCGCACGAGATCCCCGACAGATCCAACAACGAGCGCATCTATGTAACCGGCATTGGCGAGTATATGTCGGGAGACGGCGCTCAGATCGACATTCAGTCCGACGATTACAAAAATCTCGGGATAAAAATGGCGTTCTGGCGCAAGCTTGACAGATTTTCCCAGCTTATGCTTATAAGCGGCATGAGGGCGCTCTCCGACGCGAATTTTACCATTTCCGAGGAGAACGAGCGGGATATCGGTATCATCATCGGTACGGCTGACGGTCCGCTCACCGAGATCGTAAATTTCCAGAAAAACGTCATAGAGAACGGAACGGCGGCAGGTTCGGCGTTTTCCTTCCCGAACACCGTGTACAACGCAGCGGGCGGCTATTTCTCCATTTTCGCGGGTATCAAGGGATACAACGTGACCGACGCGAACAGTATTCAAGCGGGTCTCCAAAGCGTTTGCTACGCGGCTGACGTTCTGCGCGGCGGCGACGAGAGCGTTATGGTGGCTGCCGGCGTCGATGAGAACACCGACGTTGAGGAGTTCTTCTACGGAAGATACGGCGCGCTTGACGACAGCTTCAAGCTTGGCGAGGGCGCGGTTTCTCTTATTCTTGAAAAGGAGAGCTATGCGAACAAGCGCGGCTCGAAGAAATATGCGGAGCTGGTCGGCTGGGCGTCGGCTCACAAGGCGGTCGAATTTGGCTCTCTGAAAGGCTCGGAGGACGCGCTCAGGAGGGCGATACTCGACGCTTGCAAGAGCGCGGGAATTTCCCCTAAAGATGTAAGCGCCGTTTGCGGCTTCAAGAACGGAAACGCCGAGGTTGACGCAGTTCAGGACGCTGTGTTTGACGAGATTTTCGGAGCGACGCGTCGCGAGGTCAACGCAAAGGGCGCTGTAGAAGCGAGAGCGGCGGGCGCGGCAAGACAGGCTTCCTACTGCGCGGCGGGTCTTGCGAACGGCGAGCTTGGCGAGTACGCGCTCTGCGTTTCGTTCGGGGCCGGCGGGCAGTATTCCGCGGTTGTTCTCAAAAAAGTTTAGGGAACCTCTAGAAACCGGTTTGAAAAGAGAAAATCGGCAGAGTGCGCCGTATGCAAGGAAAGCCGACGAAGCAAGGCTTGATGCCTTGCGAGGAGGTTTGACGCAGCAGACGGTGTGCTATGACGATTTTATCTCAAACAAGGTTTTTAGAGGTGACCTTTGATTTAAAGCGCGATGCCGGCATTCCGTGCGAGTGTCGGCAAATCGCTTAACTAAGCCAAAATAGAGAGGATTTTATGGAAAATAAGGTTGCATTGGTAACGGGAGCTTCTAGGGGCATAGGTCACGCCTGCGCCCTGAGACTCGCGGAATGCGGATATGATATAGCCGTGAACTACGTCTCGAACGAGGCGAAGGCGGAGGAGGCGGCTGCCGAGATCAAGAAGCTCGGCAGAAACGCAATCACGGTTAAAGCGGACACCTCGGATCTGAAAGCGGTGCAGGATATGTTCCGCACTGTTCAGAAGGAGTTCGGGCGGGTCGACGTTCTCGTGAATAACGCAGGCGTCGTTGATGATGCGTATCTTTTGATGATAAACGAAAACAGTCTCACCAGAAGCCTTGACATTAACATCAAGGGCTATTTCCATTGCGCGCAGTCGGCGGCTCTCAAGATGATGAAGACCGGCGGCAAGATCATCAACATCTCGTCGGTAAGCTCCGTGCTTGCCGTTGAGGGACAGGGCGTGTACGCGGCGACAAAGGGCGCGGTGAACTCTATGACCGCTACTCTCGCAAAGGAGCTTGCGCCTCGCGGAATTACCGTAAACGCGGTAGCACCGGGATTTATCGCGACAGAAATGATGGACAATATCCCCGAGGAAAAGAAGGCCGAATACATAAAGGCTATTCCGATGGGGAGATATGGAAGTGCGCGGGACGTCGCGAATATGGTGGCAGCGATGTGCTCCGAGGCGTTCGACTACGTGACGGGGCAGGTTATCGTATTGGACGGAGGTTTGTCACTATGATGAATCTTCTCGAAATTAACAAGCGAATAAAGCAGCGTCCGCCGTTTCAGATGATAGAGCGCGTTCTGGAATTAGAGCCGGACGTTTCGGCGGTGGGAATAAAGAACGTTTCGGTGAATGAGCCGTATTTTTCGGGTCATTTCCCCGATACGCCGATAATGCCCGGAGTGCTGCTGATTGAGTCGGCGGCGCAGCTTTGCAGTCTGGTGACAGCGCCTGAGGACGCGGCTTCAAATGCGGATAAGCTGTACGTCCTGCTTAAGGTGAAGGATTTCAAGTTCCTGAAACCGGTGATTCCCGGCGACACGCTCACCATAAGCGTGAAATGCACGATGAAGAGCGATGCGGCGTGCGAGTTTGACGCGAAAATCTCCGTAGACGGCACTGTCAAGGCGAAGGGCGCGATGCTCTTCGCGGCGATCGACAAGAGCGCGGTCTACGAGTGATCCGGGAGGCGGTATGAAGGTTCTGGTAATAAACGGAAGTCCCAAGGGCGAGCGTTCCAACACGCTTAACATCACGAGGGCGTTTCTGGATGGATTTCCGAGTGACACCGACGTTGAGTACGCCACCCTCTGCAAGCTGGATATAAAGCCGTGCAAAGGGTGCTTTTCCTGTTGGGGGAAGGCTAAGGGGGAGTGTGTCATCAAGGACGATATGCAGGCTCTCCGCGAAAAGATTCTTGCCGCAGACATCATTATAGAGAGCTTTCCGCTGTTCTTTTTCGGGATGCCGTCGCCGATGAAATGTATGACCGACCGCTGTCTCGCGTTTATGATGCCGTATATGGGCAGCCGTGCGGAGGACGGACGGGCGAGCTTTCACGAGATGCGCGACGAGAAGCTGTTCCAAAAGAAGCTTGTGGTGATCTCGACTTGCGGCTATGTGGACGATAAGCCGATGTATCCCGCGCTTAAAAAGCAGCTCGATCTGATTTGTGGGGAAGGGCGTTACACAGCCATATTCTGTCCGCAGGGGGAGCTTTTCGTGTCGCCGATGGCGAAGCGTCAGCGAGAGGGGTATCTCTCGGATATACGACAAGCGGGCGCGGAATTCGCTGAAAAGCTGTCTCTTTCCGAAGAAACGAAAAAGCGCATAGCTAAGCCGATTTTATCGCCAAAAGGCTTTGAAAAAATCACCAGCACACACTGGAAACAAAAAGC
>CAYMTG010000006.1:6092-24775 GCA_964393305.1 uncultured Ruminococcus sp.
AGCGCCGCGAAAACGGCTGAGAGAAGCGCAAATACGAACCACATCCGCCTGTCACTTCCTTATTCTTCTTGCCTCAACATAAAAACGTTTGTCGTGCGCGTGTCCCATAGAGAATGTTTTTCTGGGGAGCGCGCCGTCCTTGATCACCGTTGGGAATAATTCCGACTTTCTCATCGAGGGCAGCAGAAAGCCGATCGTAGAGCCGTTTTTGCAGAGATTTCGCACGGTTTCCTCACCGTGTATGTAGTCGATTTCCCCGCCGTTACGCGACAAATAGTCATCAAGGAAGGCTTGCAGCGAGCCGACTGTCAAATTAGAAGTTGGCTTTGTTATGCCAAATTCAAGCGTTTTGCTGCCGTTTATCAGCGAAAAGCGCTGTTCTGCGGGTTGGTCTGTGGTAAGCCCGAGCGCATCCGTCATTTTCTTGATGAGGTCGTCGCTGTCCACGCCCGTGACAACGCGGTGAATAGCCTCAAATTCGAGGGCGGGGGAGTGGAGATTTACAAGCTCCGCGAGTGCGTATCGCGCAAGCTCCGCGTCGGGGCTGCCCTCACGCTTCTTTTGTTCGTAGCATTCCTTCGCGGTGGCGAGGGAGTGGTTTCCGTCACCCATCGCGAACAGCAGAACATCCTCGTTTGTCAAGCCGTATCTCGCGTTGAAGGCTTGCTTGTCGGAGAGCCTGTCAAGCGCGTCGGAGACGGCTTTCGCAGCTTCTCCGTCAACGCGGAAGCCCTCGATATGCCCGCCGTTCTTCATCAGATCGAAGCTGTACAGTTCCGGGAGAGCTTTCCCGAGCAGCGGCTCGATCACCGTATTGTCGGGATCATCAATCAGGATCATGATGTGCGGCAGCTCGAGCGGCGCGCCGGTACGGATCTTGACACGCGGAGGGATCCTCTCCGCAACGGTCGCCTCGGTTGCGCGTACAAGCGATTTGCTGCCCTTTCGGTAGTCGTAATCTTCAAGGTCGATCGCTCCCACTAATCCCGCACGAAGCCGCCCGTCCGCCTGAGTGCGCTTTACCAGCACGAAGCAGTCCTTGTGTTCGTTGAAGAATCCGCTGTCCAACAGCTCCGACATTTTCGCGTTGATTTTCGGAATTCGCTGCTCTGCCTCGCCCAGAAAAGCCTCGGGGAGAATAAGGTCAAGCGCGGACGGCGCGCCGTTCGTCAGCGCGGCGGCGTCGTTCCAGTACGCGGGTTCGCCGGTGTACTGGTCGCAAGCAACGACAGCCCATTTTGTCATTTGTGCGTTATCGTACTTTGGAAGCAATATGTCGGTTGTCTTAAACGTATTCATAATAAAATCCTTTCGGTGATCAGTGCGTATCAAACCAAGTTTTGCCGATTTTTGCGTCTACGGGAAGCGGAACGTTCAGTTTCACTGCCGACTGCATTTCCTCGGTGAGTATCGTCAGCGCCTTTTCCGCCGCCGCTTCGGGAGCTTCGACGATCAGCTCATCGTGTACTTGCAGAATAAGCTTTGCCTCGGGCAGTTCACGTTCCAGTCGCTCGAAAACACGTATCATGGCGATTTTGATGATGTCCGCCGCCGTCCCTTGAATGGGCGTATTCATCGCAATTCGCTTGCCCAGTGCCTTGATGTTCTTATTTGTGGAGAGAATTTCCGGGATAAAGCGTTTTCGCCCGAAGTATGTCACTGCGAACCCTTTTTCCTCAGCACTCGCTGTGATTTTTTCCATATACGCCTTAACTCCGGAGAAGTGCGCAAGGTAATCATCGATATATCGCTTCGCCATAGGCACGGACGTGTCAATATCCTTTGCGAGCGAGAACGCGCCGATGCCGTACACTATGCCGAAATTGACGGCTTTTGCGCGGCGGCGAAGCTCGGCGGGAGCAATACCGGCTGTCCCGCGAAAAACGCTTTGAGCCGTTTCGGTATGGATGTCGCGCCCCTCGCGGAATGTCTCGATCATCACCTCGTCGTTGGCAAGCGACGCGAGGACGCGCAGCTCAATCTGGCTGTAATCCGCGTCAATCAGTACCTTGCCGGGCGCGGCTGTAAAGAATTTCCTGAAATTTCTGCCGATCTCGGTTCTGACGGGGATATTCTGTATATTTGGCTCAGCGGAGCTGATTCTTCCGGTTCGCGTCTCGGTCTGCTTGAATGTAGTGTACATCCTTCCATCCTCGGAAACAGCGTTCTGAAGACCTTTGACGTAGGTGTTGTAAAGCTTTGTGAGCTTGCGGTACTCCAAAATCGGCTTAATGATAGGGTGTAAATCGATTAGTCCCTCCAGCGTTTCCGAGTCGGTGGAGTACCCCGTAGACTTCTTCTTTCCGGCGGGAAGAGCAAGCTCCTCAAACAGCACGGTCGACATCTGCTTGGGACTTGCGATGTTGAACGGATGCCCCGCGAGGTCGTGGACTTGTTTTTCGATTTCGTCGATTTTTGGGAGAAGCTCCCTGCCGAATTTATCAAGTGCCGCTGTATCCAGCATTACTCCCTCGTGTTCCATTGACGCGAGAACCTTTGCGATCGGTATCTCGATCTCGGTTAAAACCTTCATCATGCCCTGCTTGCGGATCTCCGCGAAAATGGCTTTGTTAAGCAGCATTTGAGATAATATTACATTATCTGAGGGGCGAATCCCGTATTTAACAAACAGATCGGACATCTCGTAGCTCTTAGCGTTTACGTCAAGCAAATATGCCGCAAGAGTGGTGTCAAAGGTCACGTTTTTGAGGCGGATCCCTTTCTTTATGCAAAGCGTGTATAGCTGCTTCGCGTTGTCGGTGTGCTTTGGCTCATCGTTTTCAAGTATCGTTTTCAGATCCTCCGAAATTGGCTTCCCATTGCGGAAAACGGCAACATCTTCACCTGACAGCATAACAACGAGCGCGTTCTCGTCAAACGAAGTTCCGGGAGTTTCGGACTGACGGACAGGCTGTGGATCGCGACGTTCGGGAGCGTTAGCGGTTAATTCGGGGATATTTGCGGGTGCTGCGGCAACTCCGTCCAGACCGAATTTCTTTATAGCGGCGTACATCTCCAGCTCCTGCAAGATCCCCTTAACAGCGCCATTATCCGGAGCTTTCGGGACGTAGTCCTCAAGATTTTCCGACACCGGAGCGGTAAGGCATATCTCGCCCAGCGTGCGGGACAACTCCGCGCTGTCCTTGCCCGATTGGAGCTTTGTTTTCACCGACTTTGTGACCTCAAGCGTGTCAAGCTGCTCGTAAATTGTCTTTACAGAGCCGTATTTCTGAATAAGTGAGAGCGCTGTTTTCTCCCCGATCCCCTTAACGCCGGGGATATTGTCGGAGCTGTCGCCCATCAGTGCCTTGACCTCAAGCATCTGGCGCGGCTCCACGCCGTACACCTCGCGGATCTTGTCGGGCGTGTAGAATACGTCCTCCTTGTTGGCGGCAAGCCGCACGGTTACGCGGTCATTAACAAGCTGGAAGCTGTCGCGGTCGCCTGTCATGATCACGCAGTCGGAGTTCTTTTCCTTGGCGACACGGGAGAGCGTGCCTATAATATCATCCGCCTCGTACCCCTCAACCTCGACTACGGGAATACCCATATCGCGCAGCAGAACGCGGATCACTGGCATCTGCTTTGCCAGATCCTCCGGCATTGCGTGCCGGGTAGCCTTGTAGCCCTCATACATCTTGTGGCGGAAGGTCGGCGCTTTCAGGTCGAACGCCGCCGCGATATGGTCGGGCTTCTCCTCCTTCATCAGCTTGAGATAGATGTTAAGAAATCCGGTAAGCGCATTAGTGGGAAATCCCTTTTTATTGGTAAGCGCGTGTATTCCGTAGAATGCGCGGTTCATTATACTGTTGCCGTCGATCAGAAGTAGTTTCATAATTATCACCCTCTATTGGAATTTGCGTTTCTTATGCCGTTTTGAAGTTTTTTCGGCAGTTTTCTGAGAAGCAGCATTGTGAGAAATCCCGTGAAAAGACCGCCTATAATCGCGCTCGCCAGCAGAATGGGGATATACGCCAGAACGTACTTGCTGCCGTAGAACGCGATTGCCGCCGCCATTTGTCCGGCGATGTGGAAGACCGCTCCCATTATCGCGGTAAATGGCAGATACTGCTCATCGGGCAGCGGTTTATCGTTTACGATCCGTTTCGGGAATATCCGCTTTCCGCAAAGCATAGCCAACCATGCCAATATACCGCCGGAAAGTCCGTATACTGCGCTCATCGGGGAACCCACGATCAGCGCCGCGAGTATGCACCGAAGCACTGACACCGTCAGCGCGTCCCAAGCCTTCCAACAGCCGCCTATGTACAGTACAAACAAGATCACGATATTTCCCATTCCCATGCGAATTCCCGCAATCGGGACAATTGGGGGGAGCATGGTCTCAAGCGCCGACAGTGCCGCCGCGAAGCAGATAAAAATCGCGGAAAAAGCAAGCTTCTTTGGTTTCATTCTGCCCTCCATTCCGCAGATTTCCAATGTCTAATGACACTGAGAATATGGCTTGAATAAGCCAAATTAAAGACAAATTCAGTCCTCGAAATTCAGCTCTGCGCTTATACCGTCAAGCGGGACATCCGTTTCGGGGAATATTTCCCTCATCATAGGTAAAAAGTCCTGCGGATCGGTGAGCGAAGGACTGTAATGCGTCAGCCACAAACGGCTTACCCGTGCGGCTCTTGCTGTTTCGGCTGCCTCTCGGAAGAGCATATGCTTCTTCTCGATTGCCTTGTCGAGCTTTTCGTCCTCTGCGTACATACCCTCACAGATAAATAAATCGGAGTTTTTCGCGTGTTCAATGATACCCGGAGTGGGTCGCGTATCGGTGCAGTATGTCACCTTAAGTCCCTTTCTCGGAGCGCCCATTACCATATCGGGCGTATATGTTTTCCCGTCCATTTCGACGTTTTCCCCGTGCTGGAGCTTTCCCCAGAATGGCGCGGGTAAGCCAAATCCGCGGGCTTTAGCCGCGTCAAACCTTCCCGCGCGCGGAAGCTCCAGCGAGTATCCGAAGCATTGAACGCTGTGATCGACCTCGAAAGCCGTTATCTTCAGATCGCCGAGGGAAAAATCTTGCTCCTTGCCGTTGATTTCAACGAGATCCACCGCAAATGGAAGCTCGGGTGCGATCACGCACAGCGACTTCACAATATGCGCCAGTCCCTTCGGACCAATGAACGTGACAGGCTCGGTGCGCCCCTGCTTTCCCATAGTAAGCAGAAATCCGGGAAGTCCCGCAATATGGTCGGCATGAAAATGCGTGAAGAAAACCATATCGACAGGCTTCATTCCAAGACCATTTTTGCTGAGCGCGATTTGGGTCCCCTCGCCGCAGTCGATAAGCAGACTGTGTCCGTTATACCGCGCCAGCAGAGAGGTGAGCGGACGTTCGGGGAGCGGTATAGTACCACCGGTGCCAAGAAGATTTATATTCAACATATCTCTTATCCTTTGCCTGTCGCGTGAAACGCGGCTCTTTACTGTAGACAGAATGTCTACAGAAAGATTATGAATTAGTATTATTTGTCCTTGCCGCAGATGATCTCCTTCAGTTTGTTTGCGAGAAGCCGCATATCGCTTGTAAGAGGAGGCAGCGAGGGTATATCCTCTTCCTTTTTATCAAGCGGTTGGTCGGGGATCAGATCGAAGTGCATATCGGTATAAAGGGTGTAGTCTGCGCGCCTGATATTACGCGGCTGATATTCCGCCAGAAACTGCTTGCAGAGCGCGGCGACGCATGACGCTATCCCGAACAGTCCGGATACGATCATAATTCCTCCGCAGATAAAAAACACGCCTCCGGGGGTGTGAAGCGCGCCCCACGTGATAAGCCCCGCCGAGAACAGAAGATCCAGAGTGAAGAGCACGACCTTGACAGGCGTATTATTGCCCGCCGCGAAGAACGCCAGCCATGCCAGAAGAAGCGCAGCCGCCGTAATAATGATAGTCGCCCTGCCGATGCCGAACGCAAAGGAGATTGCGAAGCACAGCAGCGCGGCGACACAATGCTCATAGAAGCACACACGTATCACCCGCCGAAGCCCCAGGACCTTCCTGCGTCGAGATGCAACAAAATCCTCGGTGATGTTACCGTGGGTGTAAAAATGTATTAAATTTTTCTTGATTCTGTTAATCATCTCGAAAAAGATCCCCTGTGATTTGTAAATTACAAATTATTCCAGACCCTCTAATTCCTTTTCCCAAGCCAAATTCACGGCGTCGCTGGGCATTCTCCAGTCTCCGCGTGGGGACAGAGAGACCGAGCCGATCTTTACGCCGTCCGGCAGGCAGCTGCGCTTGAATTGTTGGGAGAAAAAGCGCCTGTAGAAGGTTTTCAGCCATTTGAGAATAACCGCGTCCTCGTAGCTGCCATTAAACGCGATTTTTGCGGCGCGGTATACCTTTTCGGGTGAGTATCCCCAGCGGATTGCGTAGTAGAGGAAGAAGTCGTGAAGCTCGTAAGGTCCCACCAGGTCCTCGGTGATCTGCGAGATCTCGCCGTCCTTTGCGGGGAGCAGCTCGGGACTAACGGGCGTGTTGAAAATCGCGAGAAGCACCTCGGAGAGTTCGGGATTTGTCGTGGTTTCAGCGTAGTATTTTACAATATGACGAACCAGCGTTTTGGGTACGGAGCCGTTTACACCGTACATACTCATGTGGTCGCCGTTGTAGGTAGCCCAGCCGAGCGCAAGCTCGGAGAGGTCTCCCGTGCCGATAACCAAGCCGTTTTCGTCGTTCGCGATATCCATAAGAACTTGCGTGCGTTCGCGTGCCTGCGCGTTTTCGTAAGCCGCGTTGAAGTTGTTTTCATCGTGCGAAATATCGCGCAGATGCGAGCGCACGGTATCGGAAATATCTATTGTTCTGAGCGTTACCCCTAGAATGTTACACAGCGTCTCGGCATTGGACTTAGTTCGTTTAGTAGTGCCAAAACAGGGCATAGTGACCGCGATAATATCCGTGAGCGGCTTGTCGAGGATCTTTGCCGCTTCAGCACAAACAAGCAAAGCAAGACAACTGTCCAGACCGCCCGAAATGCCGATTACGAGGCTCTTGCAGCCGGTGTGTTTTATGCGTTTCGCAAGTCCGTGCGCCTGCATTGCGAGAATTTTCTCGCAGCGGCTGTTTTTCTCGGACTCGATTTGCGGCACAAATGGCGCAGCCTCAAATTTGCGGGTGAGCGGAGTCTCCTTGACCGCCATACCGAATGTAACGTCGGGAGCAGCCGCTGCCGCACAGAATGTCGTATTGCGAAGCCGTTCGCTGTGGAGCGCCATAACATCGATCTCTGTGATTGTAAGTCCCGTGGTATATAGTCCGCTGTCGGCTAGCAGCTTTCCGTTTTCCGCAATAATGCGCTGACCGCCGAACACAACGTCGGTCGTAGACTCGCCCTCTCCCGCGCTCGTGAAAATGTAGCCGCAGATAAGGCTTGCGGATTGCCCCTTGGTAAGCGACATACGGTACTCGTCCTTGCCGACAAGCTCGTTGGAAGCGGATAGATTTGCGATAATGACCGCCCCCGCGAGAGCCGCGTCTGTGCTGGGGGGAGCAGGACTCCACACGTCCTCGCACACCTCCGCTGAAACGCAGAATTCGGGCATATCGGCGCATTGGAAGGTGAGGCTTGTCCCGAACGGCGCCTCATATCCGAATACCGTTACCGTGGTTTTTTCGGCAGGCGCAGCCGCAAACCAACGCTGCTCATAGAACTCGTTGTAGTTGGGCAGGTGCTTCTTGGGGACTATTCCGAGTATTTTTCCATGCTGCATAACCACGGCGCAGTTGTACAGCTTCCCGAAAAAGTCAAGCGGGCAGCCGACCATGATTATCATATCAAGCGTTTCCGACGCGGTGAGGATATCGCCGAGCGACTTCTTAGCCGCGCTTATAAGCGCAGACTGAAAGAACAAGTCGCCGCAGGTGTAGCCGGTAACGCACAGCTCGGGGAACACAAGGACTTTTACTTTAGCCTGTTCCGCCGATTTTATCTGTTCTATTATATTTTGCGTGTTGAATTCGCAGTCCGCAACACGAACCTCGGGCGTTGCCGCCGCGCATTTAACAAATCCGTTGATCATAAAAAAGCCTCTGCCTTTCCGGAATTAATTTTAAAAAAGATATACACCTTTTATTATATACCATTTTCAGCTAAAATTCAAGTACTAAATGGAAAATAAAAATAACGCCGAATAAATTTAAAATATCCCTTGAAAAAATCCGGAAAAAATGGTATAATAAACGCAAAGCGTTTATTATACTCTTATGTCCACGCACATACGTTCGCCTTCGGCTCACTCCGTGCGGTTATGGACAATTATACCATAAATTCTCCGAATTTATGGTATAATATCTTTGAGTACATATAAGGTCACCTCTAAAACCTTGTTTGAGAGAAAACCGACATAGCACACCGTCCGCCGATTTTCCCTTTTCAAACCGGTTTCCGGAGGTTCCCATAAGAGACAATGCCGCTTTGATGAAAAAACGTGTCGTAATTGCGTTTGCGTTGTCGCACGAAGATAGGAAAGACTTTTCCCCGATGGAGGCGGAAGGTCTGCTGCCGGCGGGGAAAGCCGATAAAACAAGGGAGATCACGATATGAGGAGCTTCCTTAGAGATCAGTGGAGGAGAATTATGGAGTTTGTAAGCGAACGCACCGCGTTTACAATGATGTCGGACTTGATAGTAAAAGCCGGAGTGTCCTTGTTTAACGCGGTGAAATATATCTATATGGTCGCGGATAAGGACTTTTACAACATAAACGTAAAGGACATTTTCAAGATCACCCTAAAGAATATTTCGGATACGTCCGCGCTCAGCAATACGGGCATTAGGCTTGACAAAGAGCGGTGCCGTGAGATGAGCAGTCCCGAGTATGAACGTGTGCTGTCGCTGATGGTGTATTCCTTTGCGGTGAGACTGCCCGAGCTTAAAAACTACAAGACACGCGGCGGCACGCTTAACGACAAGCAGATAAAGGCGATTTACGATATGGTGATCAGCAAGGGCGCGGGTAATTTCGAGAATGTTATTACTGACGACTTTGAGGAAGTGCGCAGGATGGTGAAGCTCGGCCGCCCTATCCCCGCCTATGACGCGGAGTGGTTCAAGGGGTACATCTACGGATACGTACCCGCGCTTGCAAGCGTGAACAACAAGAATTTGTTTTTACTGGGAAGCTGCGATATTCTCTTTACGCTCTTTTATTCCTCGCTTGAGGAGGAAATGGAGAGGCTGCTGAATTCGTTGTCTGCTCAGAGCTGATAATTATGGAGGTATATTATGTCAAGGGTAAAAATTTGTGCGGACAGCGTCTGCGACTTGTCCGAGGAGATGAAAGAACGCTGCGGTATCAGTGTTGTGCCGCTTTATGTCAGATGCGGTGAGCTTACTATGCGCGACGGCGTGGACATCACCCAGAAGGACGTGTTCGCGCATTACCGCTCAACGGGCAAGCTTTGCGCTACTGCGGCGGTGAATATCGAGGATTTCACGGAGTTCTTCAAGGCGCAGCTTGAGGGGTATGACGAGCTTGTGATGATCACGATAAGCTCGGAGTTTTCGAGTACTTTTCAGAATGCCTGCATAGCGGCGGAGGATTTTCCGAACGTGAGGGTGGTGGATTCAAAAAATCTCTCCACGGGCGAGGGTCTGGTTGCGATCAAAGCCGCGAAGCTTGCGGCGGAGGGAAAGAGCGCGGACGATATTATGGAGGCTATGGAGGATATTATCCCACGTGTGGACGCGTCGTTTTTTGTGGCGAACGTCGAGTACCTGCATAAAGGCGGACGGTGCTCGTCGATCGCGGCGCTTGGCGCGAATTTGCTCAAGCTCAGACCCTGCATTGAGGTGCGGGACGGCAAGATGAAGGTGGTCAAGAAGTACCGCGGCACCATTGAAAAGACTATCGTGGATTATGTCAAGGACAGGCTCACGGACGTCGAGGCTGAGGACGACTTGATTTTCATAACGCACACGACCTCCGAGCGTAACACCCTACAGGCGGCGGAGGAGATCAAAAAGTACAAGCAGTTCAAGGAGATCGCCGTGACCGACGCGGGCTGCACGGTGGCTTGCCACTGCGGCGAGGATACCTTGGGTATCTTGTTTATCAGGAAGTAATTTTAAGGAGAATACGAAATGAGCGAGATCAGAGATGAAAACCTGTGGGAGGGCGGCGCGAGAAAGATCGCGTGGGTAAAGCGCAATATGCCGCTCCTTAACGGCATTGAGGAAGAATTTTCCAAAAGCAAGCCTTTCGCGGGACTGAAGGTTGCGCTGTCGGTGCATCTCGAGGCAAAAACCGCGTATCTGTGTAAGGTGCTTGCGGCAGGCGGCGCGGAGATGTACGTTACAGGCTCAAACCCTCTCTCCACACAGGACGACGTGGCGGCGGCGCTGGTTCACGACGGTCTGAATGTATTCGCGTGGTACAATTCCAACGAGGAAGAATATCACCGCCATATCGGCGCTGTTATTGACGCCGCTCCCAATATCATCATTGACGACGGCGGCGATCTCGTTCACCTTATCCATAACGAGCGCACCGACCTTATCCCGAACGTATTCGGCGGCTGCGAGGAGACCACCACCGGCATTATCCGTCTCAAGGCGATGGATAAGGCGGGGGCGCTGAAATTCCCGATGGTTCTCGTGAATGACGCGGACTGCAAGCACCTGTTCGACAACCGCTACGGCACGGGTCAATCGGTCTGGGACGGAATCAACAGGACAACAAACCTTATTGTCGCGGGGAAGAACGTCGTTGTCGCAGGCTACGGCTGGTGCGGCAAGGGCGTTGCTATGCGTGCTAAGGGTCTGGGCGCGGAGGTTATCGTCACCGAGATCGATCCCATCAAGGCGATGGAGGCCGTTATGGACGGCTTTAAGGTAATGCCTATGCGCGAGGCGGCGAAAATCGGCGATTTCTTCGTAACGGTCACCGGCTGCGCGGATGTTATCGGCGAGGAAGCGTTCCTCAATATGAAGGACGGCGCGATCTGCTGCAACGCGGGACATTTTGACGTTGAGGTCAATATGGCGAAGCTCCGCGAGATCGCGGCGGACAGCCACATAGCGCGCAGCAACATCATGGGCTACAAGCTCTCCAACGGCAGAACGATCTTTGTTATTGCTGAGGGCAGACTTGTGAACCTCGCGGCGGGTGACGGACACCCGGCGGAGATCATGGATATGAGCTTCGCCATTCAGGCGCTGTCGGCGGAGTATATCGCGAAGAACGCCGCGTCCCTCAGGAGCGGCGCGTCAATGACGATCAACGTTCCCAAGGAGATCGACCGCAAGGTAGCGGAGCGCAAGCTTAAAGCGTGGAACATTACGATAGACAAGCTCACTCCCGAGCAGGAGGAATATCTTGGAAGCTGGGAAGCCTGAGCTGTTCTTCTCCGATCTGGACGGAACGCTGATCTTCTCGGCGAGGGATAAGCGCCCCGGCGATATCGTTATTGAGCGCAAGGACGGAGAGGAGATCACCTGCGTCACCGCACGGCAGGCGGAGATCCTGCCCTTGCTGTCTGACGTGGTGATCCCGCTGACCTCGCGGAGTCTGGCGCAGTACCGGCGAATTAAGATCCCGGGGTTCTCCCCGAGATACGCGCTTTGCTCGAACGGCGGGACGCTGCTTGTTGACGGCGCGCCCGACGAGGAGTGGCTTTCGCGCTCGCGGGAGCTGGTAAAGCCGGCGGCTGACGAGCTGGAACGTTTTCGCGCGATTTTGGAGAGCGACGAGAACCGAAGCTTCGAGATCCGCCTGGTGGACGGATTCTTCTTGGTCACCAAGAGCGAACGTCCCGACAAGACGCTGGAGCTTCTGGGCGAGAGCGGGCTGTGCGACCGATTTGTGACGAACCGTACGGTGTACGTCGTCCCGAAGGCGCTTGGCAAGGGCGAGGCGGTACGGCGGTTCACGGAGCGCTTTCCGGAGAAGCTGCGGATAACCTGTGCCGGAGACGCTCCGATAGATGCACCGATGCTGAGCCTTGCGGACAGGGCGGTTTTCACGGAGAACATTCCGGAGGAGCTTGTCGCCGCCCCGGAGAAAATAATTCGTCCGAGGGAAAATTTTTCGGAATATTTAACTGTTTTTTTGCAAAAATCGGAGAAAAGTAACGAAAAAAAGCAAAAAAACGCAACAAAAGGGTGAGGCGAGTGTTCAACATACTGGTGGCTGACGATCAGCCGAATATCAGGCGCTTATACCAGCATACGCTGGAAAAGAACGGCTATCGCGTGTTCACCGCCGAGGACGGGGAGAATGCGATAGCCGTGCTGGATAAGGAGCACGTCGACCTCGTGCTTCTTGACGTGATGATGCCGAAGATGGACGGTTTTGCGTGCCTTAAAATGATCCGTGACGCGGGAATGACGATGCCGGTGCTTATCATCACGGCAAAGGACGGCGTTGAGGACAAGCGCCGTTCGTTTCTGCTGGGGACGGACGATTATATGGTCAAGCCCGTCGATGAGATCGAGATGCTGCTGCGGATAAAGGCGCTGCTGCGGCGCAGCAAGATCGCCGAGGAGCAGCGGCTCGTTATCGGCGGCACGGAGCTTGTTTACGACTCGTTTTCCGTTATCAAGGACGGAGAGGTGATGGTACTCCCTCGCAAGGAGTTCCAGATTTTGTTTAAGCTGCTGTCGTTCCCGGGTAAGACCTTCACCCGCCAGAACATAATGGACGAGTTCTGGGCGATGGATTCCGACAGCGAGGCGCGCACGGTAGATGTTCACATCAACCGGCTGCGCGAGCGGCTTGGCGACAACGATGATTTCGAGATAGTGACCGTTCGCGGCTTGGGCTATAAGGCGGTCAAGAAGGAGAAACAATGAATATGAAATGCCCCGTATGCGGGTACCTGACAATTGAGAAGAAATGGGATATTTGTCCCATATGCTTCTGGCAATATGAGGGCGATAACGTGACAGAAAAAAGCGGCGCAAATCACGGACTTACGATCGCCGAGGCTAGGGAGAATTTCGCCTCGTTCGGCGCGTGCGAGCCGTCGATGATCGGGAATGTCCGTCCGCCGTTCGAGAGCGAGATCCCGGAGAGCAAGGAGTTTGGCGATGATGAGAAGGACGCGTGGGATCTTTACCTTTCGCCGTTCTTCAAAAGCATTATCGAGCAGGACAGATGCGCGGTGGTTGTTTGCAGCATCCATGACGAGATAATCTACATGAACCCCGCCGCTAAAGGTTACTACGCCAAGCACGGCGATCTTATCGGCAAGAGCATTATGGAGTGCCATAACGAGCGCTCGCGTGAGATGATAGCGAGGGTGCGGGAGTGGTTCCGCAAAAGTCCCGACAACAACATAGTTTACACCTTCCATAACGAGAAGCAGAACAAGGACGTGTATATGGTAGCTCTGCGTGATAAGGACGGAAATCTTATCGGCTACTATGAAAAGCACGAATTCAGAACTCCCGAGACAATGAAGAAATACGCTTTCGATGAAGAAGATTAGAATCAAGAATCCATTCCGGTTGGTAAACCGTCTGGGAATGAAGCTTACCCTGATCACGCTGGTGATAATATTCGCAGCGGAGTTTCTCGCGTTTACCACAACGATTATCGTTGATATGCTCACCGGCGGTGAGAGCGACACCACCAACATCATAGGCTTGATTGCGGCGAGCATCATAATAGGCGCGCTGCTGGCGTTTGTCACGGCGAATGCGTTCCTCAAGCCGATTTCCGAGCTTGTCAAGGCGACTAAGCGCGTTACGAACGGCGACTATACCACGCGGCTTGAGCCGGACATATGGACTCGTCACACGGTCAAGGAGCTGAAGGAGCTTATCGCGGACTTCAATGAGATGACCGAGGAGCTTCAGAACACCGAGCTTTTCCGAAACGACTTCATTTCGTCGTTCTCGCACGAGTTCAAGACACCGCTGGTGTCGATACGCGGCTTTGCGCGGGAACTGTACGAGGGCAGCCTCACGGAGGAGCAGCGGCGCGAGTTCTCGAAAATAATTCTGGATGAGACGGAGTACTTGTCTGTCCTTTCGCAGAATACCCTGCTTATGACCAGTCTTGAAAACCGCGAGATCATCACAGATAAGACGCGATTTTCTCTTGACGAACAGCTGCGGAGCTGTATGCTGACACTTGAGCCGCAATGGTCTGAGAAAAATATCGAAATAGATATGGAGGGACTTTCCGAGGTTGATTACTTCTGGAACGAACATCTTCTTTCTCAGGTGTGGTATAACCTTTTTGGCAACGCGGTGAAATTCACGGGCAAGGGCGGGACGATTCGAGTCTCCTGCGTGAAGGACGGGGAAAATATCATTGTGAAAGTAGCCGACAGCGGCTGCGGAATTTCAGAAAATGCTCTTCCGCATATTTTTGAGAAATTCTACCAGGCGGACAGCTCCCACGCGACAAAGGGAAACGGGCTGGGGCTGTCGCTTGTGAAGAAAATCGTCGAGCTATGTGGGGGAGAAATTTCCGTAACATCCACGCTTGGCGAGGGTACTGAGTTTACCGTGAAGCTATACGATAATCAATAATGCAGTAAGTATTTTTATCAAGGAAATATACTAGAGGTAATCTCTTTCTTTCAGTTCGCCTGTGTCTTACGCCGCAGGGTACAGGCGGACATCAAAACGATTAATTTTTGGGATTTTAGAGATCTCCCTTAAGGCATTTTCACCATTTAATATACAGGAGGTATAATATGAGCGAGGTATATGAAAAGCTAATGCGCTGCTATGAGGCGGTGGAGAGGAAGGTCTCCTTTAAGCCGGAGCTTGCGCTGATCCTTGGGAGCGGCTTGGGTGCGTTCTGCGACACTCCCGAGTGTATGGAAGTGGTGCAGACACTGGATTACAGCGAGATACCCGGTTTTCCCCGGAGCACGGTTCTCGGACACAAGGGACGTTTCGTGTTCGGCAAGTGCAAGGGCGTGCCGATCGTGGCGATGCAGGGGCGCGTGCATTATTACGAGGGCTACTCCGTGCAGGACGTGGTTCTTCCCACAAGATTAATGCACCTGATGGGCGCAAAGACGCTGTTCCTTACCAATGCCGCAGGCGGTATAAACCCCGCTTTTCACGCCGGCGATTTTATGATGATTTGCGACCACATCTCGCTTTCCGTGCCGTCGCCGCTAATCGGCGCGAATATCGAGGAACTGGGAACTCGTTTCCCGGATATGAGCGAGGTGTACAGCCGCCGTCTCCGTATGATCATTGAGAATGCCGCCGCTGCGGAGGGCGTGCCGCTTCAGCGCGGAACCTACATCCAGACGACGGGTCCGAACTATGAGACCCCCGCCGAGATACGCGCATATGCGCGTCTTGGCGCGGACGCGGTGGGAATGTCCACGGCTGTAGAGGCGATAGCGGCGCGGCATTGTGGAATGGAGATCTGCGGTATCTCCTGCATTTCCAACCTCGCGGCAGGTATCTCCGCTAATCCGCTGACTCACGCGGAGGTTCAGGAGACCGCCGACAGGGCAGCACCGCTGTTCAGAAGGCTTGTGACAAGATCCATCAGCGAGATAGTGAAGTAAGGGGGTGATTTTATGCCGGGACTTATTGATGAAAACGAGCGATTTCACCTTAAAATCCGAAACGCTGATGTGGGACGATATGTTATTCTTCCGGGAGACCCCGGACGCGTCCCCAAGATCGCGGAGTATCTCACGGACGCAAAGCAGATAGCGCAGAACCGCGAGTACAACGTGTATACCGGTTTCCTTAACGGCGTGAAGGTGAGCGTATGCTCCACGGGAATAGGCGGTCCATCCGCGGCGATAGCGGTTGAGGAGCTTATAGACAGCGGCGCGGATACGTTTATCCGCGTGGGAACGAGCGGCGGCATTGATTTGTCGGTGTCCGGCGGCGATCTGATCATCGCGGAGGCGGCTGTCCGCGCCGAGGGTACGTCTTACGAGTATCTGCCTCAGGGTTATCCGTCGGTTGCGGATTTTGAAGTCACTACCGCGCTTGCTCAGGCGGCGAAGGAGCTGTCTTCAGGCGAGCCGGGCAATCGGTTTCACGTGGGAGTTGTCCACTCGAAGGACAGCTTTTACGGAGAAACCAACCCCGAGCGTTCGGCGGTGTGCGATAATATCAAGGAACGTTGGAACGCATATCTGAAATGCGGCTGCCTTACCTCGGAGATGGAGTGCGCGGCGATTTACGCTGTGGGACTGGTGCGAAGCGAGTTTCCGAAGAAAATACGCTGCGGCGGCGTGCTGACAGCCTTGTGGAATGCGGAGCGCTCCAAGCAGGGAATGTCGGATACTATGACAAACGACTCCACTCGCGGCATAAAATGCGCGATCAGAGCGATCGAACTGCTGATCGAGCAGGATAAATAGAGCAAAAAACCTCTGAGGGTCTGCCTTCAGAGGTTTATTTTTTCTTTTTTCGTTTCTTGCCGGATTTTTTTGAAACCGGATTTTTAATTGTATATTCGCCGCCCAGAATTGAGGGCGCAGCCGCGTTTTCCTGTTCGATCTGCTTATCCAGCCACTTGGGAAAATGGATCAGGAACATAATGATGATTGTGAGAATAGTGATGAACAGGCAAGGCATATATAATCCCGAAGGACCTCGCGTGTCGGGGAACTCCTCATACATTTTCGAGAAGCAGCTATACGTAATTAACGTACCGACCGATGCCGCAGCATGTATGGCAGCCGCAGTTCTGGAGTGACCCAGCATTACCGAGAACATTCCGATAATGTAGAGTATCGAGGACGCGAACCACAATCCCAGTACGGGATTTCCCGCGAAACTCTCCGCATCTTCGCTGTTCCAGATGATGATTGGCGCGAAGATACCCAGACACAGCGCAAAAATCGTTGTGAGGGCGATCTCCGCAAGCTTAAGTACGATTATCGCGATCCTTGCCGCGCCCTCGCCTTGATCCTTCATTAGGAAGAAGCCGCTCTCTTTTTTCGGAGATTTGGCGTTTCGTTCAGCTTTTTTAGATAGTGTGTTCTTCTTTCTCATATTCCCGTCTTTCGTTTATTCGTTATCGTTGATTGTGCTTTTAGGTCACCTCTAAAAACCTTGTTTGAGATAAAATCGCCATAGCACACCGTCTGCTGCGTCAAACCTCCTCGCAAGGCATCAAGCCTTGCTTCGTCGGCTTTCCTTGCATACGGCGCACTCTGCCGATTTTCTCTTTTCAAACCGGTTTCTAGAGGTTCCCTTTATCAGTATCCCTGTATCCCCAGCGGTCTATGCCGGACTTGCGGATCGCGCCGAAAATGCGCTGCTTTACGCCCTTGTTTTCGTGTTCTAATTTATCGAGAAGCTCTTTTGCGTCCTGACGGGCGGTTTTCTTGTCAACGGGACACTTTGATTTGACGATCTCGAAACCGTTGCGCCGAGCGCAGGACATAACCGCGTATTCGGGCGCGAATACCAACGGGCGAATGACTGTAATGTCTTTTCGCGAGAGGTAGGTGATCGGTGCAAAGCAGCCGATCCGTCCCTCGTGGAGAAGGTTCATCACGAACGTCTCGAGCGCGTCATCGTTGTTGTGACCGAGTGCCAGCTTGTTGCAGCCGAGCGACTTTGCCGCGTCGTGAAGCGCTCCGCGCCGCATTTTCGCGCATAGCGAGCAGGGCGAAGGCTCTTTTCGGATATCGAACACGATCTCGCCTATATCCGTGCGGAGAAGCTTGAACTCCACGTCAAGACGCTCGCACATTCGCTCGACAGGCGTGTAGTCGGTCTCCGTACCGCCGAAGCGCGGGTCGAGAGTGATAGCCGCGATCTCGAATTTCTTCTCGTAGAAGCGCCGCAGCCCCGCCATTCCCGCCAGCAGCACCAGACTGTCCTTGCCGCCCGAAACGCCTATCGCTATCTTGTCGCCGTCCTCGATCAGGTCAAACTCCTGACAAGCGCGGCGGATATATCCGTAGATTTTTTGCATTATATACCTCTATTCAATAAGGGGCTTTACCCCGTCATTTAACGTGGTCAAATGGAACCCGCCGCCTTAGAGGCGGGGGTAAGCTCGCCTCTAAAAACCTTGTTTGAGGGAAAATCGGTTTCTAGAGGTTCCCCTAAGTTATATGACTGAATAACGCATAAATTCCGCATTTTCAAAGTCTTTCCAGACAAACTCGCCGTTTTCGTAAACGACGTAGCTGTGAGGCGTGTTCTCTTTGGGGAGAGCCACCGAGCCGATACCCAGACAGTGGATACCGTTCACACATTCCGCTTTCGGGATATGGGTGTGTCCGTACAGCATAACCGCGCCCTTAGGAAGAGGAGGGAGATTTTCGGGATTTTGGTGGTGTCCGTGCGTGAGGAACATCTCCAATCCGTTCGCGTAGATAAGCGCGCTGTCCTGCAATATGGGGAATTCCAGCACCATCTGGTCTACCTCCGTATCGCAGTTGCCGCGAACGCAGATGAGCCGCGACTTGACCGCGTTGAGAAGGAAAATGACCATTTTGGGCGCGTGTCCCTCGGGGAGGTCGTTGCGCGGTCCGTGATAAAGAATGTCTCCAAGCAGACAAAGCTTCTGAGCGCCCTCGCGCTCGAATGCCTCAAGCATTTTTCTGCACCACAGCTCCGAGCCGTGGATATCCGACGCGAACATTAATCTCATCAGTAAAATAAACAATTCGCTTTTTTGAGGATTGCGAATTGCGTCTCCTTTCGCAGTTTCAATAAGGGGCTTGCCCCGTCATTTAACGGGGCAAGGCGCGGCTTTGCCGCGC
>CAYMTG010000007.1:0-24072 GCA_964393305.1 uncultured Ruminococcus sp.
CGCAAGAATATTTTCGTTGCCGTCCATGTAGCCGACTTCGCCATAATATTTCTCAAACAGGTAAACGTTATCTTCGCAATCTGTGATTTTCGTGTAGCAATTCTTTATATAACCGCCACCTGAGCTTTCCACATATTTTTTTAAATCTTCAGCATCGTTGAAAATAACATATCCCGTGTAAGAATTCTCCCTATAATAATCAAAAACATGGCCCTCAATGATTATTTTGTCACTAAACGAATGAATTACACTATCAACTCCGTCTGGACCAAAATACGTAAAACCATTCGTATTTACGCACGTAGTCTCACCGGTCTCTGCATCATAGAAGCAGGTATATTCTTTCGGCGAGCCGAACCCTCCTCGCAGCACCCAGACAACGTTATCGCCATAATCTCGCACAGATGTCAAAACCGTGTTAAAATCCTCGCTCTCACCCTTGAATATTTCCTTATCCGTTCCATCCATATAATACTGTTTTACCTCAACGCCGCCGCGTACTTCCGTATCACCCCAATCCCCAAGCGACTGCGTCTGATATGCAACATTGCACAAGAGGTCACCACCAGCAGGGACGGAAATTATCGGCGTATATAGACCGTACTCGTCGGACCGCGCATCATCCACCTTATTATCAACAAAATCTATATTATTATCGGTTATATTCGATTTGGCAATTATTTGCGTGGATTTTGTGCCATCAGGCTTTGTGACAGTTAATTTAAGTTCCGCCACTGCTTCTTCGTCGTAAGTACTCCCACCATTATAACTAATATGAAGCGGCTCATAAACTATCTCATAGCCCACAGATACACCGTCCTCACGTGTCACTGCCCAGGATGTATCAAGGTTATAAACCTTTTTCAGTTCGTCGTCGGTTATCTTGTAAACAGCTCTTTCGGTTATCTCGTCGCCGTCTCTCCTGACGAGCTGAACGTAGCCGTTCTTGGCATCGAACATACCCCACTGAAGTCCGGTGGTGTCAAAGTTCGTCTTGAGCTTGCTGAAGGTGAGTACCCCGGTATCGCGCCATGCCTCAAGGTTCTTTTCGCTTACATAGCCGAGTCCGTCAAAATCGACGTCAAGGTTCGCGTCATTGTCGGCACCACCGTTTTCGCTGGAATCATATCCCGCGCCCGTGATGTCAACCACGCCAACGCCGTCAAAGAATACCATCGAAGTCGCAAGCTCCGCAGGTATCTCGGCGGTGATCAGACCGATCTTCTCCTCCTCGGCGAACGCGCTGACCGACAGCGCCGAAACAGCCATAGTCGCCGCCAAAATCGAGGCGGCCGTTTTTCTGAATTTCATAGTTTTTCCTCCATAGTCTAAATTATCGGGCACTTTTCGCGCTCTTTTGGTATTATAGCACATTATTTTTGCTTTGTCAAGTATTTTCATCACATTTGTACGTTTAATTATCACAAAAAGTTGTACAAAATATTGTACATAAAATGATAGAATATAATCAAAAAGTGATATTTTAAGGAGGATAAGATGATTTACAATCTTTGCCAGCGAATTAGCGAATTAAGAACCCAATTCGGGATAACACAATCCGAATTGGCAAGGCGGCTTGGAGTTACCAGAAGCTCGGTAAACGCTTGGGAATTGGGATTTGCAACTCCGCAGCTTAAGCATATCGTAGAAATGTCCAAAATCTTCGGCACTACGGTTGACGCAATATTGAATACTTCTTCACAGGTCATAATTGATATAAGCGATCTCTCCGAAAAGGAACAGCAAGCAGTATACAGTATAATAGACTGTCTGAAAGCGCACCACATTGATTCCGAACAGCCTTGAACATAAAAAAGCCGAGCGTTTCCGCTCGGCTTTGTGTTTTTAGTTGTAACAGCTCACTTCCGCAGCTCAATGCACTTCCTCGGACAAGCCGCCGCGCATACGCCGCAGTTGGTACACTTGGAATAGTCGATCGTCGCGTGATTGTCGGTAACGGTGATTGCCCCGCTCGGACACTTCTTCTCGCAGAGCTTACAGCCGATACAACTGTTCTTGCAGACGTCCTTCGCGATCTTTCCGGGATCTTTGGAGGAACAGCGAACGTCCACCTTCTGCTCGTAGGGACGAATAACTATCAGGTGATTTGGACAAGCGGCAACGCACTTTCCGCAAGCAACGCACTTCTCGGGATTTATCACCGAAACGCCGTTCACGATACATATAGCGTCGTTGTCGCATACCGCGACACAGTCTCCGAGACCGTCACAGCCCGTCCTGCACATACGCTTGCCGTTGTAGAAGCGCTCGGTAGCCGAACAGGACTGCGTACTGATGAAGCTATAGCGATCCTCGGTAGCGTCCTTACAGCCGTTACAGCGGACGTACGCAACCTCGCGCACCGTCTCAAGCGCCTCCTGACCCATAATCTCCGCGATTGCCTTTGCAGCCGCAGCACCGCCGGGCTTGCACTTGTTATTGGGAGCAGTTCCCGCCGCGACAGCCTTCGCATAGTCCGCGCAGCCGGCGTAACCGCAAGCGCCGCAGTTCGCGTTGGGGAGTGCCTCGGTGATCTTGACGACCTTCTCGTCCACCTCAACAGCGAAAAACTTCGAGCCGAAAATAAGCAGCGTCCCCGCGATCGCGCCGATAGCGGCGAAAATCAGCACGGGAACCACAACGTCCACAAACACGTTTGTCCCGCCTGCCGCAGCCTCGGAAGCCAGAATTGAAATCATCGAAATACCCATCACGCACCTCCGAAAATACCGTCAACCAGTCCGCCAAATCCAACGAACGACAACGATACGATAGAAGCCGCTACCAGAGTGATCGGAACGCCCCGGAAAGCCTTGGGAACGTTGCACTTTTCAAGTCTGCCGCGTACACCGGAGAAGATGAGCATAGCGATCATAAAGCCAAGACCGCCGCCGAGCGCACAGACAATGCTCTCAAGGAAGTTATAGCCGTTATCGAGATTGAGCAGCGTAACGCCGAGAACAGCGCAGTTGGTGGTAATCAGCGGCAAATACACGCCCAGCGACTTATACAGCGCAGGGATGTACTTCTTCAGCATCATTTCAATCAACTGAACAAACAGCGCGATAATCAGTATAAACAGTATAGTATTAAGATAGGTAAGTCCCATCGGCTCAAGGAAGAGGTAGTAAAGCGGCCATGTAACAGCGGTCGCCAGTACCATTACAGCCGTAACGGCACAACCCATACCGAGCGAACCCGACGTAGTCTTGGATACTCCGAGGAACGGGCAGATACCGAGGAACTTCGACAACACGAAGTTATCCGTGAGTATTCCCGTAAGGAGAATAATCATCATGCTTTTAGCAAGTTCCATCAGTTATTCCCCTCCTTTTTAGGTTCTTCGGCCGCAGCGCAGCCCTCGCTTGCGTTAGGGCAGCCCTCTTTGTTCGGGCAGGAAGCGCAGCCGAGGCTCTTGGGAGGCTCGCGGTTCGCGATCTTGTTGACGAGCGCGATAACGCAGCCCAATACGAAAAATCCGCCGGCGGGAAGAATAAACAGCGTCATCGGCTCGATAGCCTCCGGACGAACCTGAAGTCCGAACCAAGTCCCCGCGCCGAAAATCTCGCGAATAGAACCGACCGTGAGAAGCGCAAGCGTAAAGCCGACACCCATTCCCAGTCCGTCAAGCGCGGACGCGAGAACGTTGTTCTTGGACGCGAACATCTCCGCACGACCCAGTATAATGCAGTTTACCGTGATAAGCGGCAGATATATTCCCAGCGCGTCGTAAATCGTCGGCAGGAATGCCTGCAAAATCAACTGTACCAGCGTTACAAAGCCCGCGATAACGATTATGTAGCTCGGAAGACGAACCGTCCCCGGGATAACCTTCTTCAGCAGCGAAATAACCACGTTCGAGCAAAGAAGTACGAACGTCGCCGCCACGCCCATTCCGATGGCGTTGGAAGCCATTGTGGTGATCGCCAGCGTCGGACACATTCCGAGCAGCGTCACAAGCGTGGGGTTTTCCTTGATAATACCTTTCGTGAATTCCTTCAAATAACTCACTCGAAATCACCTCCGCCCAATTTATACGCTTCCAATGCGAGATTAACCGCCTTTGCGACGCCCTTTGAGGAGAATGTCGCGGAAGTCACCGCCTGAACCTGTCCCTTTGAAGCGTCGGGATTGCTCTTGACGATCTCCGCTTGACCCGTAATTCCCTTGAATCCGGCGAGCCAATCGGGATTGTTTGTGTTGGTACCCAGACCGGGTGTTTCCTCGCCCACGGTAACTATCGAAACGCCGGTTACCGCGTCGTCCTTCACGCCGACCATAATGCCGAAGCCGTTCTTGTACCCCTTGACCTCAAGGGAGAAGGCAACCGAGCCGTCATTTTTTATGACGATTTTCTTAAGCTCCGAGACAGCGCATACCGTCTTGCCGTCCTTGTCCGTTGTAAGCAGAGCTTCGGGGTAGCTTTCAACGGGAAGGATCGTATAATCGGTCTTTTCACCCTCGTATATCTGCGAAACAGCGGCGTATTCTTTATCGGTGACCTCAAGCGAGGTGTCCTTGTAAGTAGCCTTATACACAACAATTATAAGACATGAAATAATTGCCGCGATAAGGGCGAGTATTAATGCGGGTTTAATCTGTGCCATCACTTACCCTCCTTCTTCGGCTTGACCGCGCCAAGAGCCTTCGGAGCGGTAAATCTGTCAATCAAAGGAGTAAGGCAGTTCATTACCAGTATGGAGAATGAAACGCCCTCGGGCATAGACGCGAACATCCTGATACCGAACGTTATCAGGCCGCAGCCTACGCCAAACACTATCTTTCCCTTCTCGGTAAGCGGAGTAGTCGCATAGTCGGTCGCCATAAACAGCGCGCCGAGTACCAGACCGCCGCTCATAAGCTCGTACAGCATAAAGGTAACGTCAAATCCGCCGTAGAGAAGCGTCAGCACCGCCACAGTCCCTATAAAGCACACGGGAGTTGTGGGGCGGATAAGACCGACGCACATAAGGTAGATACCGCCTATCAGCAGCGCCAGAATACAGGTCTCGCCAAGACATCCCGCACGAACGCCGAGGAACATATCCAACAGACTCGGAAGCTCCGCCTTTGCCGCTTCAACAGCAGCCGCATCGCCGCTTGCCAACTGAGCCGCAGAAACCAGCGGAGTCGCGGAAACCACCGCGTCCACGCCGTTCTTAGTGAGGGGTGCGGTCCATTTGGTCATAGAAGCCGTGAATGAGAGCATAAGCGCAATTCTCGCGGTGATCGCCGGGTTCGCGAAATTCTGACCTATTCCGCCGAAAAGACATTTAACGATCACGATCGCGATGAAGCAGCCGATGATCGCCATATAGATCGGCAGACCGACCGGCAGATTGAACGCGAGCAGCATTCCGGTAACGATCGCGGACAAATCGCTGATCGTGTTATCGCGCTTAGTGATCTTGTCGAACAGGAACTCGAACAGTACGCACGCCGTGCAGCAGATCACTGTCAGCAGCAGCGCTTTAAGTCCGAAAATAACCACCGACGCGATCAGCGCGGGACACAGAGCGATAATGACGTTAAGCATCACCTTCTGTGTCGTCCATGCGCTTCTGATGTGCGGAGAAGCTTCTACAAAAAGTTTATTCATCTTCGCACCTCACTTTCCTTGTTGTTTTGCTTTTTCACGGCGAAGGAAGTCTTTCGCGAGCTGGTTCTTCTCAGCAAGCGGTCTCTTTGCGGGACAGACGAAGCTGCAAGCGCCGCAGTTCATACAGAGATTGACCTTCAATTCGTCGAGAGCGGCGGCGTCTCTCGCGTCAAACGCGCTTTCCAGCTCTGTCGGGCGAAGATTTACCGCGCACGCCCTTACGCAGCGTCCACAGCGAATACAAGCGGTCGTTTTGGGAACAGGCGTATCGCCGAACAACAGCACCGCGTTATTTGTTTTTCCGAGCGGAGTATCCGGGTCGAACGCGCACGCGCCCATCATCGGGCCGCCGAGTACTATTCTGTCCGGCTGGCGGCGCACATCGGCGAATCCCATAACGCTGTGAAGCATTGTTCCGATCGGAACAAAGAAGTTTGAGGCTGAGTTAACGACATTTCCGTCAATGGTGATCCGTCTGGAAACAAGCGGAACGCCGGTCTTTATGTAGCTGTAGATAAATCCCGCTGTGGAGACGTTCATTACCATACATCCCACGTCGGACGGCAGCTTGCCTTCGGGAACAACTCTTCCGGTGAGCGAATGGATAAGCACCTTCTCAGCGCCCTGAGGATAAGCGGACGGGAGTCTGTGTATTTTGACATTGGGATAGCGCACCTGCGCGAGCTTTGTCAGCTTCTCGATAGCCTTAGGCTTATCCGCCTCAATACCGATTATCGCATTGGGAATTTCGAGCTTTGTCATAACGAGGTCAATTCCCGCAAGCACGTTATCGGAGTTTTCAATAAGCTCGCGGTAGTCGCTTGTAATATACGGCTCACACTCCGCGCCGTTGAGAAGCAGATAGTCGATAGTTACCTTGCTTCTGTCGTACGCGAGCTTTACGTGAGTGGGAAAACCCGCGCCTCCGAGACCTACAGCGCCGCTCTCGCGGACAGCCTTGATGAAATCCTCGCGTGTATCGACCTTAGGCGGGGTGAGTCCCTCATACATATCGTTTTTGTTGTCGTTGGTGATAACGACGGTTTTGCAGTATCTTCCGCCAACGTTCATTACGTCCTTGATCTCTTTAACGACGCCGCTTACAGACGCGTGAACAGGGGCGGACATAAAGGCTTCGGTGTCACCGATTTTCTGCCCTATCTTGACCTTGTCGCCCACAGCGACACAGGGTTCGCAAGGAGCTCCTATATGCTGGAGCATACTCACCGCGACCTCCTCGGGCGCGGGGATCTTCCTTGTCGACTGCTCTGCGGAGCCGCTGAAATGCGGCAGATGAACTGAGTGCAGCTTGCCCAAATATTACCATTCCTTTCCATAATATCGTTGACATCAAATTATTTCCGGGAACCTCTGAAAACCTCTTTTTCGGTCTTCCTATGTCTCGCGCAGCGGGACACAGGCAGGCATCGAAACGGTATTTTTCAGGTTAAGGGATTCCCTTTTATTATGTCATTTGTCGCAAAAGCGATAATTAATCCATATTGAAATCGCCTATTTTAGAGTCGTTGCCGCCCGATGAATTACGGGGTTTTACTCCTTCGGGAGGCGGATAGCGGGGTGTAAGCGCAGATCCCTTCTGCTGGGAGGGTCTTCTGGCTCCAAGCGACTCGGTTCTCATACCCGGTCTCCCCAGCTGACGCTGACCGTTTCCGATAGGAAGCGCGTTTTTGGAGTCGATCGGCTTGACCTCAACAGAGTCCTCCGCATCCATCTCCACCGCTTCCTCCATGACAGCACTCTCAGGCAGCTCTACATTCTCCGCAGGAGTACGGGGAGCGTTAGAGTTATCCTCGTACCATTTCGCCGCCATCAACGGACTGAGTATGACGTCCATAATCTCGGACGGTCCCTCAAACACATCGTCTATAATCGGGTTAGAGCCTTGAATAGGCTCGGAGATGTTATAGCTTACCTGTCTGCGGAACTTAATCCTGCAATACAGGAACTCGGGCGGAATGGTGTCGATCTCGCCGATCTCCGCAAGCCATTGGAACGGCGTCATACCGCCTATGCTTACGCCGTCGATAAGCCAGCCCGTCGCTGCGTCTGCATCATTATGGCACAGATACAGCGCAAACCGGAACTTCTGCTCTCTCGCGCCATTCATAAGACCGATGGAGAACGCCTTTACTATAAAGCTGTTGAGCACGGTTCTCTCATAGCCGCAGCACGGGCAAACACCGCCGTAGCCGAAAAGCTTGGCGTTAACGTCACGAGCGAAGTAATTCCTGTAAGCCTTAGGCGCGGATTTCTCGTATACGGAAATCCTGCGAGCCTCGCTGCGCAGGAAGTCGAACTCCTTGCGGCTGATTGCAGGAACCGGCTTGTAATAGTACGGAAGCTGGTCAATCACCATAAGGTTAGGCTCTTCCGTGCCGGAATACAGTGCGCGAAGAATATTCTTGTTCGCGCCGGTCAGTACGAATTCAACAAACCCCGCATACTGCGGCTTTGTCATACCGTCGCGGAGAATAACGATCTTCGGCGAGCGCTTCATATCCTCTTCGGAGATAGGAGCGGACATATCCACGATCTTGAGGAGCTTATTATCCGCGCTTATCAGCGCTATTTTGTCAAGACCGAGATCGCAGACATAGAGCTTGCCAAGCGTCTGCTCAACCATAGTACTTCCGCCCGCGTCGGGAAGCGCAGCCACAACATCCTTAGTATCGAATGTGAAACGTCCCTCGGAATACGGGAAGTCGAATACACGGTTGTTGAACATACCGCTCTCGATAAGCGCGTGAACGTCGCCTACAATATCCAACAGCTCCGCGTTCGAGATGTTCGGCGGGATCATAAACTGCTTTCCGTATACGGAGAAGCGGTAACGCTTGTTGATGTCGAGCGCGAGAGTGACCTCGCCGCCCTGCTCCTTGATCTCCTTAAGGAACTGAATGGTATCCTTACCGTTGGTGAAGGAGTTCACCATAAGGGTTACAACCTGATTGAAGATCTGGTGATTTTCAAAACGCATTTCATGCGCCTGAAGCACATCATATGCCTTTTTAAGGTTACCGATATTTATTTTGGAGATCTCAAACTGGATAGAAGCCGTACCCGACGATACCACAAACTGGAAGTACTTCATCGAGATGCGATACGTCTCGCCGAACATCTCGTCTATTACCGAGAACGCCTGTGCAAGCGCGTCCTCATCGGCAACAGAGCCGTTTACAATGCAGTCATTGAGCTTAAGGCTTATAATGCTCTTAAAGAACATACCCAGCTCGTAATCCTTGATCTTGCCGCCGTCGGTCTCCATATTGTAGCGATTTCCCCGGAGGAAGAACGAATACAGCGACTCCTGACCCTTTTCATCGGTACCGGGGACATTCCATTCGTACTTTGCGACAAATACATGGTCGTCGTCCTTGCCGTACCAGTTATCCATCTGAATGATATCCTCGTACAGCGCCTTCTTGCCGGAGCCGTCAAGGTGTTCTTCCTTGGTGACCTCGCGCTCGGAGAAGAAACCGTTATTCCGCAGATCCCTGAAAAGAACGGGATCGGGACTATGCGGGAACATAACGGAGACGCTGCTTCCGAACTTCTCCTTCAGACCCTTGGCGATCTTGCTGGTATTCACATAGTTGTAGAAGAACTCGAACACATAGGTTCTCGGCTTCATCATATAAAGCTCGGGATTATCTTTGCGCTGCGATAATTCAAGCACAAACAGTCTCTTGTAGTCATCGGCAACCGACAAAATGCCCTGCTCGATCTTGGAGGAACACTCCTCCAATGAGTCAAACTTAATACCGGAGCGGTTGTTCGTAATATACTTATTCGGCACAGAGACAAAGAATGCCGACAACTGCTCATCAACAAAGTCCTTGCTGTTCGCACGTATAAAGCCGGTAAGCTCGAACGTCGAGAAGTAATTATACTTCGACATCAGCACTTTCGCGGCTTCGCGCTTAGAGCCAGCAATAGCATACGGGATAAGATATGTAAATCCGTCGCGCTCTGCGGCGATAAAATCCGCAACGCTCTTTCCGTTCTCGGAGAAACGCACCTTGGGAATATCGTTTTCATCCTTGCGGTGGAGGCAGATCTTGTAAACGTTCTCCGGCTTGCCGTAATTCAGGATAGCGAGGTTGATGGTTCTCTCTAAACACTCCTCCTCGTCCGCAGCGGTGAGGTACTTTTTACGAACAAACGCAAAGCACAGATCCACCATATTGATATAAACGCCCTTTTTAGATGTGAGCGTGGTGAGGTTCTCGTGGAGAGTTGCCTGCTCATCCTCGGGCAGCGCAAAGATAACCTCCGTATGCTGGAACTGCTCATTGGTAAGCTCCAGCTCGCGCACCTTAAGGGTGCCTTCATCGTTTACCACACGCAGGTAGTAATTATTGGAACGCATCTTGAACCAGTCAACGTTCGCGAACACGCTCTTTGCGCCCAGACCGAAGCGTCCTTCACGCTTCTTGTCGCCGTCGTTTCTTCCGACAGACAGATAGTAGAACACCTGCTCAAGGCGGAAACCCGTCTCGTTATAAGTGAGCTTTACCTGACCCTCATCAAGAAACTCGATCATTACCTTAATATCCGGACTGTTGTAATCGCAGCCGAACACGTTCTGCAAAAGCTCGCGTATAATGGACTCTCTCGGATAGTCCTTCGCGATGCCGGTCATATTTACCGCGCCTCTGCCGGCGTACATATTATTGAAGTAGTCCTTGAACGGACTGCTGTCGATCTCGCCGTTATCAAGCTTTTGCCGGATCTCTTCAACAACCGACTTCATGCCTTCCTTATCGCCCGCAGTGTTGCGTTCGAAGAAGTCACCAAGCAGCCTTTCAACCGTTTCATAGCTTCCGCTCATTAACTCTGCCCCATTTCTCCGCGCAATTTATTAAGAACACGCGGGTGTAATCAGTCTGTCAGATGTGCTTTTGGGTAATTCTCCCGCTCTGCCCACCAATTAAAGTCCATCGTTGTAAATTTTGATATATTCCTTAAAGGAACGGTGAGAATTCTGCTCCTTCGCCCTGTACTTCCAGATCCCGTACAGCACAGCGTACTGAATACAGTCGCCCAGCTCGGAGATCTCCTGCTTTATCTTCAGGTGGAAGTCCGCGCCCTTGTGAAACTCGTCGATCTGCGACTTTGCCTCGCGAATGCCCGAAATTGCCTCAAACGCGAACGGCTCGTTGGAATAGGAATCGTCGGTCAGCGACTGCGCCATCTCCTGACGATAAGGCGCCTTCTCGAGCTTGCCGGAGTTCTTCACGCACAATCCGCCAATATCGTTTACCGCTGCAGTTATATCCGCCTCCGAAGACTTTTCGGAAAGCCCGAAGGTCTTGTAGAGGCTCTTAAGCATAGTATCCGCAAATTCAACAAGCTGCTTGCTGTTTGCGATCCTCTCCGTCTCGGAAACGCAATACTCGCGCTTAACGCGCTTTATCAGATCCTGGCAGCTCTCAACCTGGCTGGCGAAGTCCTTTATATATCTGAGATCGGCAAAAAGGTTGTTTACGCACTTTGCCTTTTCGGGTATATCGAGCAGGATATTCCTCGAAATAAAGCTATCCGAAAACGCATCGTCTATGCACAGATACAAGGTCTTATCCAAAATGGCGGAATCAAACACACCGTTCGTATCGCGGAAGATAATAAATCTTCTGTTCTCCTCGCCTGCCGTACCGTGGCGCGTCATTCTTCTCTCAAGAAGGACGGGTGACATCGGAAGCTCGTAGTTTACGATACAGTTTACACTGTCGAAGCCTTCGCCCACAGTGCCAAGATCGTCCGTACCAAGCAAAATCTTGGGGAGATTTTTCACCTCGCCCGCAGAGAAGCCCAGAGTCAAATCGCTCGGGCGGAACAATCCGTCGCGTGCATAATGAACCTCTGCGCCGTACAAAGTAGTCAGCACCTTATGCAAATACTCCTGAGTAGGCTCGGTACAAGTATAAATGATCATCCTGCCGTCATCCTCGGAAACGACTTCATCGCACAGCTTGATAAGGGCGTCCAGCTTCTTGTCGAGATTTCTCAGGTCTCCCACGTCTGAACCGCCATACGAGGGTTTTATGTAAATCTGCTTTTCCGCCTCAAACTTATCGCTGTCGAACTCCTCAAAAATATTGCCGCCGTAGCGATAAACAGGAAGTCCCGACTTCAGATCGACACGTCTGCGCACGCCGTTGAGTACAGCCTCGTCAAAGCCGTACTCAAGAAATTCGACCTTGCGGGAGAAGTCGTCCGAATACAGCTTCGGCGAATAGTAACGCATAACGACCGAATTCACATCCAGTCTGGAATTGGTAGGTCCGAACTGGATATCTTCCGCCTTTGCCGCGTACTCGCTGCTATTAAGCACCGACTTCACCAAAGAAGCGAGAGCCGCCTTGTCGGATTCATTCTTTGCGGGATGCTGCGTATTGATGAGAAGGCGCTCGGCTTTCCACCGAAGGTTCTTCTTATACTCCTCATACGGAGGAACATCGGGATTAAGCTCCTCGTCAATTATGATCAAATTCCACAAGAAGCTGTCGGGAATTTTCTTTTTAAGCACGTTTTCCTTAAACAGCGTCTCATCGGAAACGATGTACAGGCTCGCGCCAAACTCATTGAAAAACAACAGCGCATCGGGCGACGCGGAGACGATCTTAAAATCCGCGCCTATCGTAGTCAGAAGGATCTTGTACCAATCGTACAGCTCGATTGACCTGGTAACGATAAGGATGTTAGGATTTTCCTTATCCGCAAGAACGTCGTAGATGCACAAGCCTGCCTTTGTGTATTTTTCCGAGCCGAATTCTCCGCAATTCACCGCAAAGCCGAATTTACGCAGCTTTTCAGCAGTCGCAAGATTAGCGGCGGACAGATCGAGTCCGACCAACGGCAGCCATTTAAAATTACCGCTCAATATCTCACACCCCCGAATATCGTTTCAGCGCCGAAAGGGAGCCTCCCCCACAAACGCCTTATTGATATGAATACTTTTCACCATCTTTAATTATACACCAATCGCGCAATTATTACAAGTCCAACAAACCATATAGATATATAGAAATATTGGGGGGCATTTTTGTGTATTTTATACAAAAATCGTAAAATCATATCCACGTTTTTCCTGATTTTCGATTTTATTCGTATAGGCTTGGTATAAAATGTTGAAAAACCCTCGGAAAAACCGCGTTTTCGAAATATTGCATAGTTCTTAATATGAAGATTTGTTGGTTTTTAACAAAGAAATTTTTTGCCATTGATTTTTTCTTTAATATGCGGTAAAATGAATATAGGGAACACCGTACAAGGCGCGGAGCGCGGTCTTTGCGCGGTGTCGCCATAGGTTTTTTAGAGGTGACCTGAAGGTGATTATATGTTAAAAGCAATTCTTTCCGGAAAAGATCTCTCGGAATTTGACGAGTACTTCTCCTGTGTCAAAGACCTTCTCGATAACGAGAACGTTCTTAAGCTCCGCGAATACCGGCACCATCTGTTTACGACCCGCTTCCAGCACTCGCTGAATGTCTCCTACTACAACTACAGGCTCTGTAAGCTGTTCAGGCTGGACGCGAAATCGGCGGCAAGGGCGGGGCTTCTCCACGACTTGTTCTTCTACAACCGCAAGGAACACGCAAACGTTGAACATTCCCACGCGGCGGAACACGCGAAAATCGCCCTGCAAAACGCTTCGGCTCTATTCTCGCTCAACGACGCGGAAACCGATATGATACTAAATCATATGTGGCCGATGACCGCAAAGCTCCCGCGCCACGGCGAAGCCTTTGCCATCACTGTCGTTGATAAGTTCTGCGCGGCAGCGGAGGTGGCAGCGTCTGTCGTTTCGTTGACCGGGCGAAAATTCAGGGCTGCGCAGGCAATGACGGTACTCGTTTTTTTGCGCCTTAATTTGTAATATTGATTAAAGGGCGGCGGAAAATCCGCTGCCCTCATCCTAAAAATATTTTTTCCTCTTGAAATATCCGCCAAAATGTGGTACAATAAATTATAGCGTATTTTAGCAGCATTAAAGATATTTACACATATTCAGGAGGTAAATTATGGTTGTTCAACCCAAAGTTAGAGGCTTCATCTGCACCACCTCACACCCTGTCGGATGCGAAAAGGCTGTTCAGAACCAAATCAACTACGTAAAGTCCAAGGGAAAGCTTAACGGCGCTAAGAAGGTGCTTGTCGTCGGCGCTTCCACCGGATACGGACTTGCTTCAAGAATCTCTGCGGCATTCGGCTGCGGCGCTGCCACTATCGGCGTTATGTTCGATAAAGAGGGCGGCGGAAACAAAACCGGTACCGCCGGTTGGTACAACACCAAGGCATTCGAGAAATTCGCCGCTGCCGACGGTCTTTACGCAAAATCCGTAAACGGCGACGCTTACTCCGACGAATGTAAGAAACAGGTCATTGATCTTATCAAAACCGACCTCGGAAAAGTGGATCTGGTGGTTTACTCTGTTGCCGCTCCGCGAAGAACCGTTGGCGACGTTACCTACAAAAGCGTTCTCAAAACCACCGGTGCGCCTTACACCAACAAAACGATCGACTTAAGAAATAACGCGATCTCCGAGATCACTATAGAACCCGCTGACGATGAGGAGATTGAGGCGACCGTAAAGGTAATGGGCGGCGAGGACTGGGAGGCGTGGATTGACGCGCTCAAAGCCGCAGACGCGCTTGAGGATAACGCGAAAACCATCGCGTACTCCTATATCGGCCCGCAAATCACTCACCCGATGTATTATGAGGGTTCTATAGGACGCGCAAAGGCTCATCTTCTTGAGACAGCGCGGAAAATGTCCAAGAGCAAGATCCCCGCTTACATTTCGGTAAACAAGGCGCTGGTTACGCAGTCGTCCTCAGCTATCCCGATCGTTCCCCTATACATCGCAATTCTCTACAAGGTGATGAAGGAGAAGGGGCTTCACGAGGGCTGCATTGAGCAGATGTACCGTCTGTTCGAGCGTTTATCCACCGGAAACCTCAATCTCGACCCCGAGGGCAGGATCCGTATGGACGACCTCGAGATGCGGGAGGACGTCCAATCGGAGGTTTCCAGGATCTGGGAGAATATTGATCAGGACAACTTCAAGAGCTGCACCGATATAGACGGCTACTGGAAGGAATTCTACGCCATGTTCGGCTTTGGTCTGGACGGCGTAAATTACGACGCCGATATTGAGGTTTAATGAATAAAAAACCGCCATTTCCCACGAGATGGCGGTTTTTTTGTTTTTTCAACGATTTTATCATTTAAAATTGTAAAGCTGTACCTGCTCAAAGCCGTCGAGCAGCTCGTTCGACAAGGAGAACGCCATATCGACGCCTCTCGCGACCGCTTCTATCGCACGGTCGGCTACAATGCAGGGCGCGCCCACACGATCCGAAATAAGCTCCGCCAGACCGCCGAGCATTGCTCCGCCGCCCGTCAGCAGAATTCCCGACGAGAGTATATCGCCCACCAGCTCGGGAGGCGTTGTCTCAAGAGTCGCCTTAATGCTGTCAACGATTTCCATCGCATTCTCAAAAAGCGCATCGTGAATATCATAATCCGTGACTTCAATGCTCTGGGGAAGTCCCTTAAGGAGATGTCTTCCGCGTATTTCCATCTTTTTGCCTGATGGATTATAGACGTTAGCGATCTCCATCTTCGCCTTTTCAGCGGTCTTCTCACCTATAAGCACCTTATATTTCTGAGAAACAAATCGAATAATCGCCGCGTCGAACTTATTGCCCGCCATCTTTACCGAACGAGACTGCACAATTCCGTTAAAGGAAACGACCGCCACATCCGACGTACCGCCGCCTATATCGACAACCATCGTACCGCTCGGCTTGGAAATATCCACGCCCGAGCCAATAAGCGCCGCGATCGGCTCTTCGATAAGGTACACCTTACGCGCACCCGCCGATATTGCCGCCTCTACAACCGCCCTGCGTTCAACGTCGGTAACAGAGCTGGGAACGCACATTACCACACGCGGTTTCACCATAAATCCGCCGCTTACAATGTGGATAAATTCCTTGATCATCGCCTGCGTCATATCATTATCCGAGATCACGCCGTCCTTCAGCGGACGCACAGCCACAATATACTCGGGCGTCCTGCCTATCATCCTGTACGCCTCGGAACCTACCGCCACAACTGCGCGCTTTTTGCGGTCATATGCCACAACGGACGGCTCGTTCAGCACAATTCCCTTTCCGGATATTGTGATAATAATATTCGCTGTACCTAAATCTATTCCAATATCAAGTGCCATTGTTTTTTCTCCTATAATCTATTTAGTATCATCGTGAAAACAACGTTTTTTGCTGACAATTAGCTCTTTGATCATCTCTGTGATTACTGCTTTTCGCATAGGGGCAACACGCTCGCTGAGTTCGCGGCTGCCGGTTCCCATACCGTCCTTATTTACTCGCGCAAAGCGGGCAGGCACACGCCCGGAGATTATTCTCGAGAAGATCTCTACGCATTTGTCGCAGCTGCACGCGTTAAAACGGTCGAGTATCTCGGGAGCTTCGTGCTCTATGGCAAGCTCTGTGATATTGACGACAACCGTATCCTCAACATCATAAAACACCTCGCCCATCTCACGGCGCATTAGCTTAGTAAGCGACTGCTTTTTCCGGAGCTGCGGAGGGACTCGGCTCTTCCCCGCCAAAAGCACGGGATTTACATCGTCCGAATTTTCCACCAGCTTCATAACCTGAGGCGTTCTCACAGCTTTCCTCTGTTCGCGCAAATCGTCATTCTGAGCCATGCCCTCTTTTGACTGCATAGCTTTTGCGGATTTTGAGGCGGTTCTGACCTTTTTCGCCGCCTTTTCAGCTTGCGCGAATTCAGCGATATTTCCGGTTTTTTTCGCTGTACCCTCCGCCGCCTTTTTGGGTTTTGCCGATGTCTTAGGCTTGGCGGCTTCATTGGATCTCTCTGCGGCTTTCGTCTTATCGGCTGCCTTTGGCTTGTCAATAGACCTCGGCTTGGGCTTTTGAGCCGGCTTTTCCCTCAAATCAGCTTTCGCTTCCGCCGATTTTGCAAGTCCGTTTGAGGCTTGAACTATTTTACTCATTTACTCATCCGCCCTCAATGCATCAGTTTTTCTTTGAAGTACCCTTATTTTTAGGTGAAATCACCTCTTTAACAAAATCCATAAACTCCTTCGCGGAGCGACCGGACGGAGCATAGGTGATAATCGACTCGCCGTGCGCGGGAGCTTCCGCTATTGACACCGACGCGCTTATCTTTGTATCGAATATTACAGTCTCCAACTGTTCGGCGATCATCTGCGCCAGCTCTTCGACTTCCTTTGTGAGAGAAAGACGCGGGTTATACCTGTTAAACAAAATGCCGCGTACAGTAAGCGACTTGTTATAATACCGTTTAACGGCAAAAATCGTCTGGCGAAGCTGCGCAATTCCCTGAAGAGCCAACACCTCGCATGGCATCGGGATAATAAGCTCATCGGAGGCCGTGTACGCGTTAATTGTAAGAACCGAAAGCGCGGGCGGCGTATCGAGCACAATATAGTCGTAATTCTTCTTGATATATCCTATCTGCTCCCGAAGAACATATTCGCGGCCAACACCCGTCATTTCAAGTTCGAGTCCCGAGAGAAGGATATTCGACGGAACAACATCGCATATCCCGCCATTGACGACAGCGTCCCCTATATCGCAGTTTCCCTTCATCACATCGTATATTGTGAAGTTGTCCTCAACCTCTATACCAAGACTGAAGCTCAAATTTCCCTGCGGATCAAGATCTATCGCCAACACCTTATATCCAAGCGAGGCTAGTCCGCCGCACAGTCCCGCACAGGTCGTGGTCTTTCCGACCCCGCCCTTCTGATTTGTGATCGCTATTATTTTATCCAAAAACTATTCCTCCATTAACGGTTTCGTTGGGATCAAGTTTGAAAACAACGGTACTCCTGCCGCAATTTTCGTCGCGGCACGGAGCACCGCGCCTTAGTTAATTCGTAATCAGTAACCCTCGGGATCGATATACTCCCCGGACTCGCTGTCTGCGGGAACATAAACGTGGTAATTTGTCTTGCCGTTCTTCTTAACAAAGTACATAGCCGTATCGGAGAATGAGATAAGACTGTTGACGTCCTCTGTATGTGTAGGACAATACGAGATACCTATAGACACGCGGACATTGATTAGCGTTCCGCTTTCGTTAGTATAACCAACATACAGCTCGTCAATGAGATCCATGGCGATCTGCTCGAGATTTTCAACATCCTGCTGATTGGTGAAGCAGAGCATAAACTCATCGCCGCCGAAGCGTCCGGCAAAGCCGCCGCGATCGTCAACCTTTTTGCGGATGGTATCAGCCACAAAGCGGATGACCTCATCGCCGATCGCGTGACCATAACGGTCATTGATAAACTTAAAGTCATCGACATCAATAAACATAACGCCGATTTTATGCGGTCCCCTACGGTCAAGAACGGAAGAAAGCTTCTTGATAAAGGTAGTTCTGTTGTTAAGCTGCGAAAGGAAATCCACGCTGGCGCGCTCGGAGAGCTGAACCTCCAGCTTCTTCTCGTTATCGATATCGTTGAGAACGCCGATTACACGAAGCGGCTCGCCGAGTCTGTCAGAGCTGCAGGTTGCCTTGCATGATACCCAAACGTCAGCGCCGCTCTTGGACTTGAGCT
This sequence comes from uncultured Ruminococcus sp., assembly GCA_964393305.1. Classification (GTDB taxonomy): domain Bacteria; phylum Bacillota; class Clostridia; order Oscillospirales; family Ruminococcaceae; genus CAG-115. Next base: position 18,268 of record CAYMTG010000007.1, read on the forward strand.
TATACTCTGCGCTGTAGCTTCCCTGATTTTTCAAGAGAGTATTGATATCGCGCTTATACTTATCGGCAAACTCCTGAGTCATAAGAGAATCAAGAAACCGTCCGTTAGAAAGCGTTGCTGTGCTGAGGTTGATATCGAACTTACTGAGCAGATTATCGGACGCATACATTCTTTCCTTGTGGAAATCCCACTCGAAAAGCATACAGTCGGACAGCGCGGCGATAGTCTTATATCGCTCGCCGTTCATATAAACCTCGTTAATGAAGTCGTTGAAGGACTTCTGGATCATTCCAAGCTCGCTCTTGTCGTTTTTGACCTCCATATGGATACCGGCAACGCCGTCATCGAGGTTTATGTCATTCATAGTCTTGATAAGCTTCTGCATCTTGGAAACAAATCCGCTGATCATAACATAAGCAATTGCGGCACAAAGCAGACATACCACCGCAACTACGATCCAGATGATGGTATTGGTAGTATTTGCAAACTCTGTAATATCACTTGTGCGCACTACGCCCACCCAGCGCCATGAGTTTACATTTGAAATAGCGCCGTAAGCTATGCTATACTTGCCGGTCTTGCCGCTTATAACCTTCTGGGTACTGCTCGCAGAGCTTCCGGTGCTTGCGGAGGAGCTGAAAATCGTGGGTACCATATTCTCAAACGCGGAATCAACCTGAGCGGTTTTCATAATGCTTCCGTTGCCCGAAAAGTTCACCGCGTTGCCCGCGCTGTCAACCAGGGCAAGATTAGCTTTACCGTCGACATAGCTTCCCGCAAGAGCCTGACCTATGTTGCTGTCGGGCGAAAGCGAAACGATGAGCACCACATAGCCCAGATCAACCTTGCCGTCATAATTCTTAACCTTGTGGGATACATAGATAGCGTCCTGCTCGTCGGCGTCGTAGTTCTCCCAAGTGAGAAGCCCGGATACAGATGACAGACCATTCTCGTCAAAATGCTGGAAATTATCCGTCTGTACCCTGCGGTAAGAGCCTATTACAGCGCCCTTCTTATTTACGAGCAGAACATCAATAATGTCATCGCGTCCCTTTGTGAATGCCTCCATCTCGGCAATTCCCGCGCCGTTGTTCTTCTCAAAGTTCTCAATGATGTTGGACATCGTTGAGAGCGATTTTGCAGTGTTTATGTAACCTGAAAATACCGCATCAAGCGACCCGGATTTTGACAGCGACACCGCTTCCAATTCGTCCGTACCAACAGTCTTACTGTAATTTACGGTTACCAAAGTGCCGACAACACCCGCGATAAGCGTCGGTACAATGACGAAGATAAGCAGTACGCCTATCAAACCGAATTTCAGAGTAGATTTCTTCATCTTCTCTCCCCCTAAAAAGAATTTTTCTTATGCCAAAAGCTGCACTCAAAGCGTTCCGTCTTCCTGTGCGGCTCGTTTCATACGCTCTTCCGACTGAACCTTGTATATATATCTTCCTATATAGTCTTCCTGCGCCGCGGTAAGTCCCTGAAACTCACAGCCGTAGCCCGCGATATTTCCCTCGCCGTCACGCTGCACCCTCAGAACACGCACTGCGGCGTTCAGCGGATAGTCGTCAAACAGATCCACCTCAACACACACCAAATCGTCCTCAAGGTATTCGTCCTCGGTAGCCATAAACAAACCGCCGACATTGATGTCGAGAACGGATATGCTATGCGCCTCATCATAACGGATCGTTTTTTCGCCGCGTACGTAGAACAGCGACCTTCCGGGAACATTCACCTTCAGCTTATAAAATCGCCGTCTCTCCTCAAGGACCTTTGTGTCATTGGAACGCAGCACCTTGATATTCAGCTGCTTGTCAATCGATACCGAAACCGCACCCATCAGCCTTATTCTGTCATTACTCTTAGTAGTCATAATGATCGAGACAATCGAATTGTATTCAAGTTCGGGCAGGTTGCGCCCCTTTATCATAATTATGCTGTCTTCGTCAGAATTTATATTCGCCGGGATGACAAAGTTCTTATCAGTCGAATGTACGAGCGTTCCCTTAGCATCAAGAACCTCAACCCTTATTACCTTGCCTCCGAAAATCAAACACATCAGCCCTTTTCCATTTTATTGCACAATAACCCTTTATCATTATACTATATTTTTCTCAAATAATCAAGATATTTTATGAATTTTCTTAAATTTTCACAGATTTTTTTGTACAATGTGGAGAATTCGGCTAACTCACGTCCCGTTTTTTGGAGAAAGAAGCGCCTTCATATCATCCGGAAGCTCGGCTGAGATGACCGCCCGCTCCCCCGAAATCGGACTTGTAAACTCTGCCCGCCCACAATGGAGAGCCTGCCGCCCGATCCCGGAGCAGTCCCCGCCGTACATATCGTCCCCGCAAAGCGGATACCCGATATGCGAGAGATGGACGCGGATCTGATGCGTCCGTCCTGTTTCCAGCGTTATCTCCAGAAGCGTCCTGCCGTTGGCGTGGGCTATCGGCTTATAGTGGGTGACGGCACGCTTACCGTCCGGGCGCACCTCACGCTTGATAATGCTGTCACCCGCTCTCCCGATCGGAGCGTCAACGGTTCCCGCCTCGGCGATGGTTCCCTCTGCTACGGCATAGTAGGTCTTGCGGATCTTTCCCGCGAGAGCATACGCGCAATAGCGGTTTTTGGCGCAGACGCACAGTCCCGAGGTATTCTTATCGAGCCTGTAGAGCGCGTGAAAAGCAGTGCCGGGATAAAGCGCGGCATAGTAATTCCCAAGCGTATCCTCCGGGTGACCAAGCGACGGATGGATCGGCATATCGGGCGGCTTGTTGAATACGACAACGTCGCCGTCCTCGTATACAGTCTCCACGTGAAGCGCGGGATTGGGGACGATCGCGAATTCGCCGGTAACGGCGCTTCGCTCCTCGACCGTCACGCGCACGACGTCCCCCGCGTACACCCGATCCACCGTGCGCAGGATCTCTCCCCCGCGTGTAAGTCCGCACGTCTGCTTCAAGCCGTTTATCACCCGCGCCGAAAACCCACGCCGTCCTAGGAAGTACCGCGCAAGCGCGCCGTCGTCTTCTTCACCCACTGTCAAAAATATTTCTCTCATTGTGTCAAACGCAGCTTGTTGATTTGCTGAGCGTCCTCCGCGAATGTGATCGCGTTGTACATAAACAGCGTCTGGTCGTAGCTGTCCACGTCTACAACATAGTTCAGAGCAACGTTGATATAGCGCATATCCACCATTGTGATTTTACTGTAATGGTTTGCGAGGAATGGCACAAGGGAATGTGCGTAGCTGTCCTTGATTATGAGAATACTCCGTCCATTATCCACGTCTGTTTCGATGTCCACGACTGGAGCGTTGCTTCCCGTAAACGAGGAGTACTTGTCCTTCACCTCAAGATACTCGCGGAAATAGAGGCTGTCGCCGGTGATCGTCTTGCCGTCGTCGTCGGTAGTCGTAAGGCTGATAGTCGGCGCGTTCTCCCTTAGATGGTAATATTCCATTTTGTCGGGAGTTATGCTGTCGTCAAGCGTTCTCGAATATAGCGTTCCCCTGAAATCGCTGCTTGCGGTCTCGATATCAAAGGAGCTTGTCCCATAAGCCGTATATCCAAGCGTTTTCGCCGCTGAAACATATGCGTAGTACGCGCCCAGACTTGTCCAGTGGTGGTCGGTGCGATAGTAGATATACTCGTCCGAGTGTCCCGAAAGATAGCTTAAACAGTCGATAGTCGAAATATTCTCCGTCTGCTTGTACACCTCGTCAATAAACGCCTTTTCGCTCAGCAGTCCCGTATACGACGGAACCTTACCGCTGAGAAACTCCTGAGAAGTCGGAGCTATCATCATACTGACCTGCATATTGGGGTGACGCTCCGCGTAGAGATTTATCGCCTCAATCGCCAGTGTCACCTGTTCCTCGTCATAGGTCTTAAATGTCTGGAACATCTGCCCGTCCACGGTGTAAACGTCGTTTATTTCCTTTATACCCGCGATCGACTGAAGCCGGTTGCAGGTCTTTACCCACGTCTCACGACCCGCGAGGTGGTCGCAGAAATACTTCTCGAAATCGTCCTTAAACGCCTTACCCTCGCGGTTGTTAAGGTAGTCCCACTTTACCGCGTCCCAATAATCCTTGAGGTTTTCCGCCTTCCCCCACTTGGTTTTGTCTATGAGAGTAGGCTGCTTTTGAAGGGTGCGGTTCTCGTTTTCGCTTTTTGTCTTTTTCGGGAGAGCGGCCGTCGTTATCGGGAGGACAAGCAATACCGCCGAAAACAGCGCTATCATCAGCTTATCCGGTGTCATTTTAAATTTCACAGCTTTCCCTCCTCAGAAATTAAAATACAGGAACGGATGGTAGCTTGATGTGGTAATAAACGCCACAGAAGCCAGCATCACGCACATCTGAACTATGGGATATCCGTACATAACACAGGTCGGCGCCTTTTCCTTGATCTTCCCGCAGATGATTTTCAAAGCGTCGGACGAACCAAAGATCGCGATCGCAAAGATAATGCCGTAATTTACCAGAGAATACTTCGCGAAGTTGTCAATAAATATGCCGTTCCCCCCGAACATCGCCCCGATATAGGTAAACACCTGACTGAACACGCTGCCAAACGACAGCGTAGACTGATCCACCGCGTCGAACATTACCCAGCCGAACACCACCAGCACAAAGGTATACAGCCAGCTGAATACGGAGGGTATCTTCTCGAGGATCTTTCCGAGGAACAGCTTCTCGAGTACTATCAGCACGCCGAAATACGCGCCCCACAGCATAAAGTTCCAAGCCGCTCCGTGCCAGATACCGGTTATTGTCCATACGATAAGCAGATTGATCACGGTGCGCACGGTTCCCTTGCGGCTGCCGCCGAGCGGGAAATATACGTAGCTTTTGAACCAGTTGCCGAGCGTCATATGCCAGCGTCTCCAGAACTCGGAAATGCTTTTTGACATATACGGATAATCGAAATTTTCCGGGAAGTTAAATCCCATCATCTTGCCAAGTCCGATCGCCATATCGGAATATCCCGAGAAATCGAAATAGATCTGGAACGTAAACGCGAGAATGCCCAGCCAAGCGGTCAACGCCGACAGCTCGGTATACTCCATGCCCTTGATCTCCGTCCAAAGCAATCCGATATTGTCCGCGATAAGCACCTTCTTGCCGAGACCCGTGATAAAGCGGGAGATGCCGCCTGCTATCATCGGCTCGGTGATTTTGCGGTCGTCAATCTCGTTCTGAACGTCCTCGTAGCGGACGATAGGACCCGCGACTATTTGCGGAAACAGCGTTACGAACGCCATAAAGCTCACCGCGTTCTTCTGCACCTTGATTTTGCGGCGGTACAGGTCGATGGTGTAGCTCATCGACTGGAACGTAAAGAAGCTGATACCGATGGGAAGCGGGAGATCGGGGTTCTTGATCGACCACCCGAACCACTCGTTCACAGACTCGATAAGAAAGCCCGAGTATTTGAATACTCCCAGCAGTCCCAAATTCATCACCAGCGACACTATAAGGCACGCAAGCCTAACCTTTGGCTTGTCGTCAAATCGGTGGATGATCCGCCCCGCCGTGTAGTCTATAAATGTGCTGAGGATCATAACGAACACATACAGCGGCTCGCCCCACGCATAGAACAGCAAACCGCTTATAAGAATGACAATGTTTTTGAGCTTGCGCGGCACCGCGTAATAGAGAATCATTGTTATGACGAGAAATGCGAGAAGAAAAGTAAGACTTGAAAATACCATTGCGGTCTCCTTTGATATATTGTTTAAACTGCCGCATACATCCGCTCCGTGCGTATCGGCAAATAGCAAATG
>CAYMTG010000008.1:0-23283 GCA_964393305.1 uncultured Ruminococcus sp.
GGCGCACTCTGCCGATTTTCTCTTTTCAAACCGGTTTCTAGAGGTTCCCTAAAGTGGAAATCTCTGTGGAAATCCCGTACCCAAAATCTTATCCGCTGTTTTAACGGAGATTAGCATTACACCATATATTATACTCATAAATATTACTTTGTCAAGCAAAAATATTCAAAATATCAGATAATATTCATCTGCTATGAATTTTTTTGATTTTTGTTCAATTGTTAGAATTTTTTTGAAAAACTACTTGACAAAAATGCTGTTCACTGGTATAATATAACTGAAAATAACTGCGCGGATCAATTGTTGCTACGGCGGCATGTACTGCGCAGACGTTTTTGATAAAAAAACATATTTTGTTGTTAATTAGGAGGATAACAAAATGACAATCGAAGAAAAACTGGACATTATGCTTAACAGACGCCATATAAGAAGGGTTGATTTTGCTGAAAGCGTAGGTATAACATATCGCGCATTTGCGTACTATATGAGCGGTACCCGCAAACCAAGAAGGGGAATTCTCGAAAGAATTGCCAGAGAACTGGATGTAACGCCTGAGTTCCTGCTTGACGATAGTCAGAATTTAGAGCTTACCGCTGAGGAAAAGCTCATTAAAACAATGGCTAAAAGAGGCGTTGACACCTCCGAGGCAGAAAAGTTTCTTTCTAAGTCGCGCGGCTTGTTTGCGGGAAATACCCTCAGCGCAGATGATAAGGCAAGACTTATGCGCTGCCTTGCGGAAATTTACGAGGATTCAAGACAAAACAGGATGAAATAATGCAGCGAATAATTGATGCTTCTGATGAGGTACTGAATAATTACGGCGGGAATAATATTTTTGAGACGGCTGAAAACTCCGGCGCCAAGGTGTGGCAGCGTTCGTTAGGCGCTCTTAAGGGATTTTATGTCTTTGAGAGCGGATGCCGTTATATCGTAATAAACGATGAACTGGATGCTGTTACGAAAACGGTGGTATGCGCTCATGAGCTGGGTCACGACACGCTCCATCGGGAACTTGCAGACGGTGGAATACGTGAGGCTACATTGTTCCTCGAAAACAACAAGACCGAACGTGAGGCAAATTTGTTTGCGGCAAATATTTTGATTTCGGATTCGGATATTCTGGAGGAGCTTTCCTATCATGATAACGCATCGGCATTAGCGGCGAGCCTTGGGTTTCCTATAGAAATTATCGAGTATAAGCTTGAAATTTTGAACTTCAAAGGCTTTAAATTTAATTGTTCGGGCGTTAAGAACGATTTTCTCAAGTAAGGAGACAGATATTTTGAGTATTAAAGAGGATTTAAGGGCGTTATGTAAAGAAATCGGAGTATCCGGCGACGAGTTCTCCGCGTCGGAGAGAGCGGCGGAGATGCTGAGAAGATATTCGGACGATGTGACCGTCGATTGCTTCGGAAACGTGATAGGACGTGTAAATTCATCTGATCCTGACGCAAAGACGCTCCTCTTGGACGCGCATATCGATTCGGTGGGAATGATCGTTACTTATATTGAGGAGAACGGCTTTCTGAGAGTTGGCGCGTGCGGTTCACCCGATGTGAAAACTATGCTTGCGCAGTCGGTCACCGTTCACGGAAAAGAGAAGTTACAGGGCGTTGTATCTACGCTTCCGCCCCACGTGAAGAAAGAATTTGCTGTTCCTGAGATCGGTGATATTTCTGTTGATATCGGAATGACAAAGGAAGAAGTTGAAAGGGCGGTTTCACAGGGGGACAGGGTCACCGTGAACTCTGCTTTCCGCGAGTTGTGCGGCGATATGGTAAGCGCTCCCGCGATTGATGACAGAAGCGGTGTTTGTGCTGTTCTTGCGGCTTTGGATATGCTTAGGGACAAGCCACTCGCATATAATCTCGTAGTTTGTTTCTCTTCACAGGAGGAGACAGGCGAGCGCGGCGCAAAACAGGCTGCTGCAAGAATTCAGCCTGATGAAGCTCTTATCGTTGATGTCTCCTTTGGAAGAACTCCGGACAGTAATCCCTACGAAACAGCAGAGATAGGCAGCGGAGTTATGATCGGCTTCTCGGCCGGTCTTGATAAGAAAATGTCCCATTCCCTTAGAAGACTTGCAATAAGCGATAATATTCCCTTTACGTGTGAGGTTATGCCATCGTCTACCGGCACCAATGCCGACACAATCGGTGTTTCGGGCAGAGGAGTGAGGTGCTGTACGCTCTCGTTCCCAATCCGCTATATGCATACTTCAATTGAATGTGTGAATTTGAAAGACATTGAGGCAGTTTCGAGGCTGATATGCGCGTATGTGCGCGGAGGTGGAACGAATGCTTGAGAGATTGCGTGAACTGTGCCGGCTTAACGGCTCATCGGGAGATGAGGCAAAGGTTCGTGAATATATCATGAATAATATTCATCCCGACGATGTGTCGATTGATAATCTTGGGAGCGTAATTGCCTTCAAAAGGGGAAAGAAAACTCCCAAAAACCGTATTATGTATGCCGCTCACATGGACGAGGTCGGTTTTATGATCACCGACATTGAAGAGAGTGGCTTTCTGCAATTCGGGGCTGTAGGCGGTATCAATCCGGGAGTGGTCATTGGACGTGCGGTCATTCTTGAGAGCGGCGCATATGGAGTTATTGGAACTAAGGCTATCCATCAGCAGTCGTCAAGTGAACGAAAAAGTTTCCCGGAGATAGATGACCTCTATATTGATATAGGAGCAGGCTCTGCCGAGGAAGCGGAGAAGCTTGCGCCTCGCGGTAGCTATGCGTATTTTGATGCCGATTTCTTTGGGTTTGGAGATGGATATGTAAAGGGAAAAGCTCTGGACGACCGTGCCGGATGTCTTGCCCTGATTGATATGATAAACGGCGAGCCGGAATATGACGCTTGGTATGTATTTACAGTTCAGGAAGAAATCGGAACTCGTGGTGCTAAAGCTGCTGTCGAGACAGTTGATCCCGATCTTGCGATAGTACTTGAAACTACTACAGCGTGTGATATCGCCGGGGTGTCCGGTGCGAAGAAGGTATGCGAGCTCGGCAGAGGCGCAGTTGTTTCTTACATGGATAGAGGAACGGTATATGACCGCGGGTTGTACGCGCTTGCGCTTGAAGTCGCAAAGGAAAATTCGATCCCTGTTCAGACAAAGACTCTTATAGCAGGCGGAAATGACTCCGGTGCCATCCATGTCGGAAGCGGGGGAGTGCGCACCTGCGCTGTTTCCGTGCCTTGCCGGTATCTTCATTCGCCGTCGTGCGTATTCAAAATGAGCGATTATTACGCTGTGCGCGCACTTGCTGAGAAGATGCTCTCTGCTGTGGCGATGCTATGATCAGAAAAATTCTTGACGGCGAATTGTTGAAGCTCCCGAAAAGCGGCGTTGAGGCGCAGAAAATTCGTGCGCTGTGGATGGCATATTCCGCCGGATATGATTTTTGCCGCTTCTTTGTTACGGAGAATGCTGTCATATGCATTCAGGACAGAGATGCTGTGCTGTGCGCGACGGGTGAGAAAAGCTGTGATTATGATGAGATGGCTGAATTTTTCGCTTTTTGCGGCGTTCGGAAAATTTTTTGTTCCGAATATGCCGGTAAGAGACTAGGTAAGCTCTTAGGATGCAGCGTACAATCGGTAAACCTGATGCGTTTTGTCGGGGATGCTGTATCTGCAGAGATAGATGCAGCTCCACCGCTTCAAGAGGTGTTTGGGGTTATACAGCAAGCGTTTCTCCTGTCAGATGCGGCGTATGAGCCTTGGTACCTGGATATGTCCCATAAAATCCGACACGGAATAAGCAAAGCATATCGGCTTGGCGGCTCGGTTGTCATTGTCCAGTATCACCAGGACGGCGATGTCCTTTTATCTCAGGCAGCAACCCTGCCTGCCGAACGAATGAAGGGGAATGCCGCAAAGCTGATAAAGGCCGTGTGTGCCGAATATGCAGGGAGCACTGTGAAAATAATATGTGATGATGAACTTGTTTCGTTTTACAGCAAGATCGGCTTTGAGGAAGAAGCCCAAAAATGTAATTTATTTCTAAAAATGTAAAAGTTCTCCGATTTTATGTAATCGGAGACTTTTTTATTGGAAAAAATCTTGACTAAAGAGAAATAATGTGGTACAATATATGAGTGTGGGTATGTTATATTTTACACTATATGGGAGTCAATATGAAAAAAGGAAAATTGATTGTATTGGACGGACTGGATGGATGCGGCAAATCAACCCAACTGGACTTAGCGGTAGGTTACCTGCGTGAGCATGGATTAAATTGCCGTGCTGTCAGCTTTCCGAATTACGATACCATAACCGGCCAATTGGTTGAATGCTACTTGAACGGAGAGATCCCGTGTGATGGGAGAAATGGTGCGTATGCAGCCGCTTCCTTCTATGCTGTGGATCGCTATGTTAGCTATGTCACAGATTGGAAGAGGTATCTGGAGTCGGGCGGCACGGTTATTGCGGGTCGATATACAACGTCCAATGCTATTTATCAGCTGACGAAGGTTCCTGAGGAGGAACGCGAGGTTTTTCTGAATTGGCTCTATGATTATGAATATAATATGCTTGGACTGCCGGTGCCTGATTCTGTACTCTTTCTGGATATGCCCGTTGAGATTTCGCAGGAGCTGCTCACAGAGCGGTATTCGGGCGATGAGTCTAAAAAAGACATACACGAGAGTAATATTGAATTTCTCAGGCAGTGCAGAGAAAGCGCGATGTTCGCTGCCCGCCGAGGCGGCTGGAACGTGATCAGCTGTACGGAAAACGGATGCTTGCGTTCGATCCAGGATGTATATCTGGAAATATGCGATTGTTTAAGGTTGTTGTTGTATAATGAGCTGTTTGAACTTTCAAAGGATTGAAATTACAGATAAAGAACGTGCGGAAGAGTGCCTGAGGCGATCTGATTTTCGTGGGAGCGAATACACCTTCGGAAACAACTTCGTATGGCGTAAGGCATATAACGTTGAGATCTGCTTTTATGGGGAGTTTTATTTTGTGAAGCAGGGAGCAGGCGATGATACTCGTTTCATATATCCGGCGGGCGGCACCGGTAAAACAGATGAGGCGGGGTATGTTGTTGGGCTTATCAGCGAGTATGCTGAAGAGAATGGTTTGCCGTTAGAAATTATCGCAAATAAAAATATGACCGATAATATAGCAGCTGCCTTTCCGAAATCGTGCGTAAAACAGCGGCGTGATTATTACGACTATATCTATCTTGCAGAAGACCTTGAGAATTTGAAGGGTAAGAAGTTTCACTCTAAACGCAACCACCTCAATCGCTTCTACGAGAATGACTGGAGCTTTGAGCCGTTAACAAGCGAAAATATTCCCGAGTGTATCGAAATGAACAAACTTTGGCGTTCCGAAAATATAGACAAATGTGCGGTAAGTAAGGAAGCCCGGAGCAAGATTGAAGAATTGCGCGTTGTGGAATGCTCCTTCAAGCACTTCAATGAGTTAAAATATACAGGCGGTGTACTTCGGGTAAACGGTGATGTACAGGCGTTCACTTTTGGAGAGCCATCGGCTGATAACTGCTTTGTCGTTCACGTGGAGAAAGCGCTTCGCAAGTACCAAGGCTCATACACAGCCATTAACCGAGAGTTTGCCAAGTCTTTAAACGGCAGGTATGCGTATATTAATCGGGAAGAGGATGCCGGCTCAGAGGGTTTGAGAAAAGCTAAGCTTTCATATAATCCTGTTTTTATGGAAGAGAAGTTTCAAATTTCTTTTAGATGATAAGGAGATGTTATAATGATTTATGTATTTATGGCAGATGGATTTGAGGAAACCGAGGCGATAGCACCCATTGATATGCTGCGCCGCGCCGGGTGTGACGTTGTGACCGTTGGTATCAAGAATGACGGTGTGAGAAGCTCTCACGGAATTGCCGTACTTTGCGATATTACTGACATGCAAGTCGAACTGGACGAGCGTCTCGAGATGATAATTCTTCCCGGAGGTATGCCCGGGACGCTTAACATAGAGGCAAATTCCGTTGTTCAGTCGGCAATCGGCTACTGTGTTGAGCATAATATTCCGATTGGCGCAATTTGTGCGGCTCCGTCTATTCTCGGCAAAAAGGGACTTCTTGACGGGAAGGAGGCCATTTGCTTCCCCGGATTTGAGAAGTATCTTAAAGGGGCTAAATTATCCGATAAGAAGGTAGTAACCGACGGGATATTTACTACTGCCGCCGGTGCAGGCGTTGCGGTTGAATTCGGTCTGGAGCTTGTTCGGGTTCTTAAAGGCAAAGATGAATCCGAGTCGGTAAGGGCGGCAATACAGTGCGCGAAATAAAGAAAGCGCTGCGAAAAGAGCTTATCGCACAAAGACGCGTTATGGATAAAGGCGAAAAGGCGCTTTCTGACAGAGATATTTTTGAACAGCTAAAGCCGCTCCTTAATGGTGTGAGCGCTGTTTTTACTTATGCTTCAACGGAAATCGAGGTTGACACAAGATGTTTGATAGATTACTGTCTTGAGGATAACATACCGGTGGCATTACCGATAAGCGGAGACACAGATCTGTCATTCTTTTATATCAAAAGCAAAAACGAGCTTTTGCGAGGCAGATTTAATATCGACGAGCCTCCTATTAAATATCCCGCGTCTTTTGATGAAAGGACATTGTGCATAGTTCCCGCTCTCTGCGCTGATGGTTATGGATATAGGCTTGGCTATGGACGCGGGTATTATGACAGATTTTTAAGCAATTTTACAGGGAAAAGCGTTATTCTGTGTTACAGCTCTTTTAAAAGAGAAGTACCTTGCGAAATACATGATAAGAAAGCGGATTTAACTATTTTTGACAGATGATGACAGGGGGTGTAATTGTGAACGATATGAATAATTCAGGCAGCGACAGGCCAAATGAATACGTTCCTGATGATAATGGAAAAACACAGGAGATGGATAGTATTCAGCTCCCGAGGCTATCCTCGGAAAACAGCGGCATTACTCCGAGGGACGAATTCATCAATATGAATTCAGCTGATGACTTGTCAAAAACCTTGCGTATGGATTCTGTGGTTGATGACGAGGAGCCGGTTGTTCCTGTTCGTTATACAAATCCTGTAAAGAGACGTAAACGAAAAAAGAAGCAGACCAATCACACCCGGACAATGGGACAGGTTTTTTTGGGAGCAGTTATTTCCGTTTCCGCAATTTTTGCAGGTTCATTATTAGCTGTGAAAGTCATTGAAGGATTGCGTGACATTACCGGGATGGCAAAGCGATACTATGAGTACGACATCGTAATTTCCGAATCTATGACAACCGAAGATGTAGTTGATTTACTTCATTCAAATGGCATGATTTTGAACGCAAGTTTCTTTAAAACATACGTAAATTATCAGTTGGGGAAAGAGGATGCCAAACCCATACTGGCTGGTGCTCACACTGTAAACTCAAATATGAGTTACGGCAATTTGCTTAACGCTCTTACTACCGAAAAGAAATACACCGAGACTGTTACAGTGCTTATTCCCGAGGGTATGACGGCTTCCGAGATCGGAAAATTGCTTGAGGAAAACTATGTTTGCAGTGCGGAAGATTTTGAGAAATACTATTCATCAAAGCTTAACGAATATGATTTTGAAGAGGGCATTCCCGACAATACCAATCGCTTTAATGCGCTTGAAGGGTATCTGTTCCCGGATACCTACGAATTTTATGTTATAGATGATTTGAAGAATAGTCCGAATCTTGATACTGAAAAGTACGCAAAAACCGCTGCAGCCACTATGTATAAGAATTTTGAGGCAAAGATGACCGACGATCTTATCGAACGTATGAATGAGCTTGGTATGACATTGGATGAAACGATTATTCTCGCCTCGCTTATTCAACGAGAGGGTACGAACGAGGATAATATGGCGAAGATTTCTTCGGTATTCCATAACCGTTTGAATGATCCCGAGAACTTCCCACAGCTTCAATCGGATACAACTTACACTTATATAGAGCGGTGCATTAATCCAAAGATAAATTCATCCAATGAAGACAAAATGAACGAAATCATTGATGCCTATGACACATATAAATGTGTAGGACTTCCTGCCGGCGCAGTATGCAACCCGGGTTTGGAAGCCATAAAAGCAGCACTCTATCCGGAAAATACCGATTACCTTTACTTCCTTGTAAGTGAGGACGGTGTATTCTACTATGCAAAAACATTGGAACAGCATGAGCAGAATATTAAGGATGCAGCTTTGAGAGAAAACAGCGGAGAGTGATTTTTTGAAGAAGGCGGAACTTTTATCCCCGGCGGGGGATATGGAATCTCTGCAATCGGCGCTGGACTTTGGCGCTGACGCGGTATATCTGGCGGGCAAGTCCTTTGGAATGAGGGCTGGGGCGAAAAATTTCGATGAAGAAGAATTGTGTACAGCCGTGCAGACAGCGCATAAAAGAGGCGTAAAGGTCTACATTACCTGCAACACAGTTCCGCTGAACGATGAAATGGATCGCTTTCCTGGATTTATTTCTTACGCGCAGAATGTGGGTGTGGATGCGGTTATTGCCGCTGACATCGGCGTTATCGCGATGGTTAAGGAATACGCGCCCAAGCTTGCTATCCACGCATCCACCCAGACGGGCGTTGTGAATTACCGAACGGCAAACGAGCTTTACAAAATGGGTGTTCGCCGCGTGGTTCTGGCGCGGGAGGTAAATCTCGAAAATATCGGGAAAATCCGAAAAAATATTCCTGAGGATATGGAGATCGAGGCTTTCGTTCACGGCGCGATGTGCGTCAGCTTCTCGGGGCGCTGCCTTATCTCTGAGTATCTGGCAGGGAGAAACGCCAATCGTGGAGAGTGCGCTCAGCCTTGCCGCTGGGGGTATTACCTCATGGAGGAAAAACGCCCGGGTCAGTTTTTCAAAGTTTTTGAGGATGATGACAGTGGTACGTTTATCCTCAATGCACGTGATATGTGCATGATCGAGCATATCGACGATCTGCTTGATGCGGGTGTGTACAGCCTCAAAATCGAAGGCAGAGCAAAGTCCGCGTACTATTCCGCGCTGACCACGAATGCATATAGAACCGCTTTGGACTGTGCTCTGAATGGCGATAAGCCGCCCCAATGGGTACTCGAGGAGGTCAACAAAATTAGCCACCGCCCATATTGTACGGGATTTTTCTACGGACATCCTAATGATGTCGGGGTAACACAAAATCCCAATATTGTAACAAGCGGCGGGCAGTATTTTGAAAACAGCGGGTATATCCGCGATTATGATTTTGTGGCAACGGTTGATAAGTGCGAAAACGGCACAATGTACCTTACCCAACGGAATTATTTTACGCTTAAAGACGAGCTTGAAATTCTGGCGCCTGAGCGTGAGCCGATAAAGTTTGCGCCAACCCTTATGTACAACGGGAACGGCGAACAGATCGACGTTGCCCGCCACGCAATGAGCAAGCTTACGATCAAATCGGATATTGAGGTTCCGCCTCACTCTCTGGTAAGAAAACGAATTCAGGAGTAAAAAAATGGAAATTAACGAAATTCTTTCGCATATAGACCACACGTTGCTTAAGCCCACCGCATCCTCAAAGGATATAGCGGCTCTCTGCCGTGAGGCGCTGAAGTATCACACCGCTTCCGTGTGCATTCCCGCGAGCTTTGTAAGGCGTGCGAGACTGCATTTCCCCGACCTTAACATCTGCACGGTAATCGGCTTCCCGCTCGGATACTCGACGCCATCCGTAAAATGGTTTGAGGCAAAGGACGCGATTGAGAACGGCGCAAATGAGATCGATATGGTGGTTAATCTCGGAGAAGTGAAAAACGGCAGATTTTCCTATGTTGAAAAAGAGATTGCCTTGATTAAAGATGCCTGCGGGGACAAAATCCTCAAGGTGATTGTTGAGACCTGTTTCCTTACCGAGGAGGAGAAAATCGCCTTGTGCGAGTGTGTTACTAACGCCGGCGCGGACTACATCAAGACCTCTACAGGCTTTGGCACTGCGGGTGCGGATATTGAGGATATTCGTTTATTCAAAAAATACATAGGAAGTAATGTAAAAATCAAGGCGGCCGGTGGCATCAAAACCCGTGAGCAGCTTGAGTTGTTCCTTGCCGAGGGTTGCAACAGGATAGGCACTAGCTCGGCAGTGAAGTTATTGATTGGAGAATGATATGGCTAAACGAGTTTTTCTGATAGTGCTGGACAGCTTCGGCGTCGGCGAGATGGCGGATAGCGCGGATTTTGGCGACAAGGGCGCGAACACCCTCCGTTCCTGCATCAATACCGGTAATCTGAAAATTCCAAATATGCAAAGACTTGGACTGTTCAATATTGACGGCGTGGAAGCAGGGGAGAAGTGCGAAAATCCCACCGGCGCGTATCTGAAAATCGGCGAGCGCTCTAAGGGCAAGGACACCACTACCGGACACTGGGAGATTGCGGGGTGCGTGAGTGAAAAACCGTTTCCGACATTCCCGAACGGATTCCCACCTGAGCTTATTTCCGAATTTGAGCGCAGGGTCGGACGAAAGGTTCTCTGTAATCTTCCGTATTCGGGAACAAAGGTGATCGCAGACTACGGAGAGGAGCATATCAGAACGGGAGCGCTTATCGTCTACACATCGGCGGACAGCGTTTTCCAGATAGCGGCGCATGAGAATGTAGTTCCCGTGGAGCAGCTTTACAAGTACTGCGAAATCGCACGGGAATTGCTGACGGGCGACTATGCCGTTGGGCGAGTTATCGCGAGACCGTTCGAGGGGGAACACCCGTTTACCAGAACTCCCCGCCGTCACGACTATTCGCTTACCCCGCCAAAGCCAACAATGCTTGACATTCTTTCGGAAAACGGATTGGATACTATTGGCATTGGCAAAATCTTTGATATTTTTGCCGGGAAGGGCGTAAAATATTGTGACAGGCAAATCGGAAACGCAACCGATATGGAGCTTACCTCTGAGTATCAAGAAAAGGATTTTCGCGGACTTTGCTTCACAAACCTCGTGGATTTTGATATGCAGTACGGTCACCGCCGTGACCCGCATGGGTATACCAAGGCGCTGAATGAGTTCGACGAGTGGCTCGGGGGATTTCTCAAGAAAGTGCGCTCCGATGATGTTGTTATTCTCACCGCCGACCACGGCTGCGACCCTTGCTATACCGGTACCGACCACACGCGGGAGCATATTCCCGTGCTGATTTACGGAAGTGAAATAAAGCCGTGCAATCTCGGCACAAGAAGCTGCTTCGGCGATATTGCCGCGTCCGTTTTGCAGATGCTCGACGTAAACGGCAAGGTGGACGGAGAGAGCTTCGCGGATAAGATAGGTTATTGATAAAAACGGGTTTACCGTAATAATATAAAAGAAAAAGGAGAATATTAGTATGAGCGAATGTTCGCATGATTGTGGGTCATGCTCCGAGAACTGTTCGGAGCGACAGCCCGAGAGCTTCCTTGCGAAGCCCCACGAGTTGTCAAACATCAAGAAGGTCATTGGCGTAGTAAGCGGCAAGGGCGGCGTAGGTAAGTCGCTGGTTACCTGTATGTCGGCTGTTCTCATGAACCGCAGAGGCTTTAACACCGCGATACTTGACGCGGACATTACGGGTCCGTCCGTTCCCAAGGCGTTCGGCATAAAGGAGAAGGCAAAGGGCAACGAGAACGAGATATACCCTGTTATCACCAAGAAGGGAATCAAGGTGATGTCACTTAATCTCCTTGTTCCCAACGACACTGACCCCGTGATATGGAGAGGTCCGATCATTGCTGGTACAGCGAAGCAGTTCTGGACGGATGTTGTGTGGGACGATGTGGACTATATGTTCGTAGATATGCCCCCCGGAACGGGCGACGTACCGCTCACGGTTTTCCAGTCGATACCGCTTGACGGCATTATTGTTGTTACCTCGCCGCAGGAGCTGGTTTCTATGATCGTCGGAAAGGCTGTCAAGATGGCGAATATGATGAACGTTCCGATTATCGGAGTTGTTGAGAATATGAGCTACGCGCTGTGTCCCGACTGCGGAAAGCATATCAATGTGTTTGGCGAGAGCCACATTGAGCAGACAGTAAAGGATTTCGGCTTAAAGGTACTTGCAAAGCTTCCAATTGATCCCGAGATCGCAAGGCTGGTAGACAACGGCTTGCTTGAGCTTATGGAGACCGATGCTGCCGACCCCATAGTTGACGCAGTTGAGGAATTTTGCAACTAAATTCTGACAGATGAAGGGATTCTATGATGACAAAAGGTGATTTGGCTTATGAGAATTTCAAAAAGGGTTATAACTGTTCCCAAGCTATAGCTGCCGCATTTGCGGATGAGCTTGGCATGGACGAGAAGACCGCCGTTCGGCTTGCGTGCGGATTTGGCGGAGGGATGGGCAGGCTTCGCGAGGTATGCGGGACATTTTCGGGAATTGTAATGGTTGTGAGTATACTTTACGGCTATTCTGAACCCGACGATCTCACCACTAAGAAGGAGCTTTACGAAAAGATCCAAGCCCTAGCCGAGCAGTTCCGGAGGGACAATGGCAGTATAGTATGCCGAGAGCTTCTGGGACTTGGTAAGGCAGAAGGCGTTCCCGAACCGGAGTCGAGAACTCACGAATATTATCAAAAACGTCCATGTTCCGAGCTTTGCCGCTATGCGGGTGACTTGCTGGAGCAATTCATAAAGGACAATCCGCTGAAAAAATGATTATTTTTTAACGAATTAGTCTAAACTTACCAAAATGCTATTGACTTTTGGGAAATAATGTGTTATAATCCTAGTGAACAGATAAGAATTCTGTTAAAATGTAAATAAAATAGGAACAGGTGATTAAGTGTCAAAGGTAAAGACAATATATGCCGATAATGCCGCAACTACTAAAATGAGCAAGACGGCGATCTCCGCAATGATGCCATATCTTGCGGAATGCTACGGAAATCCATCGTCCTTGCATACAGTGGGGCAGCTTGCGGCAGAGGCTCTTCTGGATGCCCGCCAGACTGTTGCCGAGTGCTTGGGCGCTGATGTAAAGGAGATTTACTTTACATCGGGAGGCAGCGAGTCGGACAATCAGGCTATACGTTCTTGTGCGGAGATTGGCGCTCGAAAGGGAAAGAAGCATATAATTTCCGATAAGATCGAGCATCACGCAGTTCTCCATACTTTGAAGAAGCTGGAGAAGGAGGGTTACGAGGTTACTCTTCTTGACGTTGACGGCGAAGGTAATGTAAATCCCGAGGACGTGAGAAAGGCTATACGCGAGGACACAGCTCTTGTCACGATTATGGCGGCAAACAACGAGATCGGTACTCTTATGTCGGTCAAGGAAATCGGTGCTATCTGCAAGGAAAAGGGCGTTTTGTTCCATACCGACGCTGTTCAGGCAGTGGGGCATATCCCCTTGAACGTCAAGGAGATTGGCTGCGATATGCTGGCGCTCTCGGCGCACAAGTTTCATGGTCCGAAGGGTGTGGGAGCGTTGTATGTCCGTAAGGGTTTGTTCCCGTCAACCCTTATTGAGGGCGGCGCACAGGAGCGCGGGCGCAGAGCGGGTACAGAGAATATCGCGGGTATCTATGCTATGGCTGCTGCTTTGAAAGAGGCTGTTAATTCCATTCCGGAGAATACCAAGAAGCTCACCGCTATGCGCGATAGACTGATCGAGGGACTGTCCGCTATTCCTCATTCGGTTCTGAACGGCGCGAAAACAAACAGACTTCCGGGCAATGTGAACTTCTGCTTTGAGGGAATTGAAGGCGAGAGCTTGCTGCTTTTGCTTGATGCGAAGGGAATTTGCGCTTCATCGGGTTCGGCATGCACCTCGGGTTCGCTTGATCCGAGTCACGTTTTGCTGGCAATAGGCAGACCTCACGAGGTGGCACACGGTTCATTGAGACTTACGCTTTCGGAAGAGAATACCCCCGAAGACGTTGAGTTTATAATTAAATCGGTAGAAGAGGTCGTAGAATATCTGCGGCGTATTTCTCCGGTTTGGCAGGATTTACAGGAGGGTAAGAGAAAGTATGTTATACAGTGAAAAGGTAATGGATCACTTCACCAATCCGCGCAATGTCGGCACGATAGATAATGCCGATGGTGTTGGCGAAGTAGGAAATGCAAAGTGCGGCGATATTATGAAGATTTTCCTCAAGATCGACGATGATATTATCACCGATGTAAAGTTCAGCACGTTTGGCTGCGGCTCTGCTATTGCAAGCTCAAGCATGGCCACCGAGATGATCAAGGGCAAACCGCTCTCTCAGGCACTGGAGCTTACCAACAAAGCGGTTGTTGAGGCGCTTGACGGACTTCCCGCACACAAGCTGCATTGCTCGGTACTTGCCGAGGAAGCGGTTAAGGCGGCGGTTAAGGACTATTATGACAAGCATGGTATCGCATATGATCCGGAGCAGTTCGCTCAAAAGCACGATTGCGAGCATTGCGGAGAATAAAAACAAGAGGGGGGAGCAATCGCTCCCCCTTTTTATTTAAAAAAGAAATCATTAAGGTACTTAGCAAATTTATTTGGATCCTTTTTGACTTTTTGCTTGATAGTCTCGGCATCTTCTTCGTTTTGCGCTTCAATGTATATATTGTACTTTTGCTGTGTGGTATCGGTATCTATTACTTTAATATTTACGGTGCAAGTCCCATCATTCTTTTTAAGATAGTCTGCGGATAAAAAACTGCCGCCTTTTTGCATTGCATCGCGGGTATAGACACGAACAGCTTCATTAAACATTTTTTCGCGGATTGAAATCGGCAGAGTGTCAGCAAGTTCTTTTGCAGCCTTAATTCCGTTGTCGGTGTTAGTCAATGCTTTATCACCGTTCAATTCAACCTCTCTCCAAAGATTACCGGTGGATTTTTCCAGCGATTGCATAAGGTCGAAATAATTTACAGCTTCTTCCAAAGAAGTGATTTCGATGATTTGATTCTTCGTAAGTGGGCAGCCAAGCGCATAGATGAGATACGAAACCAGAACGCTTATTTTGTCAATATCTTCAATGCGTATTCTGGGGACGTTCATAGGAATACCTCCATGTGGAATATTTAAATCTTGGGATTTTCAAGCAGCGCAGATACCAGCGCTATGTTAAGCGCCGCCTCAACGCAAGGCACGGCACGAGGAACAACGCAAGGATCATGCCGTCCTTTTATGACAAGCGTCTGCTCGGTCATATCCTTGAAGTCCACGCTGTTTTGCGGCTGAGAAATCGAGGGCGTAGGCTTGAATGCAACATTGAAGATAATAGGCATTCCGGAGCTGATCCCTCCAAGTATCCCGCCGTGATTATTTGTTTTGGTGACGATCCTGCCATTGTCAAGCGTAAACTCGTCGTTGTTCTCACTGCCGAATAGATCCGCAGCGGCAAACCCGTTTCCGAACTCAATGCCCTTAACGGCCGGAATAGCGAACACGAGCCGCGATATGATGTTTTCCAATCCGTCCATCATCGGAGAACCTATTCCCGCGGGGAAACCGACAGCCGCACATTCAACAATACCGCCAACGCTGTTAAGGCTTTCTCTGGCGGAGTTGATAACGGCGCGCATTTCTTGCTCCGCATTCTCAGAAAGGGTAGGGAAGGGGCGCTTTTTTACGAACTCAAGGGTTTCGGCAGAGAGGCTCACACAGTCGAAGCTGTCGTCCGCGACGTCACGGATACGTTTGATGTGCGCTCCCGTGTAAATCCCGCGACGCTCGAGTATTTGCGCGCAAACCGCGCCTGCAAAAACCAGCGGGGCGGTAATTCTTCCCGAAAAATGACCGCCGCCACGCGGGTCGTTAGCGCCGTTGTAGCGGAGGAACCCCGTATAGTCCGCGTGAGCGGGACGCGCTATATGGGAGATATTTCCATAATCTCCCGAGTGCTGGTCGGTATTCATAATGACCGCCGCAAGGGGAGTGCCGGTGGTCTTTCCCTCAAAGAATCCGGACAAAATCTCGGGAATATCCTTTTCGCTGCGGAATGTCGAAGTGCCGTCCTTTTTGGGCGCTCTGCGAGCCATAAACTCTCCGATTTTGTCGAGGTCGAGTTCCTCGCCTGCGGGGAGATTATCAAGAACCACACCTATTCCTTTGCCGTGACTTTCTCCAAAGATGGAAAACTTTACTCCGCCATTAAAACCAGATGACATATTTCATTTCGATCCCTTCGCTTTAATTTTTACGTTAGTCGCGTCAAAGCTCATATCAACGAGCCACTTGACCTTTTCGTCCTCGGAGCTTCCGTCAAGAGCAATAGTGATCCAGTTGCCCTTGTTCATATGATATGCGGGGTAGATCCCGTTTTCTCGAATAATTGAGCCGATCATCAGCGGGTCGCACTTGACGTTCAGAACATCGATTTGCTCGTCGCTTTTGAGACCAAGCTTATTAGCGGGGATATTCATTAACAACGCAAACCACTTCTTGTTGCTCGGATGACGGAAAACCGCGTTTGTTGTGTCATTCTCCCAAGGATAATCCTCGGTTATCCCGTATGTTTCCTTAATATGCTTGATTAGCTGTCGACGAGTCATAATTTCACCTCTTCGGCAATGCCGCCCAGCGAGCGGTAAACATCAAAGAAATCGGGATACGATTTCGCCACGCATTCCGCGCCGCGTATTATAATCGGCTTCTCGCTGATCGTTGCCGCGATTGCCATAGACATTGCTATTCTGTGGTCGTTGTAGGTGCTGATCTCGCCGCCACAAAGCTTCCCGACGCCCTCAATTTCAATGCAGTCTTCAAAAGCCTTGACCTTGCCGCCAACCCTGTTGAGACAGTCCTCCATTGCGGCAAGTCGGTCACATTCCTTTATTCTGAGACGCGCAACATTGGTAAGTCGGGTTTTGCCCTTACCATAGCTTGCCAGAACCGTCAGGATCGGCACTAAATCCGGAATATCGGCGCAGTCCAGCTCAAACGCTTCTCCCGACTTTTCAAAGTTCGCGCAAATTTTCGCGATCAGCTTATCTCCCTGAGCCGAATCTGGATTAATATCGTGCAGCTTGACATCTGAGCCGAGACTGTTTGCCGTGTAGAAAAACGCCGCCTGTGAGAAATCGCCCTCCACGCGGCTGTCGCAGGAGTGAAATTTTGCGTTTCCTTTTACGGAGAAACCGCGCTCGGTGCAATCGATCTCACAGCCGTAATATTTCAGCGTTTCTATCGTGATATTCACATAAGGCACGGATTGAAGCGGGGATGTGAGTAAGATCTCGCTGTCTCCGTCCAGAAGAGGAAGAGCGAACAGCAGTCCCGTGATAAATTGCGAGGAGATCCCGCCGTCGATCTCATAGCGTCCCGCCGTGAGCTTGCCTTTGATTTTCAGGGGGAGATTTGTATAGTTGTCAGGAAGTTCAAATGTAACTCCATGCTTTGGAAATTCGTCAAAATAAGGCGTTAGCGGACGAGTGGGAAGCTTTCCGCCGCCACGGAATTCCGCTTCCACACCAAGAGCCGCAGCAACGGGAATAAGGAAGCGCAGCGTTGACCCTGATTCATGGCAGTTAAGAACCGCTTTGTCGGGGATTTCTCTGATCCCTTCAATCACAGCTTTGCTGTCGGTAAAATCGATCTTTGCGCCAAGCGCGCGCATACATTCAATGGTAGCGGTAATATCAACGGAAGGGGAGAGGTTGGATACCTCCGAACATCCCGAACTTAGCGCTGCGCCGATTATCATTCGGTGGGCTACGCTCTTTGACGGAGGAACTGTAACCTCGCCTTTGAGTTTCCCAGGCATTATCTTTACATCCATATTAACTCCTCAAAAAATCCGCGTATTCTTCAACGGACATTTTAATGACCTTACTCTTGCCGATGTCGCTGCAGATTACGATGTTCATTCCACTCGCAAGGTGCTTTTTGTCATGGAGAGAGAACTCGTAAAGCTTGTCCATCGGCGCGTCGTCCGTAATAGGCAGACCGCATTTTTTGAGAAGCGCGTCCAGCTTGTCCGCGACGCCCGGCTTGCACATTCTGCGTCTCTCGGCGATATGCGTAAAGACGCTCATTCCAATGGAAACGGCGCAGCCGTGGGTAAGCCCGGTAAAGCCGTAATATTTCTCCAGTGCGTGGGCAAGCGTGTGTCCGAAGTTCAGGAGCATTCTCTCGCCTTTTTCGCGTTCGTCGTTCTCAACAACCTGTCCTTTGATGGAGACGTTACGCTTCATAATATCCACAAGGTTCTCTTTAATATCCCTGTTTGCGAGAATGTCGAACAACTCGGGAGACTTTATCATTCCGTGCTTTACAACCTCAGCCATACCGTCCGCGAAGAATTCGGGAGTAAGCGTATTAAGAGTAGATGTATCACAGATAACCAGTCTGGGCTGGTGGAACGCGCCGACAAGATTCTTGCCGCCGTCGATATCAACTGCGGTCTTGCCTCCGACCGAGCTGTCGGACTGCGCCACCACAGTTGTGGGAATCTGAACGAAGTCGATGCCGCGCATATAGGTGGCCGCCGCGAAGCCCGCAGTATCGCCGACAACGCCGCCGCCCAGAGCCACGATAAAGTCCGAGCGCGTGAAGTCCTTTGCGACAAGAAACTCGTATATGTCAAGAAGCGTCTTGTGATTTTTAGAAGACTCTCCATGCGGGAAAACGAACTTTTCGGCTTTAAATCCCGCTTCTTCAAGGGATTTCATAACCTTGTCTCCGTAGAACTTGTCCACATTATCGTCTGTGATAACTGCAGCTTTCACCGAGTTGCTTTTGATCTCGCCAATTAAACTTCCGCAGTTATCAAGTATTCCTTTGTCAATTAAAATATCGTATTTGGTACTTGCGTTTACTGTAACTTTTTCCATAAAAAATCACCCCAATATATTTTAACTTAATTTGATAAAAATGTCAATACCAATTAGTGAATTTAAATAAAAATTAAACACAGACATCAAAAATAAGGAACAGTTTTCGAATTACTTTGACAAATTTGTCTTAATGTGATATAATTAGATTAGGGTGTTCCAACGTGCGTATAACTCTAATTCAACCGTAAGTGTCCCTAAGGGGGAATTCATATGGCAATTGCGTAAAATAGAAATTTTACGCAATTGGATGGAGGATTTTTCCAATTATTCATTACATACAAAATTTTGAGAGTGGTCGAATGAAATATTTTTAAATACTCTTATCGTGCTGCAGCTTTAAGCCACACATCTTCACGGGAAACTGACCGCGATATTCCGTACACAGTTGGCAGCGTTCTTTACATTTCGTAAAATACGCGCAACTAAGGCAAAGACAATTTTGCCGAATACAGTTTACATCAGTTGTCGGTGATGTCTCGGATCCAGAACGAAGAAACGACAAGATTTCAGTAAGCATAACGCGAATATCATCGGCGTTGGTCTTATCCACATAGCGCACTGACGGGCGTTTGTACGTTCGGCGTATTTTATACCGCTTAAACATCTTAAAGTAAAAGTTCTCACAGTCCAGAATAGGACGAAAATCATGAGAGAACCAACAGATAGCACAACGCTTATACTCATAGTTCCGATGAGGACAACCGGATTGACCACAAACACGGCATAGACAACGGTAACACTGGCGCGGAATCTCGTAGGTAATCATACGGCAACGCAATCCAGATGGCCATCAAGGATCTTCTCAACATCCTTGCAAAGAAGATCTAAACAATTATCAAGAAACTTTTCAAACTCCTCATCTGAAGCGGAGCTACAGAACGCAAAGTGCTTCCAGAACTCAAGCCCGGTCTCAGCTCGTGTAGATTCCTTATAAACTTCATCGTATTCCTCCGGAGACAAAGCTTGAATAGCTTCAAAATCGGCAATAATAGCCCTGGCAGTCTTGGAATCCTTCTTGAAACCGCTAAGAATGATGGATTTAAGATTTTTACGATTACAGGTAATCAAAGCAGCAAAGCTGGCAGCCTGTTGACGCTTTTTACTTTCAAGCGCGCGGACATATCGATTATACTTGGGTTTGTTATATACTAAGCGAGCAACGTGTGCACGGTTAAGAAACTCATACCACCAAGCGCAAGTAGTACAATTATAACGGCGGGAATGATCAGGATCTACAAAACGGATAATACCCAAAGCAACACCGCGAACGTAATTAATGAAATCCTCGTCTTTATCAAATATAGCATAAGCAGCCATAATAGAATTAGCTCTGGTGTTCTTAAACTCAATCTCGAAACGAATCCAGGAAATAAGATCTTCAGGAACCGAGAAATTGTGTGCTTCTTGCTCAGCGAGCTTATCGTAAAAACGGACAAAGGTATTACTCTTTCTCTTGCCGAGCTCGATAGTCTTACCAATACGACCGGACGAAAAATTCTGTGAAACAATGAAGTTACAATACAGATCTTCATCAACAGACTTCTCATCAACGGCAAAAACGGACGGCTTCAGAGTTAAAGACTGGTGCATAGGGTCTCCCTTGCGAAACTTGGAGACAAAAAGCCGAGAGAACAGCGTAGCCTTGATAACGTCAAGGTCTAAAAAAACGTCCTCATTATCGTTCTTTGTGTGCTTCTCATCAAACGCCACATCAAAACGGCTACATTTACTCTTAAAACCTAACTTCGCAAGACCAATAAAACGGCGACAAGCAAGTCGAAGATCTGCGTTTACTCGGTGAGTGGCAAGATATTCCCGATAATAGGACACGCCAGATCCGGAGAACTCGAGACAAACACCTTGCTTTTTCATGTTGTGCTGATACGGCAGCTTAAGCGAAATATCCCCAAATCGGAGAATGAATTCATACATCCAGTTCTGTGAAACAGGCTGGAACAAATCGAATGAATCTTCCAACATCCAGGCTTCAAGCATTTTACGAGCTAAATCCATGGGCGTGAGGCCATCAATTTCACCCGGAAGTAATGATACTGTAATATAGTCGCTAACCTTTACTTCAATCATTTTCGTGCTACCTTTCCTAGTTTTCGTTGAGTTTTCTTGTTTTCGGAAACCACGTGAGGATCAAACTCTAACCCCCCACGATTGGCAAGTATTTCAGAATCCGGTATATATTCAGCATCCAACATACCTTCTACCATCTCAATAGTATCATACTTATTACGTAGATCATCAGATTGAACATAACCATAATAGCCAATACGATTAAGCGGTAGAAGCGGATTACTAAACCACTTGTCATACATCTGAGCATCGTATTCCGAACATGTGGTATAACGTGAGAACGGATCCGGAAGATAAGAATGACATTCAGTAACAGTATCACAAATATCCCTAAGCTGTTTGTCCAACAGGTTCCAACGCTGAACAGTTCCCAAAAGCATTATGCGTCGATGCCGGCACTGGAGAATAACTTGATACACAGGCTTCGGAACAGACTTCTTTGAACTTGCGTAGTCCCGAGAATTGAAGATCGTTCCTATCTCGTCAATCAAAACGATTGACTTGTCCGGCAAATCCCGGATCTGCTCAGAATTAACCAATTTGATGATCTTGGTATCATCGGGAAAATTCTTCAAGGTCAGATTAGTAAGTACCGTAACACCGTGATGAGTCTTACAGATATTATAACAACGTCTTACAGCCGAAATAGTCTTACCACCGCCAAATCGACCGAGAAACAAATGAAGCCCCCAGTAATTAAACTGCTCCCAACCACGTTCTTTCACGTACTTAACGCCATCTTTAAAGACATAGTACCAGAACAACGGAGCACAACGCAAAGCGGCAAACAAAGCAGCAAACATATTACATCCCGTCCTTTCTAAACAACGCTAAGAACTGCTTCACGATATGAATGAAGAACAGAAAACCACCTAGACCTGACAACCAGAAGAAATACTCACGCAGATTGGATAAAACAAACATTAACGCCTACCCCCCCATATGAATCAATGTATCGAGTATAGAAAAGAAGCAATTCACCCCGAAGATTGCTATAACGAAATACGGCACACCAGAACAGAGCCAGGATACAACATCTTCAAAAGAGTTAAAGTATATTGTACCATACACAAAATCAAGCATTACAGTTTCCTCCTCCTTATGATTTTTGAGATAACACCGATAACCGCACAGAACGCAATCATAAAAAGAAGCGCTTCCGTTACTGTGTAGTTTCGAAAGCTCTTATCCAAAGCGGGAACGTTATCCGAATATGTATCAATAATATCTTGATAACCTTCAGAGCCGATCGGATAAAACGGAGACACCGGCGAAACGTCTGGGAGTCCATTATCATCATCGTCAACGACTATTTGGAAATCCGGCACACCGTCTCCATCTCCGTCATACGGCAAAGGCTTTAAGACATCATCATAACCGTCACCGTCAAGATCAGTAATGAAATAATTCCCATCACCCGTATAATCCGTATCCTGCAAATATGGGAGAACGTCCTCAGCTGAAACTAGCCGTAATGCAGGATAACCTAAACCGACATCATCACCGCTATTACACAATGTCAATCCATTATCAATGCAAAGCGGTAAAGCAGTTTCTAGAGTATATATATCTTCTTCAGTATCAATGCTTCCGTCACCGTCAGTATCCGTCCCACCAATAAACTTTATAACGGTTTTAACGCCATCAACGACTTTTTTGACAGATACCCTATTAAATTCTTGAACTTTCAAACCTAATTTAATAAGAAATAAGATCTCTTGTAAATCCATTACTCTGCTAACCTCCCAAGCAAATATACAACGATTGAGAAGACCGCCAAGCCAATGAGAAGAACCCAACCGTTAAAAGAAAAATCACCAAAATCAAATTCTAACATCTGGTAAAGATCCGTAGCCATCCCCCAGAGCCAAGAGCCAAACCGACTGAATTGCGACAAGTCAAAACGCATAAAATCACCGCCCGAAAATCCTACATACTATAGCAACAGCAATGAGCATTCCTAAGAGACTGATTATCTCAACAGGAAGAAAGTCAAAAAACAGTGTCAAAAACGATCGCACACCGGAAGCCTGAGAAACAGCGTCATCATAGTACTTCTCAAGATCAACAGACGATCCATTAAGTATATCATCGGGGTTTATTCCGGTTCCGCTACTCCCAGCTCCGCTGACCTGGTTGACGTTAATGTTTATATCGGGGACATTAACGTTAATATCTACACCGACATTTCCATTTACACCTATATCGCCGTAAACAGTAACATCACCGCTTACACTGCCGCCAGAGCTGCCGCTACTATCACCGCCATTGTTATTGGTTGTGTTATTGGTAACATAGGTGTAATTGTTTGTTACGTAGTTATTAATCGTGTCGCTCTCCCCTGTTTCGGGATTGGTGATACTGTAATCGTAGATAGTATCGCCCGTAATTGTAACCACGTAATTATTATTTATCTGCGATGTATCTATATCCG
>CAYMTG010000009.1:0-23265 GCA_964393305.1 uncultured Ruminococcus sp.
CGGTCTGCTGTGTCCCGGCGGGACGCGGACAGGCGTTGATTTAGAGGTTGTCTTAATTACCGCTTGCTCTCTATGGTCTAATTATACCACAAGGTATCTTGCATTACAAGATACTAAATAAACAAAAAATCGGAATTTTTCGTTCCGATTTTGTGGAATATTTACAATTTTCTCAAGGCTACCTCTAAAAGGTCTTTAGAGGCGACCTTAGACTTTCCCCCGCCGAAGCCGTGAAAAAATCCATCTCCGATGTTTTTCTCAGAACCGCTCCCGCTTGGACTGGAACAGCCTTGCGAAGTACGCCAGAGCACAATCGGGAACCAGCTTAGAAAGATACACCATCGCCTTGGAAAACGAGTTCTCGCTGATCATCACAGCACCGCCGAACATCTCTCTGACCGCGTGTTCCGCGACCTTCTCGCTGGACGCGGGAGGCGTGCGGAACTTCACTCTCGCGGTATCGCTGAACTCAGTCGCCACAGGACCGGGACACAGCATTGATACGTGGACGTTCGACTTTGCGGCGCGAAGCTCCTCCGCGACTGCCTGCGTCATACGAACTATATACGCCTTGCTCGCGTAGTAGGACGAGAAGCACGGTCCCGGCATAAATCCCGCCATTGACGCGGTATTGAGTATAAAGCCGAAATCACGCTTTCTGAAATCCCTCAAGAACAGCTTGAACAGTATATGGAACGCCTTGACATTGACATTGAGCATTTCCAGCTCGCGGCGCAGATCCGTCTCGGTAAACTCCCCGAACACGCCAAATCCCGCGTTATTTACGAGAATATCGATATTGTACCTCTTAACCTTCTCATAGAGCTTAAACACCTGATTTTCATCGTTAAGATCCGCCGCGATATACATTACCTTAACGCCGAATTCATCGGAAAGCTCCTTTTTCAGCTCGATCAGCCTGTCGCGGCGGCGGGCGGTGAGAATGACGTTCACCCCATGCCGCGCCAGACTGCGCGCTATATCTCTTCCAAGTCCGGAGCTTGCCCCGGTCACCAATGCTATCATAATTCCTCCGATAATTTTTTCTTTACGGACTGCTTTTCCCCGCCGAAAACTGGGAAATGTGCGCTAAATCAGCCGCTATCAAATCAAATATTGTCGAACCTGAACGGCACGAGCGGCAGGTTAAACTGACTGAAAATGTGGATATCCCCATAGTTTTTCCAGAGATAACGAATACCGCACGGATGCTTGATGTTCTCCGCCGACAGGAAGATCCGCTCACCCGAAATATCCGCGTAAACGGGATGATACACGCCATCCTCGCCGCACACCTCAAAGCCTTCCGCTCCGCCCTTTGCCACAAGTCCGCCGTGCGCGTTGCTGAACTGCAATTCAATGGTATCCCCGCGTACAAGCGCGTTTTTCAGCACGGGCGCGAACGCTCCGTCACAGCCGCCATACACAACCTCAAGAGCTTGGGTCGCAAATCGCCAGCCGACTGCGCTCTTATCCTTCGGGTGAAGCTCGTCGCGCTCTCCCAAATCAAGAAGAACGGCGATACCGGTGTTCTTGATAGTATTGAACGTACGAAGCTGCGCGTCGCGAATTACAGCAAGCTCCTCTCCGTCGGGATCATCCCCGCCGTATACAGGCAATTGTCCGATGATGAATGTGATCTCATCGTCATTCCAATCGTCACGCCATTTGCGTATAAGATTAGCAAGCAGCCGATAATACGCCTTTGGGTGAATAACATCGCTCTCGCCCTGATACCAGAACACGCCCTGAATAGTATACGGTACAATGCGCTTTACCATACTCTCGTACAGCAGCGACGGCGTTCTCGGACTGCACGGCGCTGTCGGGATCTCGGGACGCTCTCCGCAGGCGGCAATACAACCCTTTTCGGTAGGGTTTTCCGCTGTGGCGTAGTAGTCGCCGCGCTTCTTGTCCCACTCTTCTTTGAGC
This sequence comes from uncultured Ruminococcus sp., assembly GCA_964393305.1. GTDB lineage: Bacteria > Bacillota > Clostridia > Oscillospirales > Ruminococcaceae > CAG-115. The sequence goes on from CAYMTG010000009.1 coordinate 1,933, forward strand.
TTGAGATAATCCCCGAAAGCCGCGTTTGCCTTGTCGGGTGTGGTCTTACTCATAAACTCGTCGTATTCCCGAAAATATTCGGGCGCGCACTCTCGTGCGGAGCTGCGGTCAAGCCAGCTCGTAATAAGAGTATTGCCCCAATTGCAGCCGATAATACCTACGACTACGTCCAGATAATTGGAAATCTCCTTTGCGGCATAATAAGCCACCGCGCTCCAGCTGAAAGCGTCCTCCTTGTCGGAGAAGTCGTGCCACACAGTCCCCTCAAACGCCGAGTCATAGTCCTCGTCGTAAATCGTCTTACGCGGGAGATTGAAATAGCGGACGTCGGGCGTATCATCGGACTCCAACGCGAATTTCCCCATTGTGGAGTGTCCCAGCTCAAACTTCATATTCGACTGACCGGCCGCGATCCACACCTCGCCTATCGCGACGTCCTCAAAGGCGACGCTGTCCTCCGGGTCGCCGTCCTCCAGTGTGAGATTCATATAGCGGCAGGCGCCCATCGGCGGGAATACCACCTTCCACTCGCCGCCGACAACCACGCAGTTCGCCTCAAAGCCGCAGAGTGTCGCGGTGATTTCTGTGCCGTCCTCGCCCGTTCCGAAGATGACGATATTCTTTCCGCGCTGAAGCACCATTCCGTCCGAGAACAGCGGCGACGCTTTAAACTTGCCCATAACACACGCTCCTAATTGTTAAGATAAATCCCAAAAAACTACCCTATCTTAAAATCTATTGTACAACTTTTTTCCCTAAATGTCAATAAATATCTTTACAAATTCGGAAAAAAATAGTATAATAATACTGATCTTCCATTAAAAAGCGGATTCCCGCACCTATCGCCGCGCAAATCTTATCCGCAGTTTTAACGGAGATCTGTATAACTAAAATGCAAAGATACAATTCTTGGGAGTGAATTACTTGTTAAGACTGGCACGTTATCTAAAAAGCTTTTTGCCCCATGTCACCATAGGCCCGCTATGCAAGCTCACCGAGGCGATTTTTGAGCTGATCGTACCGCTGGTTATGGCGAACATCATTGATGTAGGTATTGCACAGGGGGACGAGAGCTATATCCGAAAGAACGGGCTTATCCTCGTGCTTCTCGCCGCCTTGGGACTTTGCTGCGCTCTCGTCTGCCAATATATGGCGAGCGTGGCTTCTCAGGGAGTGGGAACACATCTGCGCTCGGATCTCTACCGGCACATCAACACCCTCTCGTACAGGGAGCTGGACAAGCTCGGCGCAGCGGCTCTCGTAACTCGCGTCTCAAACGATGTAAACGCCGTCCAGACCGCAGTCGCTATGCTTATACGGCTGGTAGTCCGCGCACCGTTTCTCGTTATAGGCGCGACTATTATGGCGTTCTCCATAAGTCCAAGGCTATCGCTTATCTTCTTTGGCGCAATGGCGGCGATCGTTCTGATAATGTTCCCGATAATGAAGGCGACCGTCAAGCTTTTCAGAAAGCAGCAGGAGTCGCTGGACGGCATCTCCCGCATAACCCGCGAAAATCTCTCGGGAGTCCGCGTTGTCCGCGCTTTCTCGCGGCAGGACTACGAACAGGAGCGCTTTGAGGAAAATGCCGAGGAGTTCCGCAAGACGGCTGTCCGTGCGGGACGGATCAACGCTCTGCTCAATCCCGCGATCCTTATCGCCGTGAACGCCGCATACGTGCTGATCGTTTGGTTCGGCGGCGGCTTCGCCGACACGGGAACGGACGGGTTGACGCAAGGGCTTGTGGTCGCCCTCGTAAACTATATGACCCAGATCTCCCTCGCCCTTGTCGTCGTCGCGAACCTCGTCACCATCTTCACCCGCGCCGCCGCGTCCTCCGCACGAATAAACGAGGTCTTCGATACGAAGCCGTCCGTTGCGGGAGCGGAAAAATCTCCCGCTCAGGACAGGAACGCCCCCGCCATCGAGTTCAGGAACGTGCGTTTCGCGTATTCCACGGGGGACAATGCGCTTGAGGACATCTCGTTCAGTCTTGACCGGGGCGAGACGCTGGGGATAATCGGCGGTACCGGCTCGGGAAAATCCACGGTGGTCAATCTGCTGTGCCGCTTTTACGATACCGACAGCGGCGAGGTGCGCGTGAACGGCGCGAACGTTCGCGACTATCCCACCGACGAGCTTCACCGCATCATCTCGCTCGTTCCGCAGAATACGGAGCTGCTAAGCGGTACTCTGCGTGAGAATATGACGCTCGGACGCGATGATATTACCGACGAACAGATTCTGAAGGCTCTGGAGATCGCTCAGGCAAGGGAATTTACCGATACCCTTGACGGCGGACTTAACGCGAGGATACTCCAAGGCGGCAAGAACTTCTCGGGCGGACAAAAGCAGCGTCTCTCCATCGCGAGAGCCGCGGCTCACAATCCCGAGATACTCATACTCGACGACAGCTCCTCCGCGCTGGACTACGCCACCGACGCAAAGCTGCGCGAGGCGCTGAAAACGCTCCCCATGACATGCGTTATCATCTCCCAGAGGGCGAATTCCATTCGTCACGCGAACAAGATACTCGTGCTGGACGACGGCAAGGCGGCAGGACTCGGCACCCACGCGGAGCTTCTGAAAACGTGTGAGATCTACCGCGAGATATGCCTTACGCAGTACACCGAGCAGGAGCTTGAGGAACAGGAAAGGGAGGGCGCGTAATGGAACAGCAAAACAAAAAAGGCGCTCTCACGCGTATTCTCCGATATATGAAGGGGCAGATCCCGCTTGTCGTGACGGCGATGATCTGCGCCGCCGGCAGCGTACTGCTGTCGCTTTACACCACCGTTCTTATCGGTAAGGCGGTGGACTGCATAGGTCTTGGCGGCGTGGGCGATATCGAGGTCGATTTCGAGCGTATGATCCCCATTCTCATCACGATCGCGGCGATAATCCCTACAGCCGCTCTTCTTCAATGGCTGATGTACTTCTTCATCAACAAAATCACCCACAGGACGGTCAAGGCGCTGCGCACCGACATTTTCGCGCATTTGCAAAAGCTCCCGCTCTCCTATATTGACGCGAGATCCCACGGCGACATCATCAGCTGCGTAGTAAACGACGTGGACGCGGTAAGCGAGGGACTGCTCCAGGGCTTCGGGCAGCTCTTTACGGGCGTTGTCACTATTCTTGGAACGCTGTTCTTTATGGTGACGCTCAACTGGCAGATAACGCTTGTAGTGGTCTGCATTACCCCGCTCTCCTTTGCTGTCGCGGGGATCATCTCCAAGCTGTGCTTCAACAAATTCCGCGAGCAGTCCGCGATCAAGGGCGAGCTTACCGGCTATATCAACGAACACCTCGGCGCGCAGCGGCTTGTAAAGGCCTTCGGCTATGAGAATTCGGCGTGCGCTCAGTTCGACGAGATCAACGAGCGTCTGAACGTCTGCGGCAGACGGGCGCAGTTCTACTCCGCGCTCACCAACCCATGCACCCGCTTCGTGAACTCCCTCGTATACGCGGGAGTGGGTATGTTCGGCGCGCTGAACGCGGTCAGAGCCGTATCGGGCGGCTTCACGGTCGGCGATCTCACCGCTTTCCTCCAGTACGCGAACCAGTACACCAAGCCGTTCAACGAGATCTCGGGCGTTATCACCGAGCTTCAGAACGCGCTTGCCTCCGCTTCCCGCATATTCGCCTTCATTGACGAGCAGCCGGAAAGCTCCGATGCCGACAAACGCACTCTTGAAAATTGCGACGGGCGCGTAGAACTCAGGAACGTGGATTTCTCCTACGTCCCCGAGAAGCCGCTCATCGAAAACCTCAGCCTATCCGTCAAGAGCGGTCAGCATATCGCGATAGTAGGACCTACCGGGTGCGGCAAAACCACGCTTATCAATCTGCTTATGCGGTTTTATGACGTTACCGGCGGTGAAATCAGGGTAAGCGGCATACCTGTCAAGGAGCTTCAGAGAAACAGTCTGCGCTCCAATTTCGGCATTGTATTGCAGGAGACATGGGTATTCCAAGGCACAGTCCGCGACAATATCGCCTACGGCAGACCCGACGCGTCGCTTGAGGAAATCATAGCCGCCGCTAAAGCCGCCCATGCCGACAGCTTTATCCGACGGCTTCCCGAGGGATACGACACGGTTATCACCAACGACGCGGAGCTGTCTCAGGGACAGCGCCAACTGCTTTCCATAGCGCGAATTATGCTGTCGCTGCCGCCAATGCTCATTCTGGACGAGGCGACCTCATCGATCGACACCCGCACCGAGATGAAGATACAAAGCGCGTTCGACAGGCTTATGAAGGGCAGAACAAGCTTTGTGGTAGCGCACCGCCTATCCACGATACGCGAGAGCGACTGTATTCTCGTAATGAACGCGGGACACATTGTCGAGCAAGGCACTCACGACGAGCTGATGGCAAACGACGGCTTCTACGCCGAGCTTATCCGCTCCCGCCGACAGGGGTGAAATCCGTGCGCCGACCCTGCTTCACGACGTCACAAATTCCTCAAGTACCGCATAAACTGATGGTAAAGGAGGAATGTCGAATGAACTGCAGTCAGCCACTAAGCGGCGATGCCCGGAATTACCTGCGCCGCTTTTATGAGATACTCGACGTGATGATAAAGGGAATGACCGGCGCCGCGCTTACCGACAGCATTTCCCATAATTTTATTGTACAGATGATACCGCACCACCGTGCGGCTATCGAGATGTCCGAAAACCTGCTGAGGTATTCGGATCTCGCTCCGCTGCGGCGAATTGCGGAAAATATTATCAGAGAGCAGACCCAAAGCATAGCGGATATGGAAAGAGCCTTGCCGCGCTGCGGGATGAAGCTTAATCTGAGATCCGATCTGTCCCGCTACGAAAAGCGTTTCGGGGAGATAACGCGGGTGATGTTCTCGGAAATGCGAAACGCTTGTTCCGACAACAACATCAGCGCGGATTTTATGCGGGAGATGATCCCGCACCATCAGGGCGCGATACGTATGTCAAAGAACGCGCTTGAATACCCCATCTGTCCGCAGCTGGATCCCATTCTGAAAGCGATTATCACCTCTCAGGAAAGAGGTGTGCGCGAGATGGAGAGTCTTCTCCGAAAAATAACCTGCAATCGGTTATAAAACAGCGCCGCGCAAGGGCGAAAACCTTTGCGCGGCGCATTTTTTGCCGTAAAATCCGAGTTTAGAATTTTGCCCTTTCTTCGAGTATCGTCATCATCTCGCCCACGTTCTTCATGGAGCTTACCTCTTTCATGGTGAAGCGCATTTTGAATGCTTTCTCCACCGCCGCTATAAGCGTGATATGCTCTAAGCTGTCCCACTCCTCGATGTCGTCCGCCGTGGTGGCGTCGGAGATCTCGATGTCGTCATTGTCGAAAACGTCCCGAAAAATTTCGGTCAGCTTGGTCTTGATTTCTTCTCTGCTCATAACAGTCCTCCTACTAAATCAGTCGGGATTTATCGATATTACATCACATTTCTTGGAATAACCCGCCGTTTCTAAGCGCCATACCGTATTGCCGTTGTCGTCGGAGATTTTCGTAAAGCCGAAGCTCTCGTACAAACGAGCCACCATACCGTTCTTCTTGGTAGGGTAGTAGTACCCGAAGATCTCGGCTATCCCCGCCGCCTTACAACGCTCCACAAGCGTATCGAGCATTGCAAGCTCCATATCGCGCTTGAGTACGCGGCAGCTCATCAGCCACAGCTCTATGTGGAGAGCGGCGGCGTCTTTTCGCCCGATCACCACCGACACAATGCCGTTGTCGCCGAATTTGTCGCTAAGCTGTCCGCTGAGTCTGATGTAGTCGGGAGACTTCGCACATTCCTCCATCTCGCTTTGTGTATAGCGCTTGGTGGTGAGGTTGAACTGGTTGCTCTTGTTGGTGAGCTGGGTAATTCTGGGAATATTCACCTCGCTGAAATCGCCGATTTTTGCGGTCATCTCAAGGCTCTTGAGAAAGTCCTCGTAGTCGGTGAAGCTCCTCTCCAAAGAAGCGCGCTGCGCGTTTGCGCGGTACATCTCGCCGCGAGCCGCGTCGTCCTCGGAAAGCGTCGTCACCTCGAAGAAGCCGAGCTTGTCCATCGCACGTATGCTGTCCTCGGGCGTATCAAACTCCGCCGTGAACACCTCCGGCAGCATGGAGCGGACTATCTCGCGCTCGGCGGGATTGTCGTCCACGAAAACGAAGCTCTCCGGAAGAAGATTAAGCTCCCGCGCCGTCTCGGAGAGGTTCTGCGGCTTGGGTTCCCAGTTCGCCTTTATCATCGCAAAATCGTCAGGCTTCAGTATTCCGCTGGGGTGTTCAAGTCCCGAGACCGCGTTCTCCATATCGTTTTTGGAGCAGACGGTGAGCAGCACGCCGAGCTTCTTATGCGCCTTGAAATACTCCTGAACCGACGCGAAGGTCTGCCCCTCGGAGGTCTCGCTGCCTATCTCCAGTCCCGCTTGTCCGTCGTCGCCGACAACTCCGCCCCAGAGGGTGTTGTCGAGGTCGAGCGCTATTACCTTCTTGTTCTTGCCCATCAGCGAGCAGATAATCCGCGAGAGATTATACGAAAAATCGGGGATAGCGTCCGGCGAGAGCGCGTATTTGTACAAGTGCCAGCTGCGCGGATCGCTCCATCTGTCCAGTCCGAACGCCGCCGAGAGGTAATTTATATCGTGGATATAAAAGCTCTTGTGAGAACGCGCATAGTCGTAGAACTTCACGTTAAGCCGCGTCACGAAGTCGATAGTGCCGTAGGCGCAGCCCGCCTCGCGGTTTCCCATAAGACGGGTCGGCGGCAGCTCAAAGTTGTTCTGGATAATGGGGCAGCCGAACTTCTCAGAAATGCTGCTCCACATCTGCTCGAAGCGGGAGTATTCGGCGTTCAGCTTCCGCTCCACGCTGTCGGCGCTCTCCAAAATATCGGGCAGCGCGGTGATATTGCGGAAGGTGGTGTGGATAAAGACCAGCTCCGGCTTGAACGAGATCAGCTCCTCGCTCGGGAACATCGCGTCGTTCCAGTACTGCGCGTATTCGCTCTCGTAGAAGGATGGGGCGATGCCGCGCTCGCGCAGAAAGATCTCCAGCACCTTGACAATATCGGAGGTGGTCGAACCGCCAAGCACCGCTATACGCAGCGGCACGGCATTCGCGGAGTTCTCCCTCAAGGCGCGGAGAAGCCTGTTCTTTTTCTTTAAAATTTCAGCGCCGTCAAAGGGCGGGTAAAGTTCACGCTGCATTCAAATACCTCACTACATAATGTCAGGGAGATTTTTGTCGTTGCCGCCCACCGCGCTGAATGAGTTCATCGTGAACAGGAGATCGGTCACACCCTTTTCCTTGACAAGCTCGGTAACGCTCCCCTTGAAGTAGCGCATATCAACGACCCATATCTCCTCAAACGATCCGGTGAGGTTAGGCACAAGCGCGTTGCCGTAGCTGTCCTTGACGATCATAAGCTTTCTGCCGTTTTTGGTTTCGGTCTCGATATGACGGACGACGTCGTCGGTACCGAAAACAAGGTACCAGCTCACCGTCGCCCAGCCTGTTATATTGGTGAGCAAGGGAACAGTCGTGCCTGCGGTAAGGTCATCTACGGGGTACTGCGTTACCGTGGTTTGTACGGGAGGGATATAGTAAACGAATTCCTCGGGATTGTCGCGGATCTTGGAATTTTCACCGCTGTAGCCGTAGAGAGTTCCCACATAACCCTCCATTACGACCTTCTCATACTCGGAGAGATCCGTGAACGGCACGCCCGCCGCCTTGGCGAACTGCTCCGCCGCGTAGTACGCGCCGAGCTGCTGCCAGTGGTGGTCTGTCGAAGAAAAGATATGCTCGTTCTTGTGCTCCTCAAAGGTCTCGCATACGTCAACGCCGATCACCCCATCGAGGTTCTCGTTGATATGCGCGATCACTGCCTTCTCGTCCGATACATTACGAGCCTTTTTGTACTTATCGGGCAGATAATACGTGCCTGCCGTGGGTGAAACGAGCGAGTATACGTTCACGCTGTCGCCGAGCTTTTCCTTATATTGGTTGACCTCATCCGCATAGCGCTCCGCGCCCTCATTTGTGCCGTAGAAGCAGACAATTCCGCGTCCGTCGTTAAGCACGAAAATCTTGTCGGACATCTCGCCCTCGTTGGGGTCATTGTCGGGATCATCGGAAGGAGCTTGTGTATCCGAGGACGTCGAGCTTTCCTCCGGGGAGCTTTCTCCCGAGGGCGCGGAGGACGCGGAGGACGCGGAGTCCGAGGAGTCCGAGGAGTCCGAGGAAGAAAAGTCGGTCTTTGAGGTGCTGTCGGAGTTCGGGTCGGAGCTTTCGCCGTTATCGACGACTATGTTGCATCCGCTGAACAGAGATGCTGCAAGAGTGAGTGCAAGGATTGATTTGAAGCTTTGTTTCATTGTTTTTTCTCCTTATCATTATTTTTCCCCGAAAGGGAAATCAGGCGAGAGTTATGCCGTCATACTCAAAGCCGAGCCTGCTGCGGAAGTCCGAGATGAAGCGCTTCCAGGTGCTTCTCATCGGCACAGCGTCGTTGAAGTACTCGGAAAAGCCTTCGGGGAACTCCCCGCTGAAAAAGCTCTCCACGGTGAACGGCGGGCATTTTGCGAGGTCTCGGTTTTCCTCGTTGGAGACGGTGGGGCGCGGCGCGGTGTTGATGAAGATGGTGATGCCGAGTATTACCGCGCCTATTGCGGATATGTTGGCGATATACAGCGCTTTTTTCCTCTTGTCGGGTGTTTTCTTATCCATAATATATCCTCTCATTAATATAGACACTTTTTCAAGGAAACATCGGTCAATTCACGGTATTCCTTTTTGGCAGGCTTATCGTCAAAATCAAAATCTCCAGTAAAGAAACGCGTTTCTCGTAGCGTCTACGAGAAGAATACTGCTTAACAGCAGCAGTCCCACGCTTACCACAGTCCCCGAGACGGAGAGCGCGACCTCCGCGCCGCGGCTCTTCTGCGAGAGCTTCTTGAACCAATCAAGCAGCGGGAACGTGCAGATAATCGCCGCTATTATCAGGAACAGGTTGTTGCACAGCGAGATAAGCTCCGTGTACCCGCCCCAGCCGTTGGGGTTGAACGGGGTGAGATTACGCAGGAAGATACCCAGCGTTTTGAAATCCTCGAAGCAGAATATCCCAAATCCCACGATAATGACTATCTTGCTGTATATGTGCCGAATGACGATGGGGATCTTCTTCATGCGCTTTTTGCCGAGCGCGGTCTCCAGAAGAATGAACAAGCCGTAGTATACGCCCCAGATGATGTAGTTCCAGTTCGCCCCGTGCCAGATGCCCGTGCAGAGCCATACCAGAAACAGGCTGAGATACTTGTTGCGCTTGCCGAAGAACGAAAGCGGCAGGAGATAGTCCCTGAAGAACGAGCCGAGCGAGATATGCCATCTCTGCCAGAACTCGGTTATGTCCTTGCACAGATAGGGGTGGTTGAAGTTCTCGTTGAAGTGGAAGCCGAAAAATCGCCCCAAGCCTATCGCGATATCCGAATATCCCGAGAAATCGAAGTAGATGTACAGCGAGTAGATGATAATCCCGTACCACGAGCCTGCCACGGTAAGGTTCGGCACCATATCGAACGGCACGGCGGCGTCGCTTTTGCCGAACATCGTCTCCACTATGCGGTAAAGCTGGTCGGCGAGGATGACCTTTTTCGCGAGACCTATCACGAAGCGGGACAGTCCCGCGCTTATGTCCTCAAGGGTGGAGCGGCGGTTGTCTATCTCGTCGGCGATGGTCTCGTAACGCACGATAGGTCCGGCGATAAGCTGCGGGAAGAGGAAAACGTAGAGCAGGAACTTGAAGAAATTCTTCTGCACCTCGACCTTCTCCCAGTAGCAGTCGACGATGTACGAAATTACCTGAAAGGTGTAGAAGCTGATGCCCAGAAGCTGTGCGATCTCGGGAACGGGGATTTCCACATTGAATATCGAATTGATATTCCGCACAATGAAGCCTGTGTACTTGAACACGCCCAGCATACCGATGTTGAGTATCAGACTCGCCGCGATACACGCCTTTCGGGCGCCCGGCTTTTTGAAGTGACCGATGCCGCGTGCGAGAAGGTAGTTCGCCGCCGCCGACCCCAGCAGAAGCAGGATGCGCGTCGGCTCGCCCCATGCGTAGAAGGCGAGCGACATCACGATAAGCACGGCGTTTTTCCCCTTGACAGTCGGGATAACGCTGTACGTTATCAGGCAAATCGGTAAAAACAGATACAAGAAAATCAGGCTTGAAAAAATCATGTCATTCCCCTTAAACCAAAAAGCCCTCCGTTGGGAGGGCAAAATTTCACAGCACAATAACGGGATAAAAGTCCAAATCGGCGAAACAAGACCGCCAACAGACCAAAATCTCCGCCAAACAACCGAAATTCAATTTTCCCCAAAATAATTTTATCTATATATGTTGATTATACTATATTTCACAGAATTTGTCAAGGGGTATTTAAAAATTTTGGTGTTGTATTCATATTGATTGATTTGTCAGGATAATTTTTTGGCAATATGACTTGCAAAATCTTCGGTTTTGTGCTATAATGTGACAGAGTGTATTTTTTGCGGTTTGATTTTGCTACAGAAGGGAGATTAAATATGATAGATGTTGCATTTTCAATGATCAATGACGATACTCAACGCAACGAGTTAGCGGAGTTCTATTCAAAGTACAAAGCGCGGTTCTATAATATTGCATACTCAAAATTGAAAAATCACGAGGAGGCAGAGGACGCTGTTCAAGAGGTCTTTTCGGAGATTGCAGATAAACCGGAGATTTTTTTCAATATTGCTCCACAGAACAAACTTACATATACGGACGTTATGGTAAGAAATATCGCCGTTGAAATGTTCAAATCCAAAAACAAAATGGAATTTGATAAGCTAGACGAAGAAATAGATAATACCGAAATTTCTCTTGAAGATAACGTATTTGCTGAAATAACCAATAGTGAGATTGTGGATTTTATGAAGCAGCTGCCAACGGAACAGAAAAGCGTTTTACAACTGCATTGTTACCTCGGCTTAACACTTTATGAAACCGCTCAAAGACTACATATTTCGTTAACAACTGCAAACAGGCGGTTGATGTTGGCTCGCAAAGCGATCAGAGATTTTATTGATGAAAGGAGCGCCAATTATGAATGAAGATGTATTAAGAGAACTTCTGGGAGAAATGATAGAGAGCGAATTTGCCGAGTATGACAACTCGCCGGAGTGGAAATTCTCACTAAAGCATCGTTTAGCTATGAGACGCATTTTTGCGCGATATGAAAGGAATGTGCAAAAGCTGAAAGAAAGATCCATCGAGAAAACCGTGCCGACCGAGCAGCCTCACACTTATCGCAGTTTCAAACGACGCTTGATAATAGCTCTGTGCATTGTTTTTTTCATGACTTTTCTGGTGGGGTGGGTTGTTGTTTTTGTTTCGAGAGATTTTCACGGTACGGTACACCATGAATATACGCGTCTTAACGCGAAAAATCTTGAAAATGCTCCGTCAACCATAGAGTACACATATACGTTAAATTCTGTTCCGGATGGGTTTGAGCTGATTGAAACAAACTCATCGTCAACGGGTGTGTATGCGTTTTATGAGAATAGTCTTACCAATCAGACAATCGCTATATCTCAATGGGTCAAATCATATTATACCCCTTACATCAATACAGAACACTACATATTAGAAGAAATTGAGTTCAACGGCAGCACGGGGTTATTCATTGATTTTAGCAGTGACACATGTAATCGTTCACTTCTGATCTGGGATAATGGGGATTACATTGTAGAGATTTTGGCAGATTTAGACAAAGAATCAGCAATGGAATTGTCTAAAATTAACAAAATTTAAAAAATGCATAATAATTATGTTTACTAATTGACACCAAAATCAGAGGTTACTATAGAGAGGCAAAAAACCTCTCAAGTATACCGAAAGGAGGGATAACCAATGTGGCATAAAAAAATTATGGCTTCGCTTGGGGTTCTGATTTGCTTATGCGCAAGCTCAGGTGCTGTTGCTTATGCCGAGTCTGTAGTTCCGTTTGTTGATGATGGTATTTCATTGGCATATGAAATTGCCAATGAGCCAATTTCAATTTTGAATATTACAGGCAATACGGCATATTGCACAAGCAGCGTTGGCGGAACGGATGCTGTAAGCATCACAGTGACGCAAACTTTACAAAAGTACTGGGGCTTGTGGATATGGAACAACGTTGAGGGTGCGGAGTGGACAAAAACTGTGGAACGCAATTTTATCCGTTTGGATTCCACAACGCAAGGTCTTGACAGCGGCACATATCGGGTGAAGTCAGTTTTCACGCTGACAAATTCAAGCGGCAAGACGGAAACTGTCACTGTTTACAGTGATAAGGAAGAGGTCGGATAAGAAATTATCCAAAAAAACAACTTAGGAAAAGGCGCTTTTCAGCGCCGCGACAACAAGGAGGATTACAAATGGTTAAAGCCAAACAATTAGCAGCTGCCGCTTGTGCAGTTATGACAATGTCAACAGCGTTAAGCAGTGTTGCTGCATCCGCAAAAGTCCATGTAGGGAGTTGGAGTTCAACAATATACAACTTAAGGCAACACCGCGCAAAGACCGCCTAACGGCTTTGTACGCATCTTGCTTGCATATTTTCCGTCATCTTGCACAAATTTCGCTTGACAGGCGTCAGCCTGCCTGCGCTCAATTTGTACAACCTGACGAAAAATCTGACGGCGCAATCTGCGCACAATCTCTGTGCGGTGTTGCCTTAAGTGGTTATCCGAGCAGTGCTCATTACTATGATAATGTCAGTGTTAAACGGTATAAAGGTGTGAATAACTACGCAGAAGTTCTTGGTATGTCACACACTTCAGCGAATTCTAACAATGGAAAACACGACATTACAACAATCGTGTGCCAAAATTATGACTACAGTCTTGAGATAAATGATGGGCAAATGAATGAACTTATTAAGTGCGATCCTATAAATTCTATTATGAATCTAACTATTAGTGAGTACATCTATCTTGATTTTGAGGTTCAATGCACTACATCAAGAGCAGAGGATGTAATGAAATCAACAGGGGAATTCTATTCGGGTAACGATTAATTTAATTTAACAGCTCTGCCGGTGGTCTGATTATTTTACCATCAGCAGGACTTATAGTATTATAACCTGTTTACATTATCCGAAATACCTAGCGGCAAAAGCAATTTCCGCATAACGAGGCAAAAATTCGTAGGAATACTGTATGTTTTTCATGAAATTCTGACAAAGTTATGCGGAACATTGACTGCCGAACCGGCGCCCTGCGTTAATGCGAACTTGCCCCAGAATAGTGAGGAATAACAATGAAATTAAAAGGAAAATTAACTGCGCTTATGCTTTGTACAATACTTCTTTCGGGTTGTAAAAGCGATGAATCGGTGCAGACGGGGGAATTCAGCTGCGTATCAATGTCGGAAATCAGCGGCACAGAAGCAGCAATTCTGAACAGTACGAAGGATGAGATCCGCAGCGTCATCAACGGATGCAGCAACCTTTCAGCTGCCGACAAGCTGTACATAAACGCGCCCGAAAACGCGGAGGTGTATGAATTTACATCGTTTTACGTGACTGATTTCAGCGGGAAATCCGCGTATACTCCCGAAATGCAGATCGAGGATTTCAGAAGGATGTTCGCATATCTTCTGCCCGAGCATGAACTGCGCGAGGACTGCTTTACATATCAATGGGCGGAAGGGATCGAGGATATAAACAATATTCCCGAAAATTCAGAGGTTGAGACCGGTCTTGTCAAAGATTTCACAAAGACCGACGGACTTATCTCCATTCAATATGATGAAAGAGATAAGGTTGAAGATTTTCCCGTTATCATACTTCCCGGGAACGATCTCGGTTCAGGCTATTTTGAACTTAGTAAGGGCAAACTGGTTGGATATGTTCAGGCGAACGATCTTCTTGAAGAACCGCTTGACGCGAGAACCTTCGATCTTGACAAGTATTTTCCTGTTGTCGGGAAATACGCTCCAACAAGCGAAAAATCGTTCAAGCTGCTTGATAAAGAAGTAAAAATTTGTGACGCCGTGCGCTTTTATGAGGATTATATCAACAATATGCCAATCGCGCAGAACCTTGAAAAAAACACACTTACAAAAGTTTATTCCGTAACGGTTCTGCAAATCGGCGAAATTTACGGATATTATTTTGAAACACAAATGCAGTTCAGCGGCGTGAATTATGATGTCAGATATGCAGAGCAAATCTCGTCAAGCTACGGCATAAACAATCTTCACGGACAAAGCGGCAGCGGTTTTATGTTCGAGAGTGACAGTGTTGATATTGTGGATGGCGCGTTTTTACACGATAACCTGATGAGCGTTAAAAATGTTGAAGAGATTTTATCTGCTGATGAAGCGATAAATAAATTCTCAAGCGGACTTACAAATGAAATCAAATTTACGGTAAATTCTTTAGAGTTTGTGTATTATACATCTTATGTTCCCGATGATAACGGATATCTCAACACCCTGACGCAGGAAGTGAATGTTTTTCCCGCATGGAAAATCACAGCGTACAACCCCAACGACCATCTCACATATTTCTGCTATATTGACGCGGCTGACGGCTCGAATTTCAGATATTTTACCATTCCCGAGGAAATTATATATGATTAGAGCCGTTCGAGTACATTTTGTAAAAATTTTAACGGGCAAATCTTTTTGGCTCTGTGTTTTGATGACATTCGCAATTTGTTTCGCGGCGACAGTCGGCACGGCGCAAAACGGCGATAATTTAAGCGTATTTTCGTATATAATGGGCGCGAAAAATCCCCCAAGCGCGGATTTTATCATAAATTCACGCGGCGGCGCGTGGTTTGCGATGTTTTTCCCTATGCTCAGCGCGCTGTGCCTTGTAAATTCGATATGCGATGATAAAAAATCTAAGCTTCAGCGTTTCGAGATTTATCGTGCGGGAGTGTATAAATTTAAAACCGCGAAGTACCTGTCAAGCGTTTTGTCAAGCGGAATTTGCGCCGTTTTAGGATATGCGGTTTTCACGGCTTTCTGTATAATTTTCTTTCAGACGACCGACGGAATAAACCTCGCGCAAATCCTTGCGGAGATATTTATTTTCGGCGTTGTGTCAGCTGTTCCCGCGCTTTTTACAGCCGCGTTTACCGACAACAAATATCTGATCGTCTGCGTGCCTTTTTTGTTCAAATACTGCGTTATTCAATTATCGTCAAAGCTGATTTATACGGCGTATGCGGATACTCAGCACATCGACAAAACATTTGAAATGCTCGGCAATATTACGAATTTAGATGGAATTCTGACTGTAATTTCTTACCCGAACGCCGAAAAAATTATAACAAACGCGGCGATTTTGCTGTTTGGAATGATAATGTATATTTTTGTGAAAGGCGGTGCAGATTGCGGTGAATAAACGATTTATGGCTGTTTTCAAAACCGCGCGCATCGAGTATGTCAAATGGCTGACAAATCCGAGAAATATCCTGCTTTTGGTGATGATAATTTTTGCGAAAACTATGGCGCTTGATCCGCTGTTTGAAAAAGCGGACAGGTTTGGCTCTAAAATCAGCATATTAGAGCCGTTTGCGGCTGTAGGCAACTCCGCGCTGCTGATAATGTTTCTGCCTGCTGTTTACCTTGTCCTGATGAGCGATTTTCCGAAATTTGACGGAGGGTCAATGTTTTCTATAAGCCGAATCGGAAAACGCGAGTGGCTTTTCGGACAGATTTTGTTCGCTGTTATGAGTACGCTGACTTATATTTTGGCAGCGTTTATTCTAATTGCGATTTTTTCGCTTGGAAATACGGAGCTTTCCTTTTCGTGGAGCGACTGCACGCGGTATTATATTGCGAAATTCCCCGATGAAACAACATCGTTTGCGGTGCGGCTGCTCCCGTCAAATCTGTATAATCAGATTGAACTTGTTCCCGCAGTCCTGCACACGTTTTTTCTGCTGTTTCTGCACCTGTTTTTATTGTCGCTTATCCTGCTGATCTTCAAAATATCCTCAATAAAAAACGCGGGATTATTCGCGAATTTAATGGTTATCACATTTGGTTTCGCAGCCTGTATGACAAACACAAGGATTATGTGGGCGTTTCCCATGGCAAACTCGATTATTTGGCTTCATTATACCGAAATTCTACGTGAGCCGATAATGCCGATTTGGTTTTCTTACGCTTATTTTGCGGTGATGATCATTTTATTGACGATCACAGCCATGTTTGTTGTTAAAAAATCTAACTTCATTACGGAGGCGGACAATGGTTAAAGTCGAAAGTGTGAGTTTAACTTTGCAGAAGAATTCGATTTTGCATGATATAAGTGTGCATTTTGAGCGCGGGAAAATCCACGGCTTGATAGGGCGCAACGGCTCGGGAAAAACTATGCTGATGAAGTGTATCTGCGGCTTTATTAAGCCGACTTCGGGAGAAATTTTCGTGGATAACAAGCACATCGGCAAGGATCGTGATTTTCCCGATAACACAGGCATTATTATAGAAACTCCCGGATTTATTCCGTATTATTCCGGGTTTAAGAATTTGAAACTGCTTGCGGATCTTCGCGGAAAAATCTCAAAAGAGGACATAAAAACGGTGATGGAACGCGTGGGATTAGACCCTGATTTAAAGCGCCGCGTAGGCAAGTATTCTCTTGGTATGCGCCAGCGTCTGGGACTTGCCCAGGCGATTATGGAGAATCCCGACCTGCTTATCCTCGACGAGCCTATGAACGGTTTGGACAAGGACGGCGTTAAGGATATGCGGCAGTATCTCCTTGATTTGAAGGCGCAGGGAAAAACCATTCTGATAGCTTCACACTCGGCGGAGGATATTGACGTGCTGTGCGATACCGTGTGTGAGATGGATAAGGGCGTGCTCACAAGGATACGCTGAGCCGAACCGACAGCATTTGCAATTCAGAGGATGTGGTGACAAAATGTTATCGCATAAAAATGAAAACCGCATTATACAACCAAGAAACGGCTCTGTAATGCGGCTTTATCGTTGCCAAAAAGATTTTCTCGTTTTTGAGAAAGAAATAACGCAAGACATCAGCGACTCCCCGAGCGTTTTCCGTTTTCGCGGCAAAGCCGCGAAATTGCGGGCTGCGCCCGCAAAGGAAAACGCGCCCGCTAAAGAGCTGAAGTCAAGCGCGCAGCGCGCAGACTGAAGCCTTTAGCCGATGAAAAACGCCCTTGCGAAAGCAAGGGTGTTTTCTCATCGCTGGTGTGATTCATTGACAAAAAAGATTTTTTCGACATCTGCAAAAAGACATCTCAAATCCTTACATTTTTCAATCACAGAAGCACGACAGGAATTTTAGCGATGAGCTTCCTTATTATATTGTAGCAAATTTTTCAAGGACTGTCAATAGCTTTTAAAAATATTTCACATACTCATTGACATTACTGAAGCCTCAGACTCATCCTGCTCCTCATCAATGTCCTCGGATTCTTTGTCATCAAGCTCGTCGCTCTCGTCATCAGACTCACCGCGGCTCTGATCCTCTGACTCGTCCTGTTCCTTATCAATGTCCTCGGATTCTTCGTCATCAAGTTCCTCGTTCTCGTCGTCAAAATCGTCCTCACAATCGGCGCTTTCTCGTTCATCGGTTTCTTCCTTGATTTCCTCGGATTCGTCGTCACAATCGCTCACAGCGGCTGATTCTGTCTGCCCCTTGCCCACGGCTGTCCTCTGTGTCAGATCGCGCTCGATCTCGGTTTCGATCAGCCCAATCACGAATTCTTTCTGCGTCATGTTATTGCGCTGAAGGTAGTCCTTGATTTTCTGGAACAGTTCCTCCGGTACCTGAAACGCAAGTGTTCGCATATTGCCCATGTTCTTTCCCTCCGTAATATTACGTTTTGGATGAAGTTCATCTTGTAATGCCAATGTGACGAACTCAGCCATCGTCATGCTGTGACTCTCCAAAAACTGCCGGACTTCTGCGTGAAGCCCGGCATCGATCTTGACCGTAATGCCTTTCTTTTCATCGTTCGGCATTGTTACTCACTCTCCTTCATGTATTTTCCGAATACGAACGAAACAAGCTCCTCAACTGTAAGTCCGGATTCTGCCGCCTGCATCAAAAGCAGTTCGTAAAGTTCTTGTGAAATTTCTACCTCCATGTATGATCACCTCCCCCCATATTGTTGCTCATATTATCATACCAGCTCCCTCCTGATTTCAAACCCACCTTTGAACGTTACCGTAATGGTGTTCTTGTCGATAACCGTGACCTTTTCTATAAGCTGTCGCACCGCCACATCATCGTATTCTGTTAATCTGAAATCCTCGTTTTCGAGAAGCTCCAGCATTTTGGTCAACTCTGCCGAATTCTGCTGTACAGTACTCTGCTTGGATTTTTCGGTCTCTACGAACTCGCGCAGCGATTTCATTTCATCACTGAATCTCGCGATATCCGACATGGCGCTTTCCGCAGTTTCCGGCATGGTCGCCAGCTTTATCAGCTCGTCTATGTTGTGGGCGAGTTCGTCAATTCTTTGCTGTGCTGCCTGTACGCTGCCGTTTAAATTCGGATCAAGCACCTCCGCGGCACTCTCCTTGAGGATTTGCGCGACATCTTCCTTGACCCCGCAGAACTCATTTATCGCGCTTACAATCGCTCTGTGGAGCGCCTGTTCGTCCACAGTCGGCGAGTTGTGGCATTTTCGTTTACCGTCCTGAATTCGGCTGATACAGCGCCATTTTATCTCCTTAAAGCCCTTTGCGGTCCAGGTGACGCGCCTGTAATGTGTCCCGCACTCACCACATATCAGCAGTTCCGACAAGGCATATTTGGCGCTGTATTTTCCTTGTTCCGTTTTGGTGAGCTTATCGGCAATAGACCGTTTGGCGGAGCGCCGCGCCATTTCCTCTTGCACTCGGTTGAAGTCTGCTCTGGAGATGATCGGCTCATGGTGATTTTTAACCAGATACATCGGCAACTCTCCGTTGTTTTTGCGAGTTTTCTTTGTGATGCAATCGGTTATGTAGGACTTTTGCAGAAGCGCGTCACCGGAATACTTTTCGTTTACGAGAATGCTTTTTACAATTTCCGGCTGCCACTCGGACTTCTTGCGTTTTGTCCTCACACCGCGTGAATTAAGTGTATCGGCAATTTGCCGCAGGCTCATTCCGTCAAGGTAGCTCCGATAAATCTCTTTGACTATCTCCGCTTCTTCGGGAACGATTTCGGGAATTCCATCAGCACCCTTTTTGTAACCGAGCAGCGTTGAATATTTTATCGGTACGTTGCCATTCTTGAAACTCTGTCGTACTCCCCATGATACGTTTTTACTTATCGACTCGGACTCCGCTTGAGCAAAGCAGGACATCATGGTTATCATCATTTCCGTGTCGGTTTCTAAGGTATTTAAATTTTCTTTTTCGAAGACCACAGCGATTCCAAGCGCTTTCAGTTCACGGATATATTTCAAGCTGTCAACGGTATTCCTCGCGAATCTCGACAGTGATTTTGTTAGGATCAAGTCGATTTTCCGCTGTCTGCAAAGCCTTATCATTTTGAGGAACTCCGGGCGCTTTTTCGCTTGTGTTCCGCTGATGCCCTCGTCCGCGAAGATCCCCGCCATCTGCCATTCGGAGTTCTTTCCGATCTTATCTGTGTAGTAGCTGATTTGCGCCTCGTAGCTGCTTTCCTGTTCTTCCTCATCGGTGCTGACGCGGCAATAGGCAGCCACCTTTAAGCGAGTTGTGCGCTGAATTTCCTCTCGGGATTTTGCGGGTATAACTACGATCCGCATATCGTTTTGTGCTGTTGTAATCATGCTCCCACCTCTTTTATTGTCATATATTTCAGTTGAGCGCACTTTATTATAAGCGTCTCAACCGTGTTCCTATCGGGATTTTCCGAATCAAGCAGCCGATTGATTTCATTGGTTATTCTTTGAATTTCCTCGGTCGACTCGTATTCGGTTGTTATAAATTTCGGCTCCTGTGATTCAGCTTGCGGAGCGGGTTTGCGGTATGTATTGCGTTCCGCTTTTATCCGAGCTGCCTGATTGAATTCTTCAGCCTTAACTATCTGCGGATATCCGTTTTCACCGAGATATTTTGAATTTTCAAGCACTCTGCAAACCATGTTCTTATTCCAGACCACCTTGCCGGAATTGTACGGTATCTGCATTTCGGAGGCAATTGTTTTAAGCGACTTGCCGTTTATATATTCCTCGAAGATTTTCCGAACTGCCTCTGCTTCATTTTCGTTGATTGCATATTGTCCGTTTACCACACAGTAGCCGAACGGAATGTTTCTGTTTTTCAGCATTCTGTATCACCTCTCTATCCGCTCTGTAAAGCCGATTTTACCGATCAAGTCAAACCGTATTTCCGTTTCTGACAGCACCGTTATTTTCTCAACGATCTGACCGAATTTGATTTCGTCGAATTCGGTTATCGGCTCGGATTTTTCAAGCAGTCTGATCATCTTACGAAGCTCGTCAAGCCTTTCGCTGTCCTCATTATTAAGGCTGGCGCTCAATTGTTTCTGCGCGGTCAGTATTTTTCGGTCAAGCTCTTGAGTGCGCTCCTTGAAGTATGCTCCGTCCAGAGTACCTTGCGAATTTAATTTCGTAAGCAGGTGTATCTGCTGCTTGGTTTCGGCGATCTCTTTTCGCAGATTTGCAAGCTGCACATCGCCGGATTTTTCTCTCTCGGAGAGGAATTCAAGCTGCTTTAGCATCGGTATGAGAATGGCTTTGTAATGTGCTTGGAGCTTGTTCCACAGCTGTACAAATGAGATTCGCAGTTTGATCTCCGATATGGATTTCATCATACAATTTTCTGCGGATTTGTCATGGCTTCGGCACACCCAGAATACCTCGGTTTTTCTGCTTTTTCTTCTGAAGGTACTGCCGCAGTATCCGCAATGAATTTTTCCTCTGAATGGACTGCTCTCTATTGCGTATCCACTTGGTTTCTCCCGTGCGGATAGTATCTTTTGAGCGGTGTCGAAAACCGACTTTTCAATTATAGGTTCGTGAGTTCCGCTGATGTAATACTGTTCCTTTTCACCGTGATTTCTGACAGTCTTGAATGGCAGCGTATCGGTTGTGAATCGTTTCTGCAGGAGTTTATCACCAATATATCGTTCGTTTGTTAATATACAACGAATTGTGCTGCGCCGCCATACTGCCTCACGAATGCCCTGTGCGTTTAATCGTGCCGCGATTTCATGCATACCGATTCCACTCGCATACCAATAGAATATCTGCTTGACGATTTCAGCCCTTTCGGGATTTATTTCCAGTTTTCCGTTTACATAATCGTATCCGAATGGTGTGGATGCGGTTTTGTATGTA
>CAYMTG010000010.1:0-4757 GCA_964393305.1 uncultured Ruminococcus sp.
TTTCTGATGGGAACCTCTTAGAAACCGGTATGAAAAGAGAAAATCGGTTTTCGGAGATTCTATTGATGTTCAATAAGGAGCTTTGCCCCGTCATTTAACGTGACAAAGGGCGGAGTTAGCCGCCTTAGATCCGGTGCGACCGGTGCGACCGGAGCGACCGGAGCGACCGGCTCGTCCGGAGCGTCCGGTGCGGGCGGGGGAGATCTTTGCTTAAGCTATGTGTTTCCCGTGTCCTGCTGTATCTCCTATTATACACGGTTTTTTCCGATTTGTAAAATACATAAAAGCTATCTAAAAACATAGAGAAAATTCATATAACTCAGAGGTTCCCGAAAATCAAAATACCTGTTTATATAGGAAAAATCTATACCTTGCGATAAGTAATTGCTACTTGACAATAAGGGAAAAATAGTATATAATTACAGTATGATTAGTATGATTTGGCGGCGATGAAGGAAAAGGGTGATTTTTTGACGCTCCGGCAGATAAAATACGCTATAACGATATACGAAACGGGGCAGTTCAGCAAAGCTGCCGAGAAGCTCTACGTAGCGCAGCCCTCGCTGACTAAGGCAATAAACGAGCTTGAAAAAGAGCTGGACCTGACTCTGTTCATTCGCACACGGAAAGGGATCGTCGTCACCGAGGACGGAGAGGAATTTATTTCCTATGCAAAACAGGCGTATACACAATATGAAATACTCACGGACAGATTTAAAAACAAAGAGTTCCGCAAGCAGAAATTCGGTGTATCATGTCAGCATTATTCATTCGCCGTAAAAGCGTTTATGGAAACAATAAGACAGTTTGAAAGCGCAAAATACGAATTTGCGATACGCGAAACAAAGACCGCCGACGTCATTCATGATGTCAGTACGATGCGAAGCGAGCTGGGTATTATCTTTATCAGCGATTTTAACGAGAAGTTCATCTCTCACATTTTAGCCGAAAACGGTCTTGCGTTTCAAAAGCTTATCGAGTGCAGACCATATGTTTTCATATGCCGTGACCACCCTCTTTTTGGCAGAGAATACGTCACCTTGGAGGATCTAAAGCAGTATCCGTGCTTTGTTTTTGAACAGGGCGGAAGCGACCCGTACTATTATGCTGAAGAATTGCTTCCGATGAACGAATACAGCAGGGTCGTAAAAACCGGCGACAAGCTCACAATGCTTAGTTTTATCGCTGAAATGAACGGATATACATTTTGCTCCGGCATGATCTATGACAAGCTCAACGGCAAGGATTTTGTGTCTTTAACCTTTATGCCGGAAAATCGGGAAAATCCGGACATAAGGATAGGGTACATTTACAAGAACGGCAGACCGCTTTCGGAAATCGGAAGGACGTATTTGAGGAATGTTGAAAAATATTTGAATGAGCATGAAAATCAGATATTTTTTAAGTCAAAGCCTACTGAATACATCTGAATAGTATAGAATAGAGGTAGAAAAAATGGCACGAAAAATTGACACACGCTGTATTCACTTAGAAGAGGACAAGGCGAATTCTCATTATGGAGCGATCAGTTTCCCGATATATCAGACGGCGACTTACGCGCACGAGGGTGTGGGAAAAAGCACGGGATTTGACTATTCACGGCTGCAAAATCCCACAAGAGAACAGCTTGAAAAGGTGATCGCAAAGCTTGAAAACGGCATTGACGGCTTTGCGCTGTCTTCGGGAATGGCGGCGGTAACACTGCTGATGGAGCTTTTTTCGCCGGGAGATCATATTATTGCCGACAGCGATCTTTACGGCGGAAGTATTCGTCTTTTCAGAAATGTTTCGGAGAAAAACGGCATACGCTTCACGAATATCGACTGCTGTAAAGATGATATTGAAGCTCATATCACGGACAGCACAAAAGCAATTTACATAGAAAGTCCCACTAATCCGATGATGAATGTTACGGATATTGCCAAGACCTCCGAAATTGCAAAACGACACGGGATTTTACTGATAGTTGACAACACGTTTTTGTCGCCGTATTTTCAAAATCCCCTTGATTTGGGCGCCGATATAGTAGTTCACAGCGGAACCAAATTTCTGGGCGGTCACAATGACACGCTTGCGGGTTTCCTCGTCACTAACAAGCCCGAAATTGCGGAGCGGCTGAGGTTTCTGATAAAAACCGTCGGTTCGGGACTTTCCCCGTTCGACAGCTGGCTTATCCTTCGGGGCATCAAAACGCTCGGCGTTCGTATGGAAAGATCACAGCAAAATGCTTTGCGGATCGCGAGCTGGCTGAAAAATCGGGACGAGGTCACGAAAGTAATTTATCCCGGACTTCCCGAGCATCAGGGCTATGAAATTATGAAAAAGCAGGCTCGGGGTTTCGGCTCGATGATAACGTTCAATGTGAAAAACAAGGAGTTTGCGCTGGCGATACTTGAAAATATCAGGCTGATACAATTTGCGGAAAGTCTTGGCGGTGTGGAAACGCTTATCACATACCCTACAACGCAGACCCACGCGGATGTGCCGCAGGAAATTCGCGAGCGTAACGGTATAACAGAAAGCACGCTGCGGCTGTCGGTAGGAATTGAAAACATTGACGATCTGCTGTACGAATTGGATAATGCTTTCAGAAAAGCGGAGGTGAACGCCAATGCCGGAGAGAAATCTTGATTTTGATACTGTCATTGACAGACGGAATACGCGCTGTTTGAAATATGATTTCGCAAAGCGCAGAGGAATGCCCGAGGACGTGCTGCCGCTGTGGGTGGCGGATATGGATTTCAGAACATCGTCATACATTGAGGACGCGCTGAAGGAACGTGCGGAACACGCGATTTTCGGCTACAGTGAGGTGCAGACTCCGTACTTTGAGATCGTCCGCAGCTGGATGAAATCACACCACGACTGGGAACCGCAGGAGCAGTGGCTCATCAAAACGCCCGGGGTCGTGTTTGCGCTTGCAATGGCGGTAAAGGCGTATACGGAAGCGGGTGACAGCGTGCTTATCCAACAGCCTGTCTACTATCCGTTCGCGGAGGTGATCGAAGATAATCGGAGAAAGGTCATCAGTAATAATCTGGTCTTGGAAAACGGTCGCTACCGTATTGATTTTGAGGACTTCGAGAAGAAGATTGTTGATAACCGTATAAAGCTGTTCCTTCTCTGTAATCCCCACAATCCCGGCGGACGTGTGTGGACGGCGGAGGAGCTTACAAAAATCGGGAATATCTGCCTTAAACACGGTGTAATCGTCGTGAGTGATGAAATTCACCAAGATATTATTCTCAAAGGAAAACATACGGTTTTTGCGGGTTTAAACAAGGATTTTGAGCAGAACTGCGTTATCTGCACCTCTCCAAGCAAGACGTTCAATCTTGCGAGTATGCTCATATCAAATATATTTATCCCGAACCCCGAATTGAAAAGAAAATTCCGCAAGCAGGTCGATGCCGCAGGTATAAGTCAATTGAGCGTACTCGGACTTGTCGCGGCGGAGGCGGCATACAGCAAGGGTGAAGAGTGGTATCGGAATATGCTTGCGTATATCGGAAACAACCTTGCTTTTCTGAAGGATTATGCGGAAAATAATCTCCCCAATGTGAAGGTGATAGAACCGGAGGGGACATATCTTGTCTGGCTTGATTTCCGCGATCTCGGAATTTCCGCCGAGGAGCTTGATAACATCATCATTCACAAGGCAAAGCTATGGCTTGACAGCGGAAGGATCTTCGGAAAGTGCTCGGAGGGATTTCAACGTATCAACATTGCTTGTCCGAGGAGCGTTCTTGCAGAGGCTCTGGAACGTATCCGGACGGCATTATATAACATTATATAATTAGGAGGTATTTACTATGGGAAACATTAAAGAAAGCGCATTGGAGCTTGTCGGCGGAACACCTGTTCTGAGGCTGAACAGATATGCGCAGAAAGCGGGCATTACAAACGCGGCGATTCTTGCAAAGCTTGAATATCTCAACCCCGCAGGCTCGGTAAAAGACCGTATTGCGCTCGCAATGATCGAGGACGCGGAAAGAAAGGGCATACTCAAACCCGGCGCGACGATCATCGAACCCACAAGCGGCAACACGGGTATCGGACTTGCGGCGGTTGCTGCGGCAAAGGGATATAGGGCAATTCTCACGCTTCCCGAAACGATGAGCGTTGAGCGCAGAAATCTTCTCAAAGCATACGGCGCGGAGCTTGTTCTCACAGAGGGAACAAAGGGTATGAAAGGCGCTATCGCAAAGGCGGAGGAACTGAAAGGCAGCATTGAGGGCGCGGTAATTCTCGGGCAATTTGTTAACCCCGCCAATCCCGAAATTCACAAGAAAACGACAGGCCCCGAGATATGGGAGCAGACAGACGGCAAGGTGGATATTTTCGTTGCGGGTGTAGGCACCGGCGGCACGATCACGGGCGTTGGCGAGTATTTGAAGGAGAAAAACCCGAACGTGAAGATCGTTGCGGTCGAGCCTGCGGGAAGTCCTGTTTTGTCGCAGGGCAAGTCGGGCGCGCACAAAATTCAAGGTATCGGCGCGGGATTTGTTCCCGAGGTTCTCAACACAAAGATATATGACGAGGTACTTGCCATAGAAGACAAGGACGCGTTTACAGAGGGGAGAAACTTCGCCGTAAGCGAAGGAATACTCGTGGGAATTTCTTCGGGCGCGGCGCTCAAAGCGGCGAAAATACTTGCCGAGAGAGCTGAAAACAAGGGCAAGACTATCGTAGTCCTGCTCCCCGATTCGGGCGACAGATACCTCTCTACGCCGCTTTTCAGCAATAACTGATACCGG
>CAYMTG010000010.1:4857-21994 GCA_964393305.1 uncultured Ruminococcus sp.
GAGGTGACCTAAGGGTAATTTGAGGGACAGGAGGGCATATTGTGAACACATACGAAAATTTGCAGAATTCTCACCCATGCTTCGGCGGACACAAAAATAATGTAGGACGTATTCATCTTCCGGTAAGTCCGGGGTGCAATATTGCCTGTCGTTTTTGTGACAGAGCTGTCAATGACGTTGAGGAGCGTCCCGGAGTGACCTCCAAGATAATCACGCCGGATGAAAGCATAGATATTCTGGAAAAAGCGCTTGCCCTCTGTCCTGAAATTACAGTCGCGGGTATAGCAGGTCCGGGGGATACGCTGGCGAGTGATTACGCGCTTGAAACCTTCAGAAGGATCAAGGAAAAATTCCCCGATCTGATAAAGTGCATGAGTACCAACGGACTGCTTCTTTACGAACGTGCGGAGGAGATCATTGAAGTCGGGATCGATTCGCTGACGGTGACGGTCAATGCCGTTGACCCTGAGATCGAAGCAAAGCTGAACAAGTATATCATCTGGCACGGCAAGCGTTATGACGGCGTTGAGGGCGCGAAAATTCTGATAGAAAATCAGCTGAAGGGCATTAAAAAAGCGGCTGACGCGGGTATGACCGTAAAGGTCAATACCGTTCTCGTTTCCGACATAAACGGCGGGCATATTGAAGATATAGCCAAGGCGGTCAGCGCGGCGGGGGCAAAAATTTATAATATAATTCCGCTGATACCCCAATATGAATTGTCGGAATATCCCGCTCCGACCTGCGCGGAGATAGATGCGGCGCGTACAAGGGCTTCAAAATACATAGATGTCTTCCGTCATTGTCAGCATTGCCGCGCCGACGCGGTCGGGATTCCGGGAAAGAGTGAGTACGGCGACCAAATTTATCAGCGAAGAATTTCCGCAAAGGAGACGTTCTCACATGGATAATTACAAGATTGCCGCTGCAACCTCCGACGGCATTGTAGTAAATCAGCATTTCGGTCACGCGAGCCGGTTCTATATTTACGATGTGCATGAAAACGCTTTTGAGTTTTCTGAAATTCGTACCTCCGAGCCTGCCTGCAAAACAGGCGAACATAACGACAATGCCGTTATAAGAAATCTGGAGCTGATAAGGGATTGCAGATTTCTTCTTGTGAGCCGTATCGGAACGTACGCGCAGCAGCAGGCTGAGAGCATAGGGATCACGCCCCTTGAAATACCGCTTATGATTGATGACGCCTTGAAAAAGGCGGTATCGTTTGCGCAGGTACAGAATCTTTTTGAAAGGAATTAAATAAAATGTCAGAATTAAGACAGATCGCAATTTACGGAAAGGGAGGTATCGGAAAATCCACTACCACGCAGAATTTAACTGCCGGACTTTGCGAACACGGTAAAAAAGTAATGGTGGTGGGCTGCGACCCGAAAGCGGATTCCACAAGGCTTTTACTTGGCGGTCTCGCGCAGAAAACGGTGCTTGATACTATCCGTGACGAGGGAGAGAACATCGAGCTTGGCAGAATAATGCGCGAGGGCTATGGCGGTACACGCTGCGTTGAATCGGGAGGACCCGAGCCGGGCGTCGGCTGCGCGGGACGCGGTATCATCACTTCTATCAATATGCTTGAAAATCTCGGCGCGTATACCGACGACTTGGATTATGTTTTCTATGACGTTCTCGGAGATGTCGTGTGCGGCGGATTTGCAATGCCTATCCGCGAGGGGAAGGCGAAGGAAATTTACATCGTCGCGAGCGGAGAGATGATGGCTCTCTATGCGGCAAACAATATCGCGAAGGGTATACGCAGATACGCAAAAACAGGCGGTGTGCGGTTGGGAGGCATCATCTGCAACAGCCGTAATGTCGACCGTGAGCACGACCTTCTCCGCGCATTTTCAAAGGAGCTTGGCACACAGCTTCTGTACTTCGTTCCCCGTGACAATATCGTTCAGCGTGCGGAAATCAACAAGAAAACTGTCATTGAATACAAGCCCGATTCCAATCAGGCGCAGGAATACCGCAATCTTGCCGAAGCCGTTATAAACAACACAAATTTTGCGATCCCTACTCCTATGACCCAGGAACGTCTGGAGGAAATTTTGTTTGAGTTCGGTCTTATGGATACGGTGGATGACTATCATATCTGAGAAATGGAGGAAGTTTTATGGCTAAGGTATATGATTCTATAACGGAGCTTGTAGGCAAAACCCCGCTTTTGGAAATTCACGGCTACGAGAAAAAGCATGAGCTGAAAGCGAAAATTCTGGTCAAGCTGGAATACTATAATCCCAATCAAAGCGTTAAAGACAGGATAGCTCTTTCAATGGTAGAGGACGCCGAAAAGCGCGGACTGCTCAAGCCCGGTTACACGATCGTTGAAACGACAAGCGGAAATACGGGCATCGGACTTGCGGCGATAGCTGCGGCTAAAGGCTACAAATTCCGTGTATACATACAGGATCAGGTCAGCGAGGAGCGTTTTAAGGTAATTCAGGCTTTCGGCGGTCAGACCATCAAGCTTTCCGAAGAGCCTGCTATAGCAAGGGTCCTTGATGAAACAGGCGGAGATTTTGTCGCCGCAGTCAAGGCGCTGCGTGAGGAGGTGCTGTCAAAGGAAACGGGGATATTCTTCGTTGACCAGACCGCAAATCCTGCCAATCCCGATATGCACTTCAGGACAACAGGCCCCGAGATCTGGGAGGATACAGACGGCAAGGTGGATATTCTCGTTGCTAATGTGGGCACAGGCGGTACGGTATCGGGAACGGGAAAATTCTTAAAATCGAAAAATCCCGAGATCAAGGTAGTCGCTATTCAGCCGGGAGCAAATTCTCTGCCGAGTGAAAGCAATCCCGCGCCCGAGGAAATAACAGGTGTTCACCCGTTTGAGGGCGTTCCCGCCGAGAGGGTGCCGTCAACAATGGACTTAAAGATCTATGATGAAAAGTTTGAAGTGGAAACGATAGACGCCTACAAAGCCGCAAGAGAAGTCGCCAAGACCGACGGAATACTTGTCGGGACGTCGTCGGGAGGGGCGATATATGCCGCCCAACAGCTTGCAAAGCGTCCCGAAAACGCGGGGAAAACCATCGTTGCGGTTCTGCCCGATACAGGCTTGAGGTATCTCTCGACAAATCTTTTCAACGAAGATTTTCAAGGGTAAGGAGGAGTTTTTATGCCGATAAATTTAAACAGCTCAAATGTTGCCACGCGTGAAAACCGTATCGGTTCAATTACAGGCTACATCGGAACGCTCGGCGACCTGGCAAATCAAAGTCAGTGCGGAACGCTTAAGGGCTGCTCAAGATGTTTTTCTCAGTCAAGCACCTGTTTGTCGGGCTGCGCGTTGGCTCAGCTTTCCGCAATTCGTGATGTCGCGATCATACATCACGGCCCGGCGGGATGTTCTGTTGCGAGCGCGGGAGCGTATTATCTCGACAAGGTAATGGCAAAAAAGCGCGGAATTACCAATAATACGGTCTATGTCGGCACGGATATGAATGAAAAGGATACGATATTCGGCTCGGCGGAGGCTCTGCGAAAAATTATCCTTGAGGTCAGCAGACGCTACTCTCCGAAAGCGATTTTTGTATCAAGCTCCTGTGCGACAGGTATTATCGGAGAGGATATCGACAGCGTGGTCGATGAAGTGCGTGAGGAGATAGATGTGCCTATCGCTGCGGTACACTGCGAGGGATTTAAGTCGAGAATATGGGCAACAGGCTTTGATATTTCCGACCACGCGGTTCTGAGCACCATAGTACAGCCGCCGAAGCAGAAGCGCAATACGATAAATTTCAAGAATTTCTATGAAAGCGCAAGACCGGAGATCATTGAAATATTCAAGAACTTCGATTTAGAGCCGATCTTCCTCTACTGTAATTCCACGGTCGAGGAGCTTAGTCATATTTCGGAATCGCTTGCGACGACCTGCATTTGCGGTACGCTGGGAAATTATCTCGGAAACGGTCTTGAAGAAAAATACGGCGTGCCGTATATCCGCACGATAAATCCTCTCGGGATTGCAGGCTTTGAAACATGGCTGCGTGAGATCGG
The DNA here is from genome assembly GCA_964393305.1 of uncultured Ruminococcus sp. Taxonomy (GTDB): domain Bacteria; phylum Bacillota; class Clostridia; order Oscillospirales; family Ruminococcaceae; genus CAG-115. The sequence goes on from CAYMTG010000010.1 coordinate 8,881, forward strand.
CAGAGTCACCGACAGAAGCGAAAAGGTCGAAAAATATATTGCCGAGCAGAGAGCGATATATATTCCGCAAATTGAGGAGCTGAAGAAAGAGCTTAAAGGCCTGCGCGCCGTTCTCGGAATGGGTCCCGGCTACACCTTTGAGGTTTCGAGAGTACTCAATGAGCTTGGAATTGAAGTCGTATGGGCATTGGCATGGCACTATGACAAGAAGTACGAAAACGGCGACGTCCCGCCGTCTATGAAGTATCTGCTTGATAATGACGTTGATTTTGAAGCAAGCGTTGCCGATCAGCAGAATTATGAGGTCATGAATATACTGCACAAATATCAGCCCGATTTGTATTTGTCGCGTCACCCCGGTTCGACAGTCTGGGCAATAAAGAACGGCACTCCCGCAGTGTATGTTGCGGACGAGTATATGATCTTCGGCTATAAGCATACTCTTGAATTTGCGAAAGCTATTCTTGACAGTATCCACAATCGCAGCTTTGAGCAAAATCTTGCAAAGCGTGTAAAGCTGCCATATACAGACTGGTGGTATCAGCAGAATGTTGACGCGTTTTTAGAGGAGGCGAAAAAGTAATGGCAAAGCTGCTTGACAAACAAAGATACAAATGCGCCATGGGCGCAATGCAGACTGTTCAGGCGATAACAAGGGCTATCCCCGTACTGCACTCCGGACCGGGCTGTGCGCAGAAGCTGTCGGATTCCATCGGCAGCAGCGGATATTTTTCGCCGAACATTTTCCCCTGCACGAGCATTAACGAAAAGGATGTTGTTTTCGGCGGCGTGAAAAAGCTGGAATCGACCATTGAAAATGCGCTGAAGGTGATAGACGCGGACTTGTACGTTGTGCTGACAGGCTGTATTCCGGAGATCGTGGGCGATGACACGGCGGAGGTCGTGAGCCGGTTTGCGGATGCGGAGAAGCCTGTAATTTACGCGTCAACCGCAGGATTCAAGGGCAATAATTACAAGGGTCACGAGCAGGTGATAGACGCAGTCATTGAACAGTATCTCGAAAAGTCCGATGAAAAAGAGACGGGACTTGTGAATATCTGGGCGGACGTTCCGTATCAGGATCTGTTCTGGCTCGGAAATATCCGTGAGCTGGAAAAGCTTATCGCAGAGCTGGGTCTTACCCCTAACACAATTTTCGGCTATGAGCGCGGCATTAAAAATATTGACAGAATACCGAAAGCGCAGTTTAATCTGCTTGTGTCGCCGTGGGTATCTGTCGGCAATATGAAGAAGATGGAGAAAAAGCTGGGTATTCCGTATCTGCATTATCCGACGCTGCCCATCGGCGCGTTTGAAACAAGCAAATTCCTGCGTGCTGTCGGCGAATTCGCGGGTGTTCCCTCCGAGAAGGTGGAGAGCGTTATTACCGAGCACGAGAAATATTATTACTACCTGATCGAACGCTATGCGGATATGTTCCTTGAAACAAGAGTTATGGCAAAACAGTTCTCCGTTGTCGCGGACGCGCAGTATGCGCTCGGTATCACAAAATTCCTGGTAAACGATCTGGGACTTGTTCCCGCGAAGCAGTTCATCACGGACGATACGCCGACGGCATTTCAGGAACAGATAAAAAAAGAGTTTGAAAATCTCAATTACGGACTTAAAGCGGAGGTTGAATTTGAAACGGACAGCTACAAGATACACGGCGAGATCGAAAAGCATGATTACCACGGTTATCCGCTGATCTTGGGCAGCTACTACGAGAAGGAACTGACAGAAAAGCTGTTCGGGCATTATCTGAATATCTCCTGGCCTGTTCAGGATAAGGTCGTTCTGGACGATTTTTATGTCGGCTACACGGGCGGTATCCGGCTTATCGAGGACATTTATTCCGTTGCTGTACAGCGTTGGAACTGAGGTGGAAAAATGCCGTATAAAATTGCAATTTCATCTTCGGACGGGAAAAATATTGACAAAACCTTTGGCGCGGCGGACAGCTTTCTGATCTTTGAAGCTGACGGAACAAATTATGTTAAAGCTGAAGAAAGAAAGGTTCAGCCTGCGCAAGGTGTTTCCCCCGAACAATGCGAAAGCGGCTGCGGAAACGGCTGCGGAAGCGGCTGCGGCGGCGGAGAGAGTACCCGTTCCGAAAAGGTGGAGCTTATCAAGGACTGCCGCTGCGTAGTATGTACAAAGATCGGTTTTCCCATAAGGAAGCAGCTTGAAAGGCTTGCGATCTCGGTTTTTGATGTTGACTGCTCCGCAGACGATGCTTTGCGGAAAATCGTCTCCTATTACGACAGGATAGACAAACACATTGGTAGTGCTTATTGACAGCGAGTGTTTTTTACAGGATAGTATTTGTGATTGCCGGAAGTGTTGAAAGGAGTCTCTATGAAAGTAACATCTAAAGGACGAAACGCGCTGAAAATGATGATAGATCTCGCCGAACACAGCGACGGCTCGCCTGTCAGGCTCAAAGATATTGCTGAAAGGCAGGAGATCTCGGAGAAATACCTTGAACAGACAGCTTCCGCATTGATCAAAGCATCGCTTGTGAAGAGCATAAAGGGATCCCGGGGCGGTTATCTCCTTAAATATCCCACGCGGAATTATACCGTTGGGCAAATACTTAAAGCAGTGGACGGAGATATGTACCCGACTAACTGCGAGATCCAATGTGATATTTGCGAAAACGAAGGATTCTGTACAAGCCATGTTTTGTGGGAAAAGCTGTATGCCGCTATAAACGGAGTTCTTGAAGAAACAACACTTCAGGATATGCTTGAATGGCAAAGCGGACTTGGCGCGGATAATTATGTCATTTAAAGGGGGTACTTGATGAGCGGTTTAATATATCTTGACAATGCCGCCACGACGCAGGTCAATGAAGCGGTATTGAATGAAATGACGCCTTATTTTCGGCAGACATACGGCAATCCGTCGGCAATTTACAGCTTTGCCGGAGAGAGCCTGAAAGCCGTGGATATTGCGAGAGAGCGGACGGCGAAGCTTATCGGCGCAAGCCGCGATGAGATCTATTTTACAGGCGGCGGGAGCGAATCCGACAACTGGGCATTGAAGGCTGCTGTGGAAGCCTACTCGACAAAGGGCAGGCATATCATCACAAGCAAAATTGAACACCACGCGATACTGCACACCTGCGAATATCTGGAAAAGCAAGGCTGCGAGATAACATATCTTGACGTTGACGAGTATGGAAAAATATCCCTGGACGAGCTGAAGAAAGCGATACGTCCCGATACGATACTTATCAGCATTATGGCTGCCAATAACGAGATCGGAACGATCCAGCCGATAGCCGAGATAGGCGGGATAGCTCACGAAAACGGGATCTTGTTTCACACTGACGCTGTTCAGGCATACGGTCATATCCCGATAGACGCGGAAAAAATGAAAATAGATATGCTGTCGGCGAGCGGTCATAAATTGAACGGGCCGAAGGGGATAGGGCTGCTCTACATACGTAAGGGAGTGAAGATACGCTCTTTCATTCACGGCGGCGCTCAGGAGAGAAACAGACGTGCCGGCACTCTTAATGTCCCGGGGATAGTCGGTTTTGGCAAAGCAGCCGAGATCTCCGGCGAAACCATGGGACAACGGATAGAGTACGAGACGCAGCTCAGAGATCATCTGATAAAGCGTGTGCTGGATGAAATACCGTACTCACGGCTTAACGGTCATGCAAAGGACAGACTCCCCAATAACGCGAATTTCTGCTTCAGATTTATCGAGGGGGAATCTCTCCTGCTGCTGCTTGATCAGAAAGGTATATGCGCCTCAAGCGGTTCGGCTTGTACCTCCGCTTCGCTTGACCCGTCCCACGTGCTTCTTGCAATAGGATTGCCGCATGAGATCGCGCACGGCTCGCTAAGACTGACACTTTCCGAGCAAACCACGATGAGTGAGATCGACTATGTTGTCGACGAACTGAAAAAAATAGTGGAACGGCTGCGCGAGATGTCGCCTCTCTATGAGGAGTTTATCCGGAACGGGATGAAGGAATGATGAAACGTATCGGCATAGAGGGACTTGAAAAGCCGCCGCAGGGATGGAAGAAGAGGATCATTGAAGATGGAACAAATTGACCAGCGAAAAGTAGATCTCATAGTGCAGAATATTCTTAATGACTACGAGGATGATAAATATATAAATCGCACCAATCTGTATAACCGGCCTGACAGACAGGCGGTGAAAGAGATTACAGACAAGCTGCTGAAAATAATTTTCCCGGGCTTTTTCAGCGATAAGGTCTACAAGATCTACAGTCTGAAAAACAATATGTCGGCAGCCATCGAGGACATAATTTTTCATCTGCGCAAGCAGATAATGATCGTATTGAGATACTGCTCAACGTCCGAGCCTGACCCCGAGGAAGTAGAGAACAAGGCTGAGAAAATGACGTTTGAGTTTATGGAGAGGATACCGCGCATAAGGGAGAATGTCGAAACCGACGTCCAGGCCGCGTATGACGGCGATCCTGCCGCCGCAAGCAAGGACGAGATCATTTTGTCCTACCCCGGCTTGTACGCGATTTCGGTTTACAGGCTTGCGCATGAGCTTTCGCTCATCGGAGTGCCGATGATACCGCGCATTATGTCGGAATATGCGCACGGCATTACGGGGATAGATATCCACCCCGGCGCGGTTATCGGAAAATATTTCTTTATAGACCACGGAACAGGCGTTGTTATCGGTGAAACTACGGTTATCGGCGACCATGTAAAAATATATCAGGGCGTTACGCTCGGCGGTCTGTCTACAAAGGGCGGACAGAATTTGAAGGGCGTCAAACGGCATCCGACGATACACGATAATGTTACGATATATTCCGGCGCTTCGATACTTGGCGGTGATACTGTTATCGGGGAAGATGTTGTCATAGGCGGAAATACTTTTATTACCGCATCCATATCAAAAGGGAAACACGTTACAGGCAAGGCGCAGGAATTACAGATAAGATGATCACGGAGGGATAGTATGGCGAAAACAAGCTATTCGGGCGTACGTGAAAGCAGACCCGACAGATTTAACGATTTAGGCACAACCGGAAAGGATGCGGAACAGGATTTCCGCAAGGGTTGTATGAAACGGGCGGACAGAAGCTTTGCGCAAGGTCTTCAGTGCCAGCAGATAAACAGCATGGCAGCGCTGATGTCATTGGAGGATTCCGTGTTTATATCCCATTCGCCGCAGGGCTGCGTGGGCTGCTCTATCATGGCGGTGGATATGTACCGTGTAGGGCAGACGCACAGAGGAATAAAAAATGTGAAAAATCCGCGTATAATTGTGACGAATATTGACCAGAAAAGCGTTGTTTTCGGCGGCGAGCAGAAGCTGCGCGAGTCTGTTAAGAAAGCTGTGGAACGTTACTCCCCAAAGCTTATCTTTATTTATGCGTCCTGCGCTTCGGGCATTATCGGCGATGATATTGACGCTATTTCCGATGATTTACAAAATGAATATCCCGAAACGGTAATAATTCCGATACACTGTGAGGGTTTTAAGTCAAAAATATGCGCGTCGGGCTTTGACGCTGCTTTTTTGTCCATCAATAAATATATTCTGAAAAAACAGCGTATTCCGAAGCAAAAGGGACTTGTAAATCTGTTTGCTCCTACTACGGTAAGCTATGCTGACCAGAAGGAAATGGAGCGTATGCTCGCGCAGATAGGTATTGAAGTGAACTATATCCCGTTTTACAGTTCACTGGAGAAGATACGCCGTATTCCGGCCGCGGAGGCGTCTACTTCTATCTGCAAGGTTTTCGCTGATGAGTTTATGAAAACGCTTGAAGAAGATTATGACATTCCTTATTCCCATACGGTAATGCCTATCGGTATACGAAATACCGATAAATGGTACCGTGGAATTGCAAGGGTTCTCGGCAAGGAAAATGAGGCCGAGGAAATAATCGCCCGTGAACATGAACGTGTTGAACCGCTTGTTGCCCAATTGCGCCAACGTCTGCAAGGCAAGCGTGTATTTATCTGCGGCGGTACGGGACGTTCATTTGCCGCGGCAGCTCTTATTGACGATTTCGGCATGGAGCTTGTGGGTCTTGAAACTCCTACCTATGACGAGGACGCGCAGACAGATATTGAATATCTTAACGGCATACACGAAAATTATGTTGTGGATATAGCCAATATGCAGCCCTTTGAACAGGTAAATCTCCTGAACAGGTTAAGACCCGATGCGTTTATCGGAGTTCCCGAATGGGCGGCAAAGCTGGGACTGCCGACTACTCATGTTCTGGACGGAAAGCGTCCTACTATGGGCTATGACGGACTTTTATATCTGGGAAATAAGATAGCCGATCAGCTTGAAAATCCCGGATTTAATGTTAAGCTTTCCAAGCACGTCAGACTGCCGTATAAGGATTCATGGTATGAAGAAAGCGCGTTCAAGTATATTATGAAATGAGGTGAGGTAATGTCACAAATAACAGAAAATCCGCGTGGGGGTTGTGTCCTTGCGGGTATCAACTCGGTGCTGGGCGCATTACATAAGGTCTGTCCGATATTTCATTCGGGACCGGGGTGCTGTATGCAGACGTCCGCTGCTGAGCAAGGGCAATCGGGACACAAAAATTCCTGCTTTGTCAGCGGCGTTTCCCTGCCGTCGAGCAATATGCTCGAAAAGGAGGTCGTGTTCGGAGGAATTGATAAGCTCCGCACAACGATCCAAGGCGCGTTGGATATTATAGACGCCGATGCGTATTTTGTCCTGACAGGCTGTACAGCAGGAATAATCGGAGATGATATAGCAAGCGTTACGGAGGAATTTCAAAAGCAAGGGCATAAGGTCTATCCGATAGAAACACCGGGTTTTGCGGGCGACAGTAACCTCGGCTATGAAGTAGTATGGAATACGATGATAGATAAGATCATTGAAGGTGATGTTCCCAAGGATGAAAAGCTTGTAAATATTTTCGGTATCATTCCCTACCATGACCCGTTCTGGAGCGGTACGCTTGAGGAGATCGACCGTATTCTCAGCAGATTGGGACTGAAAGTAAATACCTTTTTTACAAAAAATCAGGGTATGGAAGATATACGGAAATGCTCTGCCGCCGCCTTGAATATTATCGTAAATCCGTGGATATTCAAAGGTCCGGCGGAAAAATTCGAGGAGAAGTTCGGCGTGCCGAGTCTGCGTATTCCGGGACTGTTCGTAGGCGCAACGGATACTACGGAATTTGTCAGAGCGGTAGCCGCCGCTCTGCGCTTGGACAACAGCTTGGTTGAAGAAGTGATACGGTCTGAGGAGCAGTATGTATATGAATATCTTGCTCAGGCAATAGGAGTTGTGAGCTGGAAACGTTTTGCCGTTGCGGCGGATGCGAATACAGCGGTGGGAATAACGAGATACCTTGCCAATGATTTCAGCTTTACACCCGTTAAGGTGATTATCACGGAGCCGATATTCCGTCCCGAGGATAAGGAGCGGATAATTTCCCGGATAAACGCTCTTGAATACGCAAAGCCTCCGGAGATAATTTTTACTTCCGACCAGTATGAGATAAATGACGCTCTTGTACATTCCGAAAAGGAGATAAGTCTTATTTTCGGCAGCAGCAACGAGCGTGAAGCGGCGCTTGAGATCGACGCTCAGTTTATACTCGGCGCTTTCCCGATGAGCGAGCGGCTTGTCCTCAACCGCACATACGCGGGCTACCGAGGCGGGCTTACGTTTACAGAAGACCTATATGACAATTATTAATGAAAGGAAGATTTTTATGGCAAAGGATATTTTGAAACTGTATGATTTTCTTACAGCGGCGGGGACATATTACCTTGCAACAGAGGACGGCGATAAGCCGAGAGTGCGTCCGTTCGGGACAGCGCTTTTATTTGAGGGGAAAATCTATATTCTCACATCAAAGGCAAAGGATGTTTCAAAACAGATAGAAAAGAATCCGAAATTTGAGATCACCGCTATGGACTCTCACGACAGATGGATAAGGGTATCGGGCAAGCTGGTACAGGATAACAGAATTGAAGTCCATAATGCGATGTTAGGGCAATATCCTCATCTGAAAGGCTTGTATCCCGCAGGCGGAGAGGACACCAACACACTGTACCTCGACGAAGTCAAGGCTGTCATTTATTCTCTTAACGGTCAGCACGAACAGCTTGATATATGAGTGGGGATGTGGAAATACGTCACGCCGTAATAGGTGACGCAAAGCAAATTTCAGAGCTTGAAGGACTTTGTTTTCCCGAAAGTGAAGCCGCTTCGGGGGAAGATATTTTGCGCCGTCTGCAAATTTACCCGAAGCATTTTTGGCTTATGGTACGGGACGGAAATATCATCGCAATGATAAACGGCATGACTGTAAATTGCCCGAACCTGCTTGACGAAATGTATGAAAACGCCGATATGCATGATGAAAGCGGAACGTGGCAAATGATATTTTCCGTGGCGACCCGCCCCGAATACAGAAGCAAGGGGTATGCAAGCGGCTTGATGAAAAGAGTAATAAGCGATTCGACGGCGGCGGGAAAGTCGGGACTTGTGCTTACCTGTAAAGAACCGCTTGTTGCTTTTTATGAGAAATTCGGATTTGTAAATGAGGGCGTATCCTCATCAGTACACGGAAATGCGGTATGGTATCAGATGAGGAAAATGTTAGAGGTTCCCATGGATTGATATAGGTATTTTATGGAAAACGAGATATATGCAGAAGAACTGTCAAAGCTGCCGGACGAGCGATATATGATTATAGATATCCGTGATGAATATTCTTTTTCATACGGTCATATCGACGGCGCTGTAAATATTGTTCCCGAGCAGCTTGAAAATGCCTGTCTGCCAAAGGATAAAATGCTGATAATATGCTGCAAAAGCGGCATTGTCAGTCGGGATCTCGCAGAAAAATTGTGTGAAAGAGGCTATAACGCATATAACCTTTCAGATGGCTATGCAGGCTGGCTGCGGCAAAAATTACAGTATTGCGATATTACCGCACGGGTCGAAAACAGCATACGGAAGAGATTTCATCAGACGCTCTGGAGCAAGTTTGCGAAGGCTGTTATAACCTATGAGCTTGTGAAGCCTGGGGATAAGATCGCCGTCTGCGTTTCGGGCGGTAAGGATTCTATGTTGATGGCGAAGCTGTTTCAGGAGATGAAACGGCATGACAAATTCCCCTTTGAGCTTGTGTTCCTCGTAATGGATCCGGGTTACAGTTCAGACAACAGAATGGTGATAGAGAAAAACGCCGCTTCAATGTCCATACCGATAGAAATTTTTGAAACGGATATTTTTCAGTCGGTGTACAACGTAAATAAGAACGCCTGTTACCTGTGCGCGAGAATGCGGCGGGGACATCTTTACAAAAAGGCGCGGGATATGGGCTGCAATAAGATAGCGCTCGGTCACCATTTTGACGATGTGATAGAAACGACGCTTATGAGTATGCTGTATGGCGGACAGGTGCGGACTATGATGCCGAAGCTGCACAGCGACAATTTTGAAGGCATGGAGATAATCCGCCCGATGTACTTTATCCGAGAGGACGAAATTAAGCATTGGCGCGACTACAACGACCTGCATTTTATCCAATGCGCTTGTAAGTTTACCGATACCTGCACCACCTGCTCAAACGACAGACCCGTTTCCAAAAGGCAGGAGATAAAACAGCTTATCGCCGAGCTGAAAAAGGTAAATCCGCAGGTGGAGATGAATATTTTCAGGAGCATGGAAAACGTCGACCTCAACGCGGTGATAAAGTTCAAATACAAAAAAGAGGTACGTAATTTTCTTGATATTTATGATGAAGAATAAACGATGCCGGCTGGACTTCCGCTGCTTGCAAAGGGAATTCAGAACGAACCCGCCGCCATTTTGCCACGTTAAATGACGGGGCAAGTCCATTGTTGAATTATTTGTGACCCGCAAAGTAATGCGGGTCTTGCTTTCTCCTCTTGACATTTTACAGAAAATGGTGTATAATAGAAAATACAGCGTTTATCCTCGGCGACCTGCCATTGTTCACAGCTTAATTCTTACTATTTATCTTAATTTTTTGCGATCGAGCCGGAATTGAAGGCTTTCAGACCGCAAAGCGTATTCAGGAGGAAAATGTTTATGCTAAGGTTAAAAAGCTATTTCTTAAAAACCCGATTTTACAAGCTTTTGCGGGATAATTCCACAGAGATATTATGCGTTTTGTGTTTTATTGCGGCGAATGTGTGCTTTGTAATGTTTCTGTTTCCGTCCAACTCCCCAATAGGAGGACACGACTCGGCGTACCATTATCTGAGAGTTGAGGCATTGAAGCACAATATTGAAACCCGCGATCTGTTCTCCGGGGTAGACTATCTCTACTTTGGCGGGGGAGGGTATGCGGGTTTTGCGTATCCGGATTTTTTCCTGTATATTCCGGCGCTCTTGCGTGTGCTGGGCATGGGCGTCGGCAACAGTATGACTGTATTTCTGACCTTGTGCAGCGCATTTTCGTATTGTTTCATGTTCATTTTCTTGAGGGATGTTTCGGGAAGCCGCGTTTGCGGCACTATGGGGGCAGTCTTATATTTATTATCCACCTACAGGATCGATAATATCATCGTACGCTTTGCCTTGGGCGAATTTCTTGCCTATGTATTCTGGCCGTTAATTCTGTATGGGCTGTATGACTTCATTTTCGGCGAATTTAAAAAGCCGTACATACTGGGCGTCGGGTTTGCCGGAATGCTTTTAAGTCACAGCATTTCCACTGCTCTGGCGCTGGGATTGTGCGTCTTGGTTTCGATCATTTTCATTAGGAGAATATTCAAAGCTCGCGGAAAACTGCGCCGGCTGTTTATCACGGCGGGGTGCACGGTGGCTGTTACCGCGTATTATTGGCTTCCGCTGCTGGAGCTTCTTTTCTCGTGTGAGATGTCGGTAGAGGAAACGGCTTATCATACCTTGGATTACGTGATCCCTTTTACAGGCTTATTCAAAGAGGAAATGCACAACGGTATCGCGGGAATGGGATTTCCTGTCTTCCTGCTGTGCGTTCCGAGGGTGTTCCTGCTGCGCGGCTCGCCTGTTTCAAAGCGGTATTTGCGGGATGAAAGCGGCAAACGTAATAATATTCTGGTCGCCGCCGATACCTTTATGATTATAGGAATAATTCTGGCGCTTATGTCAACGACCGTTTTTCCGTGGAAAATCCTTTCAAAATTTCTTGATTTTATACAATTCCCGTGGAGGTTCTTTGCGCCGTCGTCGATTTTGCTTATAATCGCGGGGACGATATATATTTACTATATCGCCAAGTATACAAGGACCGCAAAAGCCGCCATGGTAGTGGTAACGGCGGCGGCAATTTTAATCGCCGGTGTACACACCGCTGTTTCGGGAGTGTATCATTATGACCCATACGAAGAGGATTACTACAGTAATACCGAAAACACCTTCAGCGTGGAGAACGGCGAGTGGCTTCCACGCGCCGCGCAGGGCGACGGGAAAGAGATTCTCCGCGCACTTGGGGATAATGTAATACTGAGCAGCAATAATATAATCCCCTGTGAGCGTTACAACGGCACGCTCACCTTTGATTTGGGCGATAACGAAGGCGTTGAGTTTGCCGTACTGCCTTATATCTGGTATAAGGGTTACGAAGCAAGAGATGAAAATGGGAACGCTCTTGAAATCAAAATGTCGGATACCGGACTTGTACAGGTGGATCTCCATGGCGCGGACGGCATAATCACGGTTCAGCACAAGCCAACAACGCTTAAGATAGCGGGCTATATTATATCCGCAGTGTCGATCGCCGCTATAACCGCGCTGTCGATAATCTTTTATCGGAGAAGAAAACGAGCTGTTAGACACGCTTGCTGCGAGGACTATCCTAGCGGCGAGAAGCTGTGAAGCGGCTTGCGGGAATATTTCCATTAATTGGGGATAAATTTCACACACTTCGCCGCAAAATTCTTTAAAGGAAAAAACCGCTCTGCACGCAGGAGCGGTTTTTGTTTCAGTATTAAGAACGCGCTATTGTCCCGCCGCCCAGAACGGTATCGCCGTCATAAAGCACTGCCGCTTGCCCGGGGGTAATGGCTCTCTGCGGCTCGTCAAAGGCGATATGCACTTTGTCTGCGCCGCACGGGGTAACGAGCGCCCACTGCTCTTTCTGCCGATAGCGTATTTTTGCCTTGCAGCGAATAGCTCCGTTCGGGGGGTCTCCGCTTATCCAGTTAAAATCATACGCGTCCGCTTCCGTGCTGAACAGTTCCTTTTCCGTACCCAATACCACATCTCCGCTTTCGGGGAGTATGCCGCACACATACATCGGCTGCGGCAAGGAAAGTCCCAGTCCCTTCCTTTGCCCTATGGTGTAGTGAATAACACCCTTATTGCGCCCGAGGATATTCCCGTCGGGATCGACAAAATTGCCGGCAAGCGGAGCTTTTTTCGTGTGCAGCTCTATAACGCGGGCATAGTCGCCGTCCGGAACAAAGCATATATCCTGACTGTCAGGCTTTCGGGCGTTCGTAAATCCGCTCTCGGCGGCAAGTCCGCGCACCTCGGATTTCCTCATATTTCCAAGCGGGAACAGCGTGTGCGCCAGCTGCTCCTGTGAGAGCGAATACAGCACATAACTCTGATCCTTGCTTTCGTCAGCCGCCTTTTTCAGCAGATAACGCCCGTTCTCCCGCTCTATCCTCGCGTAATGCCCGGTCACAATAACGTCACAGCCGAGTAATTCCGCTCTGTTGTACAGCTTTCCGAATTTCATATAACGGTTGCAGTCAATACAGGGATTCGGGGTCAGGCCGTTCTCATAGGCGCTCACGAACCTTTTTATTACGGTTTTCTTGAACTCCTCCGCGAAGTTGAACACATAAAACGGCATTCCGAGCCGATACGCGACGCTTCTGGCATCCTCGGCGTCGTCAAGCGAACAGCAGGAACGCGAGCGTTCGACGCCGGCGTCGGCGTTATCGAACAGCCTCATCATACAGCCGATACACTCATATCCCATATCGCGTGTCAGCTTTGCCGCGAGCGAGGAGTCCACTCCGCCGCTCATTGCGATAAGCGCTTTTTTCATGCTCCCGACCTCAGCATTTCTTCAATGCGCCTGCGGGCAGCCGTGATAAGCCTCGCCGTCATTGTATCTCTCCTTCCC
>CAYMTG010000011.1:0-21948 GCA_964393305.1 uncultured Ruminococcus sp.
TCCGGTATTCATTGGGAAGTCTTGATTTCATAATAACAGTCCTTTCAGATTATTGTTTTCTTGTTACGGTAATGCCAAGCTGCTGCGCTTTTTTCAGAAACGTTTCCACTGCGGAAAGATCCGCGTCTGTATCGAGTGCCGCGTTGGCCGCCTCGATCTTGACCTGAAGCCTCATTCCAAGCAGCTTCGAGAGCTTGCTTCGGAAGTCCTCCAGCTCGTCGCCCTTTACGTTTTCGAGAAGCAGGGGGTTGGATGAAGTGATAACGAGTTTTCCATCGACGTTTTTGATCTCCGCGTCCGACAGCATACTCGACATCATAAAGTCCATTTTGGAGAGCGCGTCCTTCCACTGCTCGGGAGTTATCGGCGAGAAGGGCTTTAATTCTTCGCTCTTTAAATCATCCTCATCTGTATTTATCGGATAGTTGTCGCCCGCCGGAGTGTCCTCCATTGGAGAAACAGCGAAAGGCTCAGGGTCAAACATAGGCGGCGCGTCGTTGTACGGCTCGTCATATTCCGGAGGAGGCGTTAAATTCTCGTGATCCGGCTCAAACGGCGGCGCTTGCTCGACCACAGGCTCGGAAGGCGGCGCTGCGGAAACAGGGTCTTCCCATGGCGGCGGCAATTCGGCTTCCCGAACCTCTATTGGAGGAGCTGTCGGAGCTGCGGGCGCTTCCTGCTTGGGAGCGGACTTCGGCGGCGTCGGCTGCGGCTTGGCGGCAGTCTGAACCGGAGGAACGGGCGGCGCGGCATTTGTATACTGCTCGGCGGGGGGTTGTCCTCCTCTCGCGCACATCTTTATAAGGCACATCTCGGCAAGAGTTTTGCGCTGTTTTGTTCTGCCGATATTCTCCGCGCAGTCGGAGAGCAGCGAGAGGCAGTTCATAACCTCTGCCATCGAATACATTCCCGATATCCGAGCCACTATCCCGACCTCGTCGGGGAGCGCAAACAGTAAATCGCTGTCCTGCGGCGCGGACTTATATATCATCAGGTCGCGGTAATGTTCGATCAGATCATTGATAAGGAGCGCTATATCCTTCGACCGGTTGTGCAAATCGCTCAGCAGTCGGATGCACCCCCCGGTATCGCGTGCGGCTATCATTTCCGCGAATTCGTAGATATGGTGATTATCGGCTATTCCCGCACATTCGCGCACTACGCTTGACGTGACATGGTCGTCGTTGGACGCGCAGCGATCCAGCACGGAAAGCGCGTCTCTCATTCCGCCGTCGGACAGGCGGGAGATAAGCACCGCCGCGTCCTCATCAAGCGAAAAGCCCTCTTTTTCGGCTATTTCCATCAGCCGTTTGGCGCTGTCGTTTACATTTACTCTGTGGAACTCAAACCGCTGGCATCTTGAAGAGATGGTAGCGGGAACCTTGTGAAGCTCCGTAGTAGCGAGTATGAACTTTACGTGAGGCGGCGGCTCTTCAAGGGTTTTCAGCAGGGCGTTGAACGCCTCGTTGGTGAGCATATGCACCTCGTCTATAATATACACGCGGTATTTGCAGGAAACAGGCGTGTAGGAAACCTCCTCGCGGAGCTTGCGAACGTCCTCAAGACCGCGATTGGAAGCCGCGTCCATCTCCAGAACGTCGGTAGCGGTACCGTCCAGTATTTCGCGGCATCGGTCGCATTTCATACACGGATTGCCATTTTCGGGGCGGTCGCAGTTGACCGCCATGGAGAGGATCTTTGCGCAGGTGGTTTTGCCGGTTCCCCGTGAACCGGTGAAAAGGTAGGCGTGTCCTGCGGAGTTATTGATGATCTGGTTTTTCAGTGTGGTGGTGATATGTTCTTGTGAGATAACGTCGTCGAACGATCTGGGACGGTATTTTCTGTACAGCGCAAGATACATTTTTTCACCCCTTTACGGAAAAAAGAAACTATAAGCGCTCTCGATTATGAAGACAGGCTTACCGATGCACACGATGAAATCCGCTTAGTGCTGCTCGGGTCACCGCCTGACACGGTTCACGGCACACCGTTGCCCGGGACCTGCCTCCATAATCCAAAACGCTTTCTAATATAGTATACCATATCTTCTTGAAAAAATCAAGGGGTTTTTGCTTTTTTCTTCCCGCCGCTTCTGTACTGTAAGCCAAAACACTAAGGCGGTTGTTTTAAGATCCGCGATCAAGACCTTTGAAATATCGGGGAAACAGAAGCTTCCCCGATAATATGCTATTCGCTTATTGTCCCAAATCCGCTTATCTCCACTCCCAGCCAGAAGCGTTTTTTCTTGAACTGGTCGGGGATTTTTGACCCCGACGTATCGTTTGGGTCAAGCAGCGACACAAACGTTATGACATTCGTGACGAACAGCTCCGAGATCCGTTCGGGGAGCGTCTCTACGTACTTTCTCCCGCCGAATTCTCCCAGCAGATTTTCCGAATACGACCTTGACATCTTGCCTATAACCGTTTCGCCGTGGATTATATCGTAGACGTCGCCGTCTATGCGCAGGTACACCTCATCGCCGCACTTCACGAACTGCGCGATATACGCCTGACGCTGTATCGCGCTGCCCAGATCTCCCTCGACAAACGAGTAGTAGTCTATATCCTCGCTGTCGCCCGTGCCGAAGCCCACGCACTTTGAATGTTCCTTGTACGCCTCGCGCACCGTGCGGATCCAGCGGTTGTTTTCACTGCGTTTAAACGTCCATTTAGCAGGGTGGCGCAGGATTTCAAGCTCGTTCTTGGGACGGGTCTCTGCCAGGTAGAACATCTTCTCATCGCGGCTATGGCTTTCGCCGTCGGGCGAGAAATCATAGCCGAGCAGATACACCTTGTCGAATTCCTTGCCCCTTGCGCGGCTGATCGTCGAGATGGTGAGCATCTCCTCGCGTGCGTTGAGAATAACGGCGGGAAGCTCGCCGCCGCAGCACAGCTTTTCGGCCAGCTTCACGCAGTCGAGGATGTCGTTCTCCCCGCCGCTGAGACCTTCGGCATACACGACCAGCGCGGAGTAGAACTCGTTCGCCTTGGCTTCATCGGGGTCGCATCTCATAGTAAAACGCTTGATAAACGCCGCTCTCTCTATGGACGGCTGCCTCCAGTCCCACAGAACGTCCGCAAGATAGCGTCCGATCGACGCGCCCGCCGTATTCTCGCGAATAAGGGTGTGCCGAACCTTGTTCTTGTTGAGCAGCCAGCTGATATATTCCGCGTCGCCGTTCTTTCTGCACAGAATAGCGGTGGTGCCTTTAAGGTCGATTATCTTGAAATCGTCGTCGATAAGCGCCTGCGGCAGATCGTTGAGCTGTTTTTTGCAGACTGCGGAGATCTGCGCGGGAGTATCGTCCAGCAGCTGACTGCGCAGCAGCTCCGTCATCTTGTCGAGCGTTTCCGACTGACGCTTGTTTCCGAGCAGCGTATACCTTTTGACATTGTTCGGGAACGCCTTGCGCAAGGCGGAATACAGCGCCGCGCAGTCCATGATCTCGGCGTTGTTGTCGGTATAGTCGAAAATAGCCTGACATTTATCCTCAAGCAGTAAAAATCCGCATTTAAGCGACTCTAATATGGAGAGCAGCACCTGCGCCCGCTCGTCTGTCGCTTCATGAAGCTCGTCGATTATTGCGTAGTCGAACAGTGCAAAGTCCTTGGGAATTATCTTCTCCTTGAACAGAGCCGCCCGCTTTTCGGGCGTCATACCGCGCATAGAAGCCACGGAAACTCCCTTGTCCGCGAGATACTTCATAACAAGCACGTCGAATGTGCCGAGCGCTATTCTGGACGCGCTTTCGGGAAGCTCGCCGGCGGCAATTTTCTGCTCGATCCGGGTTTTTACCTCGTTTGCCGTGTTGTCGGTGCAGCACAGCATCAGTATTCTCGGGTATTCTTCGGAGAAGCGGGGATCCTTGAAAATATGCGTCACGCGCTCAACGGCGGTAAAGGTCTTGCCTGCGCCCGCAGTGCCGTTTACAATTATCTTATCGGAGAGCGGCGCGCTGATCACTCGAGACGCGGCGTCGGCATCGGAGATCTCAAGGTACTCGGCGCTGTCCTTCATGATCTCAGTCACAGCCTCGCGGGTTTCGGGATCGGCTGTTTCCCCAATATCGGCATTATCGGCGTTGTCGGAGCCGCCGTCTCCCTCAGGGTCGGCGAAAATATTCTGTATATCCATTCCAAGCTGTGCCAGTTCTTGGAAAAGGTCGTCCTCGGCAGGCTTCTCGTCGGTGGGGATCACTGTTTTGCCGCACATATCCGCGTGTGCGCAGTCCTCTGCCGTACAGCGACATTCGACCGTCATTACGCCGTCGCGCCATACCAAGCCGTGGGTCATTTCTCCGGTAGTGCAGTACTCGCAGGGCCTTACAACCAGCAGCTGCCATTGTGCATCGGTGATATTGAGGTCTACCTCGTTTTCCTCGGCGCGGTCTACGAGCATACGAAGGCAGTCCGCGTCAAGTACCTGTGAAGCGAACCTTTCGTCTTTTTCGGGGGAATCCTTACTCTGTGAGTAAGTTCCCGCGGCTCTTATATAGATGTTGCTCTTGACATCGATATTAGACCTGCCCATAACAAGTTCCTCTCTTCAGACTGCCGACAGTCTTCCCTTTTCGGTAGGGCATTATTTCTTCGTCAAATCATAGTAAAACGTCAATCCGTTTATGCGGCATACGGTATCCTTTTCGTTGTCGGGCGCGGCGGTGCTGCTTATTGTTATTTCCGCCACCTGCATTTCGGTTATCTCGGCTGAGATCTCGAAACGCTCCGTCAAAAATCCTTTGGCGGGAATATTTACCCGATCGTAGATAGTACGCCCGTCTCCGTTCGAGAAGATCACCCTCGCCTCGGTGGAATTATCCACCACGGCAAACGACGCCTTGCCGCTCTTTGCGCCCACTCCGTCCACATCCTTCCGGAGAAGCGGGAATACGCTGTCGTCCGACATCAGGATCCCCAGATCGTCCGCGAGCTTGAACTGTCCCTCCGCAAAAAGCGCGTAGGACGCGCCGATCGCCGAGATAAACTGCGGCTTCTCGGGGAGTACTATCCGCTCCTCACCGAAAAGATTGAGCATAGCGTCCGCGTAAGGCCGCAGATAACTCGAGCCGCCCGCGATGATCACCGCGTCAATATCCGCGTTAGCAACGCCCGCGTGTTCCATAGCGGTGTTGATAGCCGCCAGTACGCGGTTTTTTATGATAGGCTTTATCATTTCGGCGAACATATCATTGGTGATAAACAGCGTTTTAGTGCCGTACGCGCCATAGTCGCGGATAGTGAGGGGGTATTCCTCGCCGTCCTCGGAGAGCTGTATTTTCGCACGCTCCGCTGCCGAGATCATCTTGTCGCGGTCAGCGGAGGACATTTCCTCGAACGCGCAGGCCTTTGAAACATCCTCGATCCTGCTGCTGAGAAGGCTGTGTACTCTCTGGGCGAGGGCGTAGTCCACGTCGTCGCCGCCGATATTCTCACCGTATACCGCCGCCTCACGGATACGCGAGCCGTCGGTCTCCATAATGCTTATATCCAGCGTACCGCCGCCCCAATCGACAACCATCACGCGGCTTCTGCCCCTGACCTTTTCGCGTACGGCAAGATATGCCGCGGTACTCTCTGACACCAGTCCGATCACCTTTATCTCGGCTTTTGCCGCAGCGGCGATCAGATCCTTGCGCGCCTCCGGCGAGAAATCCACGGGAAACGAGAACGCCGCCTCCTTTATATCAATGCCGTACTTCTTGAGAACGACCTTCTTCAGACAGCGGAAATATTCGGCGGTGAGCTGGATGGGTGTGATCTCCTTGCCGTTCACCGAAATGCACTCGTTGGTGCCGAGCAGAGACTTAAAGGACGCGACAAGCTTGCAGGACTCCGCCAATTGGTCGCGGCTCTTGCGTACCTTATTTCCGAAAAACAGCTTGTTCTCGTTGGAGATAGCCAGCAGCGACGCAAACGGAAACTCGCCGTCCTCGCCCAGAATGGCGATCTTCTCCCCGTGACCGTCGCGCATAACGCTGACGATAGAGGTATTGGAGGTACCGAAATCTATGCTGATAAAGCTGCCCGTTTTCATTGAATAAACACCCCCTATCCGCAAAACGAATATCAAAACGCTCTTGTATTCCGCGCTCCCTTCCGCGTGGGAAGAGCAGCCGCAAATTACAGATCTCCGGAGATCTCGGAAATTAGCTACTCAAAAGAAAATCCAAATCTTTTCAGAATTTTGAAAATTCTTATGAGACTTGCCCTGTTAGCCGCGAAATTATCCTCGTTGAGCGTGTGGTCGCTGCGCTGATACTCGTCGTATTCTTCCTTCAAGGCTTTTGAGACGTTCTTTTTGAGCGTTTCAAGCGCGGCGCTTTCCCGCAGCGCGTCCATCCTGAAGGACTGCTCCAGCCGCTCGTTCAGGCTGTCGATCTCCGATTGCGCTTCCGTCAGCCGTCGGCGCAGCTCCGACAACTCCATCAGGCTGACGTCGCCCCCCTGCGCCTCGCCGACGAACGTTGCGATAATATCGCACTCCGGCAGTTTTGCAAGCTCCGCAAACTTCTCCCGCAGATCCGCGCTGTGGAACACCTTCTTGAAATCGCCGATCATCGCCGCCAGAAAGCCGTTTCTTCCCACAACGTTCTCACTTGTGCCGCTGCGGATCACTCCGACCGCGAAATACGCGGGGATCTCAGCGTCATATCCGCGCTCTATAAGTCCCCTGCAAAACGCAAATTCCGCAGAAAAACGCGATTTCCTCTGCGGCTTCCACAAGAGCGCGATCTGCCGCGCCTCGTCCCCGGTAAGCTCCGCATTCTTGACGAAATAGACGCACACCGAATAGTGAAATTTGTGCAGATACTCCGCCGCCAGCGCGCAGTCGCGCCCTTCGGAGAACTCCTCAAGCAAAAGCGCGGCGCCCGACTCGGCGGCTTTCCTGCTCCTGCCCGACTTTGCGGCTAATGCGTTGAGCTCCTCGATAATATTCGCCATTTATCAGGCCTGCTTGCGTTCGCAGTATTTGCTGAGAGCGTCAACGAGGAGATGCGCCTTCTCGTCGGGAATATCCGTTTCAACCCACATAGCGTTGCTGAGCTGCACGGGCTTCTTGAAGTCGGACTTTGCGACCGCTTCCTCCGTAGCGAAGAACTTGTTCATATTTGTAGCGGAGTGGCACTGTGCCATAGGATAAGGGTACTTTTCGATAAGCTCCTCAATTGCGTCAACAAACGAGAAAGAGGATTTTGCGGGTTCAGCGGACTTCTTGTCCGCCTCGGGAGCCTTTGCCTCGGGAGCCTTTGCTTCGGGCGCGGCGGTACCCTCGGTTATTGAAGCCGCCGCCTTCTTGAACTCCGCAAACTTACCGCGCAGCATTTCCACGCGGGAGATAGCCTCTTTCGACTTTGAGAGGATCTCCTGTGCCTTATCCCAGTCGTCCATATCGATGGCGCTGTGGGCGACGCTGCGCTGCGCGGCAAGCTCCGCGTCAAGGCAGCGATCCATATAGGCAATTCCGGCTTGCAAAGATAATTTTTCGTCAGACATAATAAATTCTCCTTAATTCTTATAGAATAAAATCTCAATTTAGAATACAATCCCAATTTAATTATAACACACCATATCCAGGATTTCAATAAAAATTTTCCCGTTTTGTCAATTTTAGTGTAAATGGCAGGTGCTTTTTTGGGGATATTAACAAAACGCTCCGGAGATGAACAGCCTTTTCTGCGGCAGACCGTCTCGCCCCTCGCGGATACTGATACTGTGCTAAAGCAGTTCCGCCCCTTTCGGGGCGGGATCTTTTTGAACAGGCTCTCAGAGCGAGTAATCTCCCTTGAATAGATCGAACGTCGCGAAGTAGTCCTCGGGGGTCTCGGCGCGGCGGATAAGCTTCACCGAGCCGTCCTCGCGCAGCAGCAGCTCCGCGCTTCTGAGCTTGCCGTTGTAGTTGTAACCCATTGAGAAGCCGTGCGCGCCCGTGTCGTGAATGGCGATGTAGTCGCCGATGTCGATCTTGGGAAGATCTCTGTCCACGGCGAACTTGTCGCAGTTCTCGCACAGACCGCCCGTGACGTCGTACACGTGATCGCACGGAGCTTCCTCCTTGCCGAGTACGGTTATATGGTGGTACGCGCCGTAGATCGCGGGTCTCATCAGATTTGCGGCGCAAGCGTCAAGTCCGATGTACTCCTTGTGAATGTGCTTCTCGCGGATCGCGGTCGCGATAAGCATTCCGTAGGGCGCGAGCATAAAGCGTCCCAGCTCGGTGAAGATGGCAGCGTCGCCCATTCCCGCAGGAACAAGTATCTCCTCGTAAGCCTTGCGAACGCCCTCGCCTATCACAGCGATGTCGTTGGCGGGCTGATCGGGTCTGTAGGGAATACCCACGCCGCCGCTGAGATTGATGAACGACAGCTCCACTCCCGACTTCTCCTTTATCTCCACCGCCGCCTTGAACATAATGCGCGCCAAGGTGGGGTAATAGTCGTTGGTGAGCGTGTTGGACGCGAGGAACGCGTGCATTCCGAACTTCTTCGCGCCCTTTTGCTTGAGTATCTTGTACGCCTCGATGATCTGCTCGTGGGTCATACCGTATTTTGCGTCCTTGGGGGTATCCATAACGTTGGGCGAGCCGTCCGTCCTGAACTCGCCGCCCGGGTTGTAGCGGCAGCAGATAGTCTCGGGGATCCCTGTCAGCCTGTCGAGAACGTCTATGTGCGTAAAATCATCCAGATTGATGATAGCGCCCAGCTCGAACGCCTTCTTGAAATCCAAGTCCGGGGTAGCGTTGGACGAGAACATAATATCGTGACCCTTTGCCCCGACTTTATCCGAGAGCAGCAGCTCGGTGTAGCTTGAGCAGTCGAACCCGCAGCCCTCGCTTTGCAGGATCTTCATAATGAAGGGATTGGGGGTAGCCTTTACCGCGAAATACTCGCGAAATCCCTTGTTCCACGCGAACGCGGCTTTAAGCCGTCTCGCGTTCTCGCGTATGCCCTTCTCGTCATAGATGTGGAACGGCGTGGGGCAGGTCTTGACGATCTCCTCCACTTGTTCCTTTGTTACAAACGGTTTCTTAGCTTGCATAGCATTGACCTCTCTCAAATAGAATTTGTCCCGCCGCCATAGAGGCGAAGGAGTTACATTATTCTTCAAAGTCCGCGTGTTGTTCTTATCGCGGAGCATACAGCTCCCCTTTTCCTGCCGCTTAAACATCCATATACTTATTGAGAAACTCGATGGAGAGCGGTATCCAGCGGCGCACGTTCGGCTTGCAGTAGTCCTCGTTTACTCCGGAAGCCTTGTCACAGCAGGAAATGCCGTGCGGTCCGTCGTCAAAGATATGCAGCTCCATGGGGATCTTGTTGGAGATGCACGCCTTCGCCATAACAAGCGAGTTGTGCGCGGAGACGGACTGATCGTTCGCCGTACACCAGATAAACATTGGAGGCGTTCTGGGGGTGACGCGGTTCTCAAGCGAAAGCCGCGACAGGTCGGAACGGGACGCGTCCTCGCCGAGCAGCACGTTGAAGCTCCCCTCGTGCGGGGAGGTAACGCCGCTTATCACGGGATAGCACAGCACTGCCGCGTTCGGGCGCAGCTCGTCCGGGTCGCAGCCTATGGTCTTTACCAGCGTGCTGTCGTTCCACATGGTAGCGAGACACCCCGCCAAATGCCCGCCCGCCGAGAAGCCGAGAACGGCTATCTTATTCGGATCAATGCAGAATTCCTCCGCTCTCATACGGATCTTGTAGAATGTGTACGCGGCGTCCACCAACGGCGTGGGAAATCTCGCGTTCGTGGTGTATGTAACGACGAAAGCCGCATATCCCGCCGCCAAGAACTGGAATGCTACCGGCTCCCCCTCTCGTTCGGATACGTGAGAATACCCTCCGCCCGGAAAGATCACCACCGACGGGCGCTTTTCGCAGTACTCAAGTCCCGCGATACGTTCGGGGAGATACGCTTTCACGAAAGCCGTTTTCTCTGAATTTATTGAAAAAGTCTTTACGGTCATAACTAACCCTCCACTTTTTTTGATCGGATCACACTACTTTCAGTATACCATTTTTCGGAAAATAAATCAAGGGGTTTAACTGATATGTGTGAAATTTTTTTTATTGTAGTTGACAGCGCGGCGGATTTTTGATATAATTAATGAGAACGTCATATGATTGTATTTAAGAGGTATCCATCGTGTTTAATAAATTAAAATGTGTTTTAAAGAAGGCTGCTGCCGTATCGCTGTCGGCTGCGTTGGCGCTCGGAGTCCCGGGTGTTCGGACTTCACGGGCGTATGCCGATACGGAGGAGAACGCCGCGGTGACCGCGCCGCGCAGCATAGTAACTCTCAGTGAAAGCTCGTATTCTCAATATATCGGACAGTACCCCGATGCGCAGAGAACCGTGGTGTCGCTGTATGCCGATACTGCGTCCTACTCGACGTCGCCGGGTGCTAAGGGCAGCCTCTTATCCTCCTACGAGGGTATGCCGAACGTTCTCTTATGGGAGAATGGCGGAACTGTTACATTCCCGTTCGAGGTCTATTCCGCCGGATTGTATGATCTGGAGCTGATTTACCGTACCGCCGCCTCCGATACAACAGAGCTGTCGGTCGGCGTTATGATCGACGGGGAGCTGCCGTTCAGCGAAGCCGCAAAGATCCCCCTTGACAAGTATTGGAGGAACAAGACCGGGAACATCCAATACGACAGCACTCATCGAAATCAGATACGCCCCACTCAGGTGATTTCCGACTCATGGATAACCTACACGCTGCTCAATAAATCGGACTTTTCGGGAGAGCCGTTCTCGTTCTACCTGACCCCGGGAGAGCATACCGTCACTCTCCAGAACGCGCCGACCGACTTGTATATCGCACGTATAAATTTCACCAACACATCAACGCTCAAGTCGTATGCCGAGGTCAAACCCACTGCGGAAGAAATAGAAGCCACCCCCGCTCTTGTAAACGGGGAGGCTATTCTTGTAGAAGCGGAGGTCCCGTCCTACACTAACTCCGCCGCTCTCCAGCCGACCCGCGAGCCTACGGAGTACCTCGCAAGTCCCGCGCATCCCACCGATATCCGCTATAACACGATAGGCGGCACAGTGGACAGTCCCGACAACGCATGGGACGAGCCGTCGCAGAAGGCGGTGTACGAGGTAAACGTCCCGGCGAACGGCTACTACTCCATAAGTCTGCGCTGCCGCCGCAATTCCTCCGAAGGACTTTCATCGTATCGAAGGATCACCGTAAACGGCGCTGTTCCCTGCAAGGAGCTTGACGCGGTGCGTATAGATTATTCCACGAAATGGCAGACGCTAAACCTTACCGACGAAAACGGCGAGCCTATCTACTTCTACCTTCAGGCAGGCGACAACACCATCGCCATTGAAGCGGTGACAGGCGGGAACGAGCAGTATGCCGCCCAAGCGGAGGATACTTTGCAGCGCCTGTATGACGCTCTTTGCGATGCGGAGGACAAGTCCCCCGACGAGCTTATCGAGGTCTTCACGGAGGTGACTGAAGAACTGGACGCGCAAAACGCCGAGATCCGTGATGAGTTCGGCGTTGAGATCGCCGAGATGAGCAAGCTCTCGCTTCTGCTGAAATCAATGCTGAAAAAATCCGAATTTATCAAAGACGCGTCAATAACGAGGCAGTCGGAGATCGAGAGCTATATCACCGAGCTGGTCTCCCGCGTCCGCAATTTCCGCTGCCAGCCGCTTGAGCTTGATTATTTCGAGATAAAGACCGCGCACGAGGAATACCGCGACACCCGCGTGAACGTTTTCAAGGCGATCGTGTTTGCGTTCAGCTCGTTTATCGGCTCGTTCTTCAAGGACTTTGACGCGCTCCGGCAGCCGGACTACCGCACGATGGACGTGTGGGTTTGTCTCGACCGCAAGGATGCCGAGATAATCAGCGATCTTGTGGAGAAGCAGTACAACGCCGACCACGATCTCAAAATCAACATTCGCCCCGATAACGGCAAGCTCTGCGAGGCGGTCGTATCGGGCAAGGGTCCGCAGGCCGCGCTCTTTGTGGACTCGGATACCATATGCGAGATGCTGGAGCGGGGCGCTTTGGCAAATCTCAAGGACTGCCAGAATTTTGGCGAGGTGTACAGCCGCTTTCCGAGCGGTCTGTCGGAAACGTACGCCTACGATAACGGAGTGTATGGGGTCCCGCTTACCAACAGTTTCCCGATGATGTTCTACCGAGCGGATATTTTCGCCGAGCTGGGAATAACCCCGCCCACGACCTGGGAGGAATTTTCCGATGTAATGGAGATAATATACGGGAACGGAATGAGAGCGGGACTTGTATCCTCCGAGGACAACCCCAACGGCTTTTGCGCGGGAGACATTTTTATCGCTATGCTTAATCAGACGGAGGAGAAGCAGCTTCAAAGCGACAGTGCCGCTGCGGCGTTTGAGGCGTGGGCGGAGATCTGCGGCGAATACGGACTGTGTGACGAGGACGTTTTCGCGATGTTCAGAACAGGCGAAATGCCGCTTGTTGTCGCGGATTACACCGAGTTTTCCTCAAGGCTTGACGGCGAGGCATACGAGCTTACCGGACGTTGGGGGTTGGCGCATATCCCCGGCACATACCGTATGATCGGCGGACTGCGCACGCTTGATTGCTCTGTCAACACCAACTCTCTTGGCGCGGTAGTTTTCAAGGATTGCGGGAATGTCAGCGCGGCTTGGGAATTTATCTCATGGTTTACATCGTCGGAGGTTCAGCAGCAATTGGCGGCTGCTTTTGGCGGAAGAAGGTATTCCTCGGCGAATATGGATTTTTCCTGCTCCCAATATTGGGGAGACAGCGAGTACCGCGAGATCGCTCTCCAACGGGAAAGCACTCTACAGCTTCAGGATATATCCCTATCCGAGGATGTGAAGAACGCGGTCTATTCCGCTCTCGATCGTGCGCTTCAGGGCGAAAATGCCCGCGACGTCTATCTCGATGAGCTGCGGCGTCATCTCATAATATCAGATTAAGGGGGAAAACGCGAATTTATGCAAAAAATTGAAAAAAAGCAGGACAAAAACCCCGATTTAGAGCAAAAGCTCCGCTCCTTTTGCGATGAAATGCACAAAAACCGTTCGGCATATTTTATGATGACCCCCTTTTTTGTACTGTTTATTGCGTTTACCGTGCTGCCGGTAATAGGCGCGCTGCCGACTGCGTTCACCGACTTTAAATTGCCCGGATCCGCCGCTTTCGCGGGAATTGAGAATTTCAGAGATCTGTTTATCGAGAACGAACTGTTTATCTCGGCTCTGAAAAATACGCTGGTTTCCTTCCTGATCACGGGACTTGGCGGCTTTGTGCTTTGTATATTTGCCGCGTGGCTTATAAGTCCGCTTGGCAAACGGCTGAAGACCGTTTTCGCCGTTATCCTCTGCCTTCCGTCGTTTTTGTACGGCGCGTTTGCGGTCTGCGGGATAGCTTTCGGAGAAGGTATGGAGTCGCCTCTTAACAGCGCTCTGATGTGTCTCGGGATCATCACAAGTCCCGTGGATTGGCTGAACAGTACTCCCGCGTCGTTCCTGCTTATGCAGCTTTCCAAGCTGTGGGGAACTTTCGGGATAAGCTTTCTCGTGACGCTCGCGGGTTTTGACGAAGCGCATGGATGCTGCGAAAATGCCGAGCTGTATGACGCTGCCCGGATCGACGGATTGTCGAACCGCTTCGGGCATCTGATTTTCGTTACTATTCCGGTATCCGCTCCCCATCTTGCGCTGGCGGCTGTCCTGCAGATCGCGGCGGCGTTGTCTCCGGGAAGCGTATTCACGACCACTCCCGCAAATATGACGCTCACCGACTATATGCTGACGATGGGCGCGGGGGAGTTCGATATAGGTATGGCAAGCGCTGTAGGCGTATTGATTACAGCGTTTTCGCTGCTTGTATACTTCATTGTGCGGAAATTATTCCGCGTATTAAACGGTTAAGGGGGGTGAGCGTTTGAGCAGTAAAAAGAAGAAAACAGCTGTCCCGTCCGGGAAGTCTCAAAAGCCGGAGGAAACGAGACCGTCCCGTGAAAATTCCGAGAATTACATTATGATAGAAATTCCCGACAAGCCCGACGCGCCCCAAGCCGCTCAGTCTGAAACAAAGTCCGGGAATAATTCGGACTCAAAGCGCCCTGACGGATCCATATGGAACAGGCTTCCCAAGCTCCGGAATATCGCCGCGTTCCTCAAAAGAGCCGCGACCTCCCGAAAGACGGCTTCTCCCCAAAAAGCTGCCCCCGCCGATCCCTTCGAGAACCCGCAAAACGAGATCAGCATTGAAGTCCCCGACTCCGAGGCGGAGAAGCTGAAGAGCTTTACCCCGCAGGTCTCCTCGTCCGAGAAACCGCCGCTTACCCCTGAGCAGGCAGCGGCTAAAAAGCGTCACCGCCGAATTATCCTCGCGAAGACCGCAGATGTGGCGTTCTTGGTCGTTCTCGTGCTGATGGGACTGCTTATTCTGTTCCCGATTTTCTTTGCGGTAATGCAGTCGTTTAAGACTACCGCCGAGCTTGGCAGCGTGCCGCAGACCTTCTTCCCGAAGGACTTTACCTTCAATTCCTTTGTGTCGCTGTTCACCTCGACCGGAGAGACCGGCGTGCCGTTCTGCCGATTTGTCTTTAATACGGTATTTGTGGCGGCTGTGGTTACTTTTCTGAGAATTCCGGTTACGGTACCCGCGGCTTATGTTCTCGCAAAGGTAAAAGCTCCGATGATAAAGCCGCTCAACAGGCTTGTGGAACTGTCGCTGGCGCTTACCCCCGCGCTTTCCTTTACGCTGAATAACGTCTTTATAACCAAAATACGGCTTGCGAATACGTATTTTGCCGTAATACTGCCGTTTATTGTATCTCCGCTGTGCCTGGTGCTTATCCGTGAGGCGATACGGCGTATCCCCGATGATACCGTCCTCTCGATGAAGCTGGACGGCGCGTCCCATACTATGATTTTGAGGAAGCTGGTGATCCCGCAGATCCGTCCGGTCATCGCGGCGGCGGCTGTTCTGTCGCTGTTCGAGATCGGCAGGCTCTCGGGCGGTCCGCTTACCTTCGGCGAGACTCTCGATATGCTCCCCGCGTTTATGGAGCAGCTTTACGAGAGGGGCGCTGTAGGCGAGATGTATGTGTTGGCGCTGCTTATGTTCGTGCCGGTGGTAATTCTTACGGTCATCTTCCGGAAGAGTATTCTCGGGATCGTGACTACCGCAGCGCTGAAGGACGAGGTGTGATATGCGATTTGTGGAAATATACTCAGACGGCGCGTGCAGCGGAAACCCCGGTCCCGGCGGCTTCGGCGCTATCCTCCGCTGCGACGGCAGAGAAAAGGAGGTAAGCGGCGGCGAACCGCATACCACCAATAACAGAATGGAGCTTCTGGGCGTTATCACCGCTCTCGAAGCGCTGAAATACCCCTGCGAGGTGCGTATCACCACCGACAGCAAGTACGTGGCGGACGGCATCGGCAAGGGCTGGGCGAAAAGCTGGAAGAAGCGCGGCTGGAAGAAGAGCGACGGCAGTCCCGCGCTCAACCCCGACCTCTGGGAACGGCTGCTGGCACTGCTTGAGATCCACAAGGCGGAGTTTGTGTGGATCAAAGGACACGCGGGTCACCCCGAGAACGAGCGCTGCGACAGGCTTGCGGTCTCCGAGCGGGAAAAATTCTCCAAGTAAGCGCCCGAAAGGTATTTTTTATGGAACCGAAAATTAACTATCAGCGCCGCCTTGATCTTCTTATAAAATCGCTGGACTATACGCCGAAGCTGCTGCTCCACAGCTGCTGCGCGCCCTGTTCGAGCTATTGTCTGGAGTACCTCTCGCAGTATTTCTCGATAACGGTGTTATACTATAACCCCAACATCTCCCCCGAAGAGGAATTTCGCAGGCGAGCCGAGGAGCAGCGGCGGCTTATCGGAGAGCTTCCCGTGAAAAATCCCGTGTCTTTGGTGGTGGATGAGTACGACCCTCGCGAGTTCTTTGACGCCGCAAAGGGACTTGAGAACGTCCCTGAGGGCGGCGAACGCTGCTTCAGGTGCTACCGTCTGCGTCTGGAACACGCGGCAGATTACGCCGCCGCGAACGGCTTTGATTACTTCTGCACCACGCTCTCCATCAGTCCGCTTAAGAACGCCGCCAAGATAAATGAGATCGGCGAGGCGCTGGAAGCCGAGCTGAACGAGCGGGCGGCTTCTCGCGGAACGTCCCCGGTAAAATTC
Organism: uncultured Ruminococcus sp.; assembly: GCA_964393305.1. Classification (GTDB taxonomy): domain Bacteria; phylum Bacillota; class Clostridia; order Oscillospirales; family Ruminococcaceae; genus CAG-115. Next base: position 16,195 of record CAYMTG010000011.1, read on the forward strand.
CTGCCGTCCGATTTCAAGAAAAAGGGCGGGTATCTGCGGTCTATCGAGCTTTCGCGGGAATATGGACTGTACCGTCAGAATTACTGCGGGTGCGTGTTCTCAAAAAGAACGGAGCGACCGGAGAAATAACAGCGTTTTTGAATTTGAATGGATTTTGCCCCGTAAAGCGAAAACGAGAGGAACTGCATTGTTCCTCTCGTTGGGTCGATCAGCCCTTTATTGCCCGGCATAAAAATTACTCGGCGGGTTTGTCTGTGGATTCTGCCTTTGGCTTTTCGGGGAGCTTGGCGCCGCACTTAGGGCAGAACAAATTCTCGTCCTTGGTCTTGCAGCCGCAGCCGGGGCAGGTTACCTGATCCTTCAGCTCGTCGATCTGCTTGTCGACCTCTTCGAGCTTCGCATAGCTCTCGTCAATGCCCGATACCGCTTTTTCAAACGCGGCGTCGTCCTGCTCGCCCGATTTTTTCATCCGGTAGATAAGCTCGCCGAGCTTCTCGTACTCGTCTCTGATCTCGTTGTTTATCTGAGTCTGTTTTATTTTCAGCTTGGACATTTTTACCGCTTCATCGGTCTTTTTGCCGGCAGTGGTAACTACGTTTTTACCGGTGCTGATTACGTCTTCGAGAAATCCCATTGTGATTATACCCCTTTCAGTATGCAGTATGAATGGGGGGATATTCCCCCTTATCCTGTATTATACCATATATTCAATAAAATTGCAAGGGCATTTTTGTTAAATTTTTGTGAAAATCGACGAGCGTTTTAAAAGAAATCTCGGAAATTATTACAATACTGTCATAAGTTATTGACAATTCTCGGTTTTTGTTGTATAGTTTAAAGTGTGCTTCTGTTTGATGTTTTCGGGTTTGATAAGGTCTTTAGAGGCGACCGTAAGGCTTACCCGGCTTGTATTGTTTTTCGGAGGATCAAATGTTAATCGATACTAATTTGTGCATGGGGTGTATGAATGAGAAGGGTTACGAGGGTCCCTGCAAGATCTGCGGAGTCTCGGAGAGCGACCCTTGCTTCCCGTCGTACCTCTTGCCCAGAACTTTTTTGAACGAGCGTTACATCGTCGGAAAGCTCCTTTCGTATAACGGCGAGGGCGCGGTCTATATCGGGTTCGATACCGTCGCCAAGTCGAAGGTTACCGTGAAGGAGTTTATGCCCGATACTCTCTGCACTCGAAAAAAGGGCGAGACCAATATCAGCGTGAACGCGAATAACTCGCCGCTGTACAAGACATATATGTCCGAGTTCGCCGATTTGAACCGCTCGCTGATGAAGCTTCGCGGGATCGCCCATATCCAGGTGGTGCTGGACGTCTTCTACGAGAATAACACCTGCTACGCCATACTTGAGCATATCACCGGGGTAACCCTCAAGTCCTTCCTGGCGAGTACTACCGGCGGCTTGAGCTGGGAGCAGGTGCGTGAGATGTTCCCGCCGATCCTGACTACCCTGTCGTTGGTTCACGCGGCGGGGATCATTCACAGAGGTATTTCCCCTTCGACTATCTACGTCACCGATAAAATGCAGCTCAAGCTCGGCGGCTTCGCTATCTCGGCTGCCAGGACTACCAACACCGAGATCGCCTGCGAGGTGTTTGCCGGTTTCGCGGCGCCCGAACAGTACAACAACGAACCTAACGGCACATGGACGGACGTTTACGGTATCTCAGCCGTATTGTATAAGGTGCTTACCACAGCCACTCCTCCCGAGGCTATCGCCAGAACGGGCAGCGGAATGCCTGAGCCTGCGATGGTCAGCCGAAATATCCCGCAGAACGTTTCCAGAGCCATTATGGCCGGTATGCGCCTGTCTGTGGAGGGGCGCGTCCGCACTATCACCGACCTTGTGGATAAGCTGTTTACTCCTCCTAAGCTCGGAGAGGGAAGAAACGAGAGCGGGAAGGGCGTAGTCCCTTCCGCACGCGAGGAAAAAATTCTCCGAAAAAAGAAAAAGGAGCAGATGAAGCTGCTGTCGGTTCTGGTTGTCGCGGGACTGGTGCTTATCGTGTTTGCCATAACCTTCTCGCTGACCTTGTCGGGAGCGTGTGCAAAGGATCCTGATGACGCTCTGAGCGGATCGTCTTCGGAGAGCAGCGTTTCATCGAGCGTGAGAAGCGATAAAAGCTCCTCGTCGATCGATGTCACCTTGCCGTCGGTAAGCCAGCCGATACAGATCGCGGATACTACCGTTGTCCCCGATTTTGTGAACGAGAGCTGGCGGTATGAGAACGCGGTCAAGACTTACGAGGGACTGCTGACCATTTCTCCGACTTACGACTACAATGACACCTTTGTCGAGGGACTTATCTTCGAGCAATCTGTGGATCCCGGCACGGAGGTCGAGAAGGGTACCGAGATCAAGGTGAAGGTGAGCAAGGGCCCGAGCGTGGTGTCGCTGCCGGAGTATATGATGAAACCTTCGAGCGGCTATGTTGACGAGCTGACCGAGCTCAATATCAAGTATTTGATCAAGGAGGAGGAGAGCGCCGAGGTCTTTGAGGGGAACGTGGTACACTGCGAGCGGGAGAACGGCGTTGAGATCCAGCCGGGAGATCCGGTGAACGTCGAGGGTGCGGAGACTATCATCGTGTATGTCGCCATTCCCGTGACCGCTCCGCCGGAGAGCAGCACTCCGCCCACGGAGAGCGACATCTCATCAACGGAGAGCAGCACCCCGCCTGCGGAGAGCAGCGGCTCGTCAGCGGAGAGCGGCGCGGATTCGACCGTGAGCAGCGATCCGGATGATAATTCCGATCCCACAAATACATAATCGGAGGACGTAATGGAACTCAGCGAAATAAGAAAACAGATAGACGGTATTGACGAGCAGATTCTTGATCTGTTTTTAGAGAGAATGGAGCTTACTACCGAAGTCGCCAGATTTAAGGCGGCGAACAATATGGTCGTATTCCAAGGGGATCGCGAGCGCGCTGTCATCGACAGGGTGAAGGCGAACGTCCCGGAGGAGCTGAAGAAGTCTGCGGCTTTCCTCTTTATGAACATAATGGACATATCAAAGGTCTCGCAAATCAACGCGATCTCCCCCACAATGGAGATAGAATACGCCGACAAACCCGTTGACCGCCCCGCCGTTGCTGTTCAGGGAATTGAGGGCGCGTATGGGCATACCGCCGCGAAGCAGCTTTTCGGTAGCGGGAGCATCAGCTTTTTCGGAGCGTTTCACGAGGTGTGGGAGGCGGTAGAGAACGGCGACGTCGATTACGGCGTTATCCCGATCGAAAACAGCACCGCGGGCGAGGTTACCGCGAATATGGAGCTTCTCGAAAAGCACCGCGTTTTCATATGCAATACCACCACCGTGGAATGCGCTCACGTACTCGCCGCGAAAAAGGGCGTCCGCGAGGAGAATATCGGAATTATTTTCGGGCATGAGCAGGCGATACGCCAATGCTCGGAGTATCTGAGCAGCCGTGCGGGGCTTACCGTTATCCCATACAGCAACAACGCCGCCGCCGCAAAGATGGTCTCCGAGAATGAGAGCGACGCTCTCGGGTGCATCTGCTCGGAGGACTGCGCCGCTCTGCACGGTCTGGATATTGTGAGAAAGGCGATAGCGACCGACCCCGACAACTCCACCCGCTTTATCTGCATTTCAAGGAGACCCGAGGTCTACGAGGGAGCGAACAAGGTGGCGGTGTCGCTGTCTATCCCGAATATCTCCGGCGCGCTGTACAGACTGCTTACCAAGTTCGCCGTGAACGGGATATCGATGTCGAAGATCCAGTCCAAGCCGCTGCCTACCGAGGTCAAAAAGCGCTTCCCCGACGATTATATGTTCTATATCGAGTTTGAGGGGAATATAAAATCGCCAACGGTGAAAAAGCTGCTTAATAATTTTGAAACGGAGCTGAATTACTTCAAATTTCACGGTAATTTTTAAATTTTTCGGGTGTGATACGGCAATTTTTAAGGTTTAGAGGTGCAATATGGTTTCTGTGATAATCGCGGCGGCGGGCGCTTCCTCCCGCATGGGCGGACTTAACAAACAGCTTGAGAAAATCGGCGATACTCCCGTATTCGTGATGAGCGCCCTCAAGTTCGACAGGCTTGACAGCGTCTCCGAAATTATCATCGCCGCGCCCCCCGACGAGGTGCCGCGCTTTGAGAAGCTCGCCCGAAACTACGGCGTTTCCAAGCTCGCGGCGGTAGTCCCCGGCGGCGAGAGCCGTTTCCGTTCTGTACGCAGCGCGCTTGAAGCCGTTTCCCCGAAAGCCGAGTTCATCGCCGTCCACGACGGAGCGCGTCCGCTGATAGAGCCGGAGGATATCGAGCGTGTGTTTGAGGACGCCGAGAGGTATGACGCCGCCATCGCCGCCGCTCCCGCAGTCGATACCGTGAAAAGCGTCGGCTCTAACGGGTTTATCGAGGAGACGATCCCGCGTGCGGGGCTGTATGTGGCTCAGACGCCGCAGGTTTTCCGAAAGAAGCTCTATATGGAGTGGCTGGAGAAGATCGGCTTGCAGGCGGAGAACCTCACCGACGACAGCAGCATAGCGGAGGAATGCGGGCAATACGTGAAAATCACGGAAATACTCTCGCCCAACTTCAAAATAACCCGCCCGGACGACCTTATCGCCGCCAATGCCATTTACGACAACAGAAGGGTCGTGAAGAAGATATGAAGATCGGCTTCGGCTATGACGTACACCGCCTTGTCCCGAACAGGCGGCTGGTGCTGTGCGGCGTGGAGATCCCATTTGAGCTTGGCTTGCTGGGACACTCGGACGCGGACGTTGCGGTACACGCGCTGATGGACGCGGTACTTGGAGCGCTCGCTCTGGGCGATATCGGGCATTTGTTCCCGGATAACGACCCGCAGTACGAAGGCGCGGACAGTATGGCGCTTCTTGCCGAGGTCGTGGGGAGAATGCGCGGCGCGGGGTATCGCCTTGGAAATCTCGACGTCACGATAATCGCCGAGCGTCCAAAGCTCTCACCCTATATAATAAGTATGCGTGGAAATCTGGCGGCGGCGTTTTCCTGCGAGCCGGAGCGGGTCAGCGTGAAGGCGACTACCGAGGAAGGACTGGGTCTCGCGGGCGCGGGGATAGGCGCGAACGCGGTGGTACTTCTCGAAAAGATCGAATAAAAGAACCCTCGGCTTTACCGGGGGTTCGACAATTTTAAAGGAAAATGCCCTTTGATGTGACACTCAAAGGGCAAATTTCGTGAACCGAATAAAAATCTCCTAACATTTTTATCTCGTGCTCTTATTATATCACGGAAAATCTGTTTTGTCAAGAGTTTTTTCGACAGTAATTGACAAAATTGTTTTTTTGTGGTACAATGTAAGTGCCGGCAACCCGGACACTGTAGTGAAAGGGGGTGTGGGACTTGAACCTTGTGGAATTCATTGTCTCCGTTATGGCGAGCGTAGTGGCACACTTCGTTTGCAAATGGCTTGACGGAAACGACTAAGTCGTTGGTAAAAAGCCTAACATACCACTTAATGGCTCTCCGCTGTGATGGGTGGGGAGCCTACTTCTTAAATTAAAGGAAAATGCCCTTTGATGTGATGCTCAAAGGGCAAATTTCGTGTAAGGTTGTAAAAATCCTGCGGATGTCTTTTTACATTATCATTATACCACGCAAAAAAGCATTTGTCAAGGGGTTTTGAAAAAATTTTTTCCAAGGAAAAAGCCCTTTGATGTAGCACTCAAAGGGCAGATTGCCGAACCCTCCCGGAGTTATTGCTTCCGTCTCTTATATTATATCACGGAAA
>CAYMTG010000012.1:0-21553 GCA_964393305.1 uncultured Ruminococcus sp.
TTGGTATACACTAAATCTATTTCCTGAATAAAAAGCATTGTGAGCTATTCACCGTCCAAAATTCAATAAGGGGCTTGCCCCGTCATTTAACTGTGGCTCAGTTCAGTGGTAGATCGTATCCCCCCACTGAAGGTCACCCGCCGCCTTAGAGCCGGAGCGTCCGGTGCGACCGGTGCGACCGGTGCGACCGGTGCGTCCAGTGCGAGCGGGGGACATCTTGCTTAAGTTATTTTATGTAGTCGACCAGACTGTAGCCGGCGTCGATCAGTGCTTTTCGTATCTCTTCAAAATGCTCCGAATTTCTCGTTTCAAGCTGGATACGCAAAAAGCAGCCGTTGATGTCGGGGTTCTCGTCGGCGCGCTCATGGCGGACTGTGGTGACGTTGCCGCCGTGCTTCGCGATGATCTCGGAAACTCCGAGGAGCTGTCCGGGCTTGTCGAGAAGCTCGATGTTCAGCATTCCCGAGCGTCCGCTCTTTACCAGACCGCGTCTTATTACGCGGTTGAGTATCGTAACGTCGATGTTGCCGCCCGATACTACGCATACTACCTTCTTGCCTTTAAGCGGAAGTTCCTTCTTGAACATAGCGGCAGCAACGGAAACCGCGCCCGCGCCCTCCGAAATAAGCTTCTGCTGCTCGATAAGCGTAAGGATAGCGGTTGAGATCTCGTCCTCAGTGACGGTGACGACCTCGTCGACGTACTTTGAGCACAGCTCGAAGGTGTTTGCGCCCGGTTCTTTGACCGCGATACCGTCCGCGAGGGTGGCGACGCTGTCGAGACGCTCGATCTTGTTGTCCTTGAGGGAGTTAAACATCGAAGGCGCGCCGGCCGCCTGAACCCCGTAAACCTTGATATTGGGGTTGAGCTGCTTTATCGCGAACGCAACGCCGGAAATCAGTCCGCCGCCGCCGATCGGCACAAGAACCGCGTCCACATCGGGCAGATCGTCAAGAATTTCAAGACCGATAGTACCCTGACCCGCGATAACGTTTTCATCGTCGAACGGATGAATGAAGGTATAGCCCTTTTCGTCGCGCAGGCTCAGCGCTTTGTTGTAAGCGTCGTCGTAAACTCCGGGAACGAGACAAACCTCCGCGCCGTATGCCTTGGTAGCTTCGACCTTAGAGATGGGAGCACCGTCGGGCAGACAGATCAGCGACTTGATCCCCGCCTTGGAAGCGGCGAGCGCGACGCCCTGCGCGTGGTTTCCCGCAGAGCAGGCAATAACGCCCTTTGCCTTTTCCTCCTCGGTAAGCTGGGAAATTTTGTAATACGCGCCGCGCACCTTGAATGAGCCTGTAACCTGAAGATTTTCGGGCTTTAGGTAAACCTCGCAGTCCGTGGAGATCTTCGGCGCTTTGATAAGATCGGTGTGGCGTATAACTTCCTTCAGCACGTGTGAAGCCTTGTAAACACTATCCAGCGTAAGCATTAATTTGTCCTCCGTTTAATTATGATACTTAATCAATAGTCCGCATTGGCGGCGAGAAATGTCGAAAAGCACTCAACGGAATAAATTATACACCTTATAGATGAATTTGTCAAGCGTTTATGTGATTATTTTCAAAAAATATGGTCAACCCCCTTGAAAAATTTTACCAAATGGGGTATAATTGACTTGTATAGTTTAGATACGGCTTATTTGTTTAGCAAGGAGGATGTTCTTGAAGGGACCATTAATGATGCTGATAACCGGCGAAGACAAGATAGACGTTGTGCTGTCGTTCTTTTCCGTGTTTGTGCTGCTGTTTTTGTGCTTTCCGTTCCGCTCGTATATGAAGGCGTGGGTGGCAAAGCAGCTTGGCGACGATACCGCCGAAAACGCGGGAATGCTCACCCTTAACCCGATCGCTCATATAGACCTTATGGGCGCGCTTTGTATGTGCCTGTGCTGCTTCGGCTGGTCGAAGCCCACTCCCATAAGCCTCAACCGCTGCCGCAAGTATTCGATGAGAAAATCGGCGATACTGATTTCGCTGATGGGCGTGATGTCGCTGATAATTCTGGGACTTATTCTCATTATTCTGGCGAAGCTGGTTTTGGTGATTTTTGGAAATTCCGCCGCTGTCGATACAATTTCCTTGATAAGCGCTGCGCTTTCGCAAGCGGCACTGATTTCGGTTTATATCGCGGTGCTGAACCTGCTGCCTATTCCCGGATTTGACGGATATGTGCTTATACAGGGCGCTCTTCCGCGCAGCGCGGCGATTTTTATCGAGAGAAACGCGCATATCGTAAATCTTGTGGTGCTGGTTCTTCTTGTATCGGGAATTCTTTCTACGCCGTTGAGTTTCTTGTCCTATATAATCTATTGGGGTCTGGATCTGATAACGTTCTGGATAGGGTAAGCTATGACTGAGCTGAATTTTAAGCTTGAGGTGTTTGAAGGACCGCTAGATTTGCTGCTTATGCTCATTCAGAAGCACAAGCTGAATATTCAGGACATCGAGATTTCCATTTTGCTGGATCAGTTCCTGAACTATCTTGAGCGTATGACAGAAGCGGATATCGAGGTCACGGCGGACTTTCTTGAAATGGCGTCGCGGCTTATCCTGATAAAGAGCGCGGCACTTCTCCCAAAAGAAGAAACCGAGAAGATGAAGCAGGAGCTTCAGGGAGCGCTTATAGAGCTTGCCCTCTGCAAGACTATGGCGGATAAGCTCAAGAAGCGTTATCAAGGCGATATGATCTACGTCCGCGACCCGATGGCGATAGACATTGACAATACCTACCGCCGCACGCATCAGCCTGAGGAGATCCTGCTTGCGTACAGCGTTATCGCGGAGCGTTCACGCAAAAAAGCGGCATACGAGAGAGTACCTGCAAATCCGCCCGTTGAGAAAAGCTATGTCACGGTGTTTACGGGGATTTTCACGATCCTGAAGAATTTGCGCCGTCAAGCCTCCGTTCAGATGAAAACGCTGTACGAGGGACAGTCGCGATCCCGCAAGGTGGCGACGTTTCTCGCAGTGCTGGAGCTTTCAAAGGACGGAAGGATCGTGATTTCCGAGGACGGCGCAAGCGTTCGGCTGGCGACCCCCGAGGAACGCGCCCGTGTAATGAGCGGCGGCTCCGTTGAGAGTGCCGAAAACAGCGAAGGAGAGGATATCGGTGAAGTTCACTGAGGGGATGGCGGCGGTTGAAGCGGTGCTTTTCGCTTGCGGAGAGCCGCTGGAGCTTGACAAGCTGGCGGCGGCCGCCGAGATGGAAAAGGATACCGCAGAGCGCCTAATAGAGCGGCTTAACGACCGCTATAAGGAGCAGAAAAGCGCGTTTGTGATCGGTAAGCTGGGCGACAGCTACCAGATGATGACCCGTCCGGAGCTTGCGCGGTATATCAAGTCCGCGATGGAGACGCGCAGACAGGCACCGCTTACTCAGGCGGCTTTAGAGGTTCTGGCGATTGTGGCGTATAACCAGCCGATAACCCGTGCGTTCGTCGATCAGGTGCGCGGGGTGGACAGCTCGGGGGTAGTCCGCAGTCTTGTGGAGCGTAATCTTCTCGAAGAACACGGGCGGCTGAACGATGTCCCCGGGCGACCGATAGCGTACAAGACAACGGATAATTTCCTGCGGTGCTTCGGGTTCAGTTCGCTTGCCGACCTGCCGCCTATCCCCGGTTCGACAGACCAGCTCAATCTTGAGGATTATGATGATTTCGACTACTCCGACAGCTCGGAGGACGCTGCGGTTGTTGAAAGCGACAATCCCGCAGCGGAGAGCGAAGATCCGGCAGAGGAAAAGACTCCTCCGATGAATGAAAAATAGCCTGTCGTAAGGGGGTGTTTCCGTGATAGGTTGGATAATAACGGGGGCAGTACTCATCCTGCTGCTGTTCATTTTGGGACTGCGGGTAACAGTCGCTGCCGACTATTGCGGAGACCTGCATCTTCGGGTATCGGTGCTTGGAATAACCGTTTTCAGAATTCCCGCTTCAAAAAAGAAGAAGCCGAATAAGCCGAGGAAAGAGAAGGGCAAAAGATCCGACGACAATCGTTCCGCCGAAGAAAACAAGGACAAAAAGGATAAAAAGGAAAAGCCTACCCTCACAGAGATCTTAGACCTGGTGAAACTGGTATTGGATGGTCTCGGCAAGCCGCTGAAGAAAATGCTCAAACGTGTAATAGTTTCCCATTTGGATCTTCAGATAACCTGCGGGGGCGAGGATGCGGCAAAGGCTGCGATAAACTACGGCGCGGCAAACTACATTTTAAGCGTTGTTCTCAATCTTTGCGATGAGTTTCTCACGCTGAAAACGCCCGATGAAATCCACGTTGACGTGGATTTTTACAAGGAAAAGACCGAGATAAACGGTTATGTTGAGGTGCGGCTTACAGTGGGTTCTGCTCTGGCGTTTGCATTTACATTTTTAGGACGTGTGATAAAATTCTATCTGTCGCACGACGACGCGAAATCCGCGATCAAGAAGCTCGCGGGTATGAAGAAAAGTAACTGATTGGGAGACTCTCCCATTATTTGAAAGGAGATTTATTATGGCACACACTATTGAAGGAATTATGGGCGTATCTATGGAGAAGATTCGTCAGATGGTTGACGTAAACACAATTGTCGGCGAGCCGATAGTTGCGGAGGGTACAACGATCATCCCCGTGTCTAAGGTTTCGTTCGGCTTTGCTTCGGGCGGTTCGGATCTGCCCACCCAGGCGGCGGAGAAGTTTGCGGGCGGCGCCGGTGCGGGCGTTACCGTCAAGCCGGTCGCGTTTATCGTAATTAAGCCGGATGGAGATGTAAAAATGCTCGAACTCGGCTCCAAGGGCGGCGCTGTTGATTCTGTGGTTGACGCGATCCCGGGAGTAATCGAGAAGATCAAGGGCTTGATTGCCGAGAAGAAGGCGGCAAAGGCTGAGGCTGAAAAAGAAAAGGAAAATATTGAGTAATTAGTTTGTATTCAGGAATATTTCTCCGAAAATTTACCATAATAGACTTAAACGGCCGCACGACAGGAACTTTTTCCTCTCCGTGCGGCACTTTCGAGGACTTTGCTCAAAGCATATGCCGTATTATTTTCGGGGAGTGATCGTGTGAAATTTGTTAAATTAGCGTTTAGAAGAATTGTGGCACTGGCGGCGGCGATGTTTGCTGCGGGAAATATTGCTGTGGAGTGCTTTGCGACTGCGCCCGACTGTTCGGCGAAAAGCGCGATTCTTATCGAGGCGGAGACAGGTACGGTTCTTTACGCGAAGGATATCCACACCCAACGGGCGATGGCGTCTACCACTAAGATTATGACCGCGATTCTTACGATCGAGGCGGGGAATCTGGATTCGGAATTTACCGTAGATCCGCTCGCCATCAGAGTCGAGGGAACGTCGATGGGGCTGCAGGAGGGGGACCGTGTGTCCCGACGTGACTTGCTTTACGGGATAATTCTGCCTTCCGGCAACGACGCGGCGAACGCTGCGGCGGTGTCGGTAGCGGGGAGTATTCCGGCGTTCGTGCAGATGATGAACGACAAGGCGAGTGAGCTGGGACTGGAGGATACGCATTTCGTTACCCCCTCCGGACTTGACGCAAATGGGCATTATACCTCGGCGTATGACCTCGCGATGCTTACCGCTTACGCTATGAAAAACGAGCTGTTCCGTGAAATCGTTGCCTGCAAATCCAAGACCTTGGAGTATGGAAATCCGCCCTACAGCCGCACTCTGTACAATTCCAATAAAATGCTTACCCGATATGACGGCGCGATCGGCGTAAAACCCGGCTTTACCGATGACGCACGCAGATGTCTGGTATCGGCGGCGGAGCGTAACGGCACTACCCTTATAGCGGTCACGCTGAATGACGGCGACGACTACAACGATCATACCGCAATGCTGGATTACGGCTTCACACAGGTTAAGGCAATTTCTCTTGAAACAGCGTGTTCGGCGAAGGTCGCCGTCGCGGGCACGGGAGAAAGCGTGGGTGTGTACGCGGATGAGAGTACGATCTCGCTAACTCCGCAGCAGAATCGAAAATTACAGCGGCGCGTGCTTCTTCCGAGAATTGTCTACGGCGAGGTCAAACGGGGACAGCAATTGGGCGAGCTGGTGTTTACGATTGACGGAGAAGTCCTGAAAAGAGTGCCGCTGCTTGCGGATTCGGATATCGCACAACCCGAGCAGAAGCTTACGATCTGGCAGAAAATTATCAGACTGGTCGGAATTTATGGCTGACGGTCTTCAACGAAAGAAAGAGAATATGGAACTTATCAGAATACAGAAAATAATCGCGGACAGCGGACTTTGTTCGCGCCGAAAAGCCGAGGATTATATCGCACAGGGACGTGTCACCGTAAACGGTCGTCCCTGTTCTCTCGGCGACAAGGCAACGCTTCGTGACAAAATCGCTGTGGACGGCAGGGCAATCGCCGAGCAGCCGCACGAAAAGCGTTACATAATGCTGAATAAACCACGCGGCTATATTACCACAATGAGCGATGAGCAGGGGAGAAGGATAGCCTCCGAGCTTCTTGACGGCGTAGAAGAGCGCGTTATTCCCGTAGGGCGGCTCGACCGCAACTCCGAGGGGCTTCTGTTGTTCACTAATGACGGCGAATTTGCGAACAGTATAACTCACCCCTCGCGCCATGTCAGCAAAACCTACCGTGTGACGATAGACGGAAAGGTCTCGGAAGAACAGATTATGCGCCTTACAACGGGAGTTGAACTGGACGACGGAAAAACCACGCTCCCGTGTAACGTCGAGGTACTGGTTGAAGAACCGGGTCGAACTGTGCTGCGGATCGTGATCAAGCAAGGGCTTAACAGGCAGATCAGGCGTATGTGCGCGGCAGTGGGACTGAGTGTAGGCAGACTTCGCCGCACGGCGATCGGCGGCGTAAAGCTTGGTATGCTGAAAACAGGCGAGTGGCGCGACCTTACCCCCGAGGAGCTGAGAATACTCCGTGCGGCGGCTTCCGAAAAGAAGTCGCCGAAAAAGAAAACTTAGGCAAAGATGTCCCGCCTCCAAGGCGGCTGGCGCCATTTGACCACGTTATTAAATGACGGGGCAAAGACCCTTATTGAATTGGTGATGACGATGATTGAGATTTTACAGAATAAGGAAAATACCGACAAAATCGAGTTTAACGCGAAGGATGGGGAGGAGATGCTCGGCAGGATCGCGGGTTATCTCGACGGAGACACCTTCGTTATCGATGAGCTGGACTGCGAGGACTTCTTTACGGACGGACTTGTCCGCGCAATTCTTAACCTGATGACGCTCCACGGGATAGACAAGGCGCGGTTTGAGCTTCCCGGAGCGCTCGACTGTCTCAGAAATCTTCATTTTATCGGGGAGAAGCCGGAGATGGACAGCATTGCCGCGTTTTTTGATAAGGGATGCTGTCACTGAATGTTCGCGCATAGAAGATTATTCTCCTAAAATTCGGGAGATTTTTTTGTAAAATTTCACAAAAAGCAGGGCAAAAATTTTACCAAAATGTAAAAAAACAAAATCCGCAAAAAATACCCTTGTTATTTTTTCCATAATGTAGTATAATTATTGTGGATATTTTTTTGGTGATCCATATTTATATGATAAATGGAGGAGAAAAAATGGCGTTTACAAAATCCTTGGCTGAAATGGAACAGAGCGTTCCCGAAAGCGGCACGAGAGAAAAAATCAGGAGCCTCTTTGACGAGGGCAGTTTTACGGAGCTTGATAAGTTCTTGTCGCCCGACGGGGAAGTAAGCTCCGTGATCGCCGGCTACGGCACGGTTCTCGGCTGCCCCGTGTACGTGTTCGCGCAGGACGGTTCCGTGAAGGGCGGCGCGGTCAATAAGAGTGCCGGTCTGAAGATGAAGAAGGTTTACGAGCTGGCGGCAAAGTCCGGCGTTCCCGTTGTGGGGATCTTCGATTCTAAGGGCGGCGAAATCAACGAGGGCATGGAGGTTCTCCGCGATTATGGCGATATGATGAAGGCTTCCGCCGCAGTTTCCGGTGTTGTTCCGCAGATCGCTGTCGTTATCGGCGTTTGCGCGGGATGCGCGGCTATGCTCGCCGAGATGGCGGATATCACGATTATGACCGAAGAAGCCGAGCTGTTCCTCAATTCTCCGTTCAATACTCCCGACGGCAAGCTTGAAGGCGCGGGCAAGGCGGCAAACGCTGCTAAGTCCGGTGTTGCCGATATTGTGGTTAAGGACGCGAACGCGGCTGTTGAGACCCTCAAAAAGCTCATTCCCGTTCTTCCTATGAATAACCTTACTCCCGGATACGGCGCGGACGCTCCCGAGGGCGGCGCCGCGATCTCATCCGCAACAAAGGGCTGCGATCTCGTAAAGGCGCTTGCGGACAAAAATTCCGTTGTCGCTCTTGGCAAAGACTTCGGTTCAGCGGCTTGCACAGCTCTTGTAAGCATTGACGGTGTAACTGCTGCGGCTGTTTCTACCGGAAGAGCCGCAAAGCTCACCACAGCGGACTGCGCAAAGATCGCGCGCTTTGTTCATTTCGCGGACGCATTCTCGATCCCCGTTGTAACTCTGATCGACACCGAGGGCTTCGAGCCTTCCAGCGCGGCGGAGCTTTCCGGAAGCGTACGCGACGCGGCGAGACTTGCTCAGGTATACGCGGCTTCCACCACCGTGAAGATCAACGTTGTTGTCGGAAAGGCGTTCGGCGGCGCATTTGCGGCTTTTGATTCCGCCGATATTACCTACGCTTGGGAGAACGCGCAGATCGCTCCCATGAACCCGGAGGCGGGCAAGGTGTTCACCGGCGAGGAGCTTGTTACCAATCCGTTTGCGGCGGCTTCGCTCGGTATGGTTGACGGCGTTATCTCTGCCGAGGATACCCGCGAGGCGGTTTCAAAGGCAATGGACTTCCTCGACAGCAAGAGAGTTGCTTCTCCGGCGAGAAAGCATGCTGATTTCGTATTCTGATTGATTTTAATTGAAAAGAGAGGTTTAATAATATGAAGAACTATACTATAACCGTAAACGGCACAGCTTATGACGTAACTGTTGAGGAGAACGGCTCCGGTACTCCCGCTGCCGCGCCCGCTCCCAAAGCTGCCGCTCCCAAGAAGTCGGCTGCTCCTAAGGCTGCCGCTGCCGGCGGAACGCCTGTCAGCGCTCCTATGAACGGCACTATCGTCGACGTTAAGGTCAAGGTCGGAGATAAGGTTTCAAACGGCACTGTTGTCGCGGTCCTTGAGGCAATGAAGATGGAGAACGATATCGTATGTGACAGAGACGGCGTTGTAGCGTCCGTATGCGTTGGCAAGGGCGACGCTGTGGAGACCGGTGCTGCTGTTATCACGATTAACTGATGAACGGAATCTGATTTAACTTTAAGGAGAATATTATGGCAAAACTGAAAATAACCGAAACCGTTCTTCGTGACGCGCACCAGAGCTTGCTTGCCACGAGAATGTCAATGGATGATATGCGCCCTATTCTTTCCGATATGGACAAGATCGGATTTTACTCGGCTGAATGTTGGGGCGGCGCGACGTTTGACTCCTGTATACGTTTCCTTGACGAGGATCCTTGGGAGCGTCTGAGAATTATCCGTAAAGAAATGCCCAACACCAAGCTCCAGATGCTCTTCAGGGGACAGAATATGCTCGGCTATCGTCACTATGCGGACGATCTTGTTGAGTACTTCGTTCAGAAGTCCATTGCGAACGGTATCGACATTATCCGTATTTTTGACGCACTCAACGATATCAGAAACCTCGAGACCGCTATCAAGGCAGCTAAGAAGGAGCAGGGACACGCCCAAGTCGCAATTTCCTACACGCTCGGCGAGGTGTTCACTCACGAGTACTATATGAATTACGCAAAGCAGGTCGAGAGCGCGGGCGCGGACTCTATCTGCATCAAGGATATGGCGGCGCTGCTTACTCCTTACGAGGCAGAGTCTCTTGTAAGAGACCTCAAGAGCGCTGTTAAGATCCCGATCCAGCTTCACACACACTACACCTCAGGACTTGCTTCGATGTGTATCATCAAGGCTGTTGAGGCGGGTGTAGACGCTGTTGATACAGCAATGTCTCCTTTGGCTCTGGGTACTTCGCACGCTCCGACGGAGTCTATCGTGGCTACCTTCCAAGGAACGGAGTACGATACCGGTCTTGATCTCGTTAAGCTCAACGAGATACGTGATTACTTCATGAAGCTCCGCAAGAAGTACATTGAAAACGGACTTATTGACCCCTCGATGCTTGCTACCAACGCGAATGCGCTGATCTATCAGGTTCCCGGCGGAATGCTCTCAAATCTGCTGTCTCAGCTCAAGCAGGCGGGTAAGGCGGACAGGCTCGATGAGGTTCTCAAGGAAGTTCCGCGTGTTCGCAAGGACAGCGGTTTCCCGCCTTTGGTAACGCCTACCTCGCAGATTGTCGGCACACAGGCTGTGTTCAACGTTATTATGGGCGAGCGCTATAAGACAGTCACCAAGGAGTTCAAGGGACTTGTTAAGGGCGAATACGGCAAGACGCCGGTTGAGATTGATCCCGAGTTCAGGAAGAAGATCCTCGGCGACGAAGAACCTATCACCTGCCGTCCCGCGGATCTGCTCAGTCCCGAGTTTGACGCCATGAAGGAAGAAGCTAAGGAGTGGTGCGACGGCTCGTCCGTTGAGGATATCCTCACTTACGCGATGTTCCCGAAGGTCGCGCCCAAGTTCTTTGAGAAGCGCCGTGACAAGCAGCTCGGCATTGATGCCGCTCACGCGGACAAAGCGAACAAGGTTCACCCCGTTTGATTTAAGATTTATCCGATACAGACTGCGGATTTCGCAGTCTGTATTTTTTTAAATTTTAAGAATACAATTTGTGAATTATCTTTTTGTTATCGTTTACAAAATCAAAGGTTGAAAATTTGGCACATTGCACAAAGAAAAGTTACAAAAAAGTTACATTTTAAAGCGATTTTTTTTAAAACAAAAAATGGAAATTGACATTTTTTCGTAAACCGCATTGTTGAGCGATTTGTTGGCTTTAAATTTATTTACTTGGAAAAAATATTTGTATTTTCAAATTTGGCAAAATAGACAAAAACCTTTTATTTGAAAACGTTTTCCCGATCTGCACGAAAAAAAGTTTCAAAAAAAGACTTGAAATTTTCTGAAAATTATGATAAACTAACAATGTAATCGGGAATAAGTGATACGGTGACAGAACCGTATCTTCCCCGAAACAGACAATACGTTGTGTGAATTAATCAGAACAACGTAAACTTAATTGTTGGGAGGAATAAACCAATGAAGAAAAGAATATTCGCAGCTTTGATTGCTGCGGCAACAGTACTTTCGCTTGCCGGCTGTAAGGAGAATGGCGGTGCCAATAGCGGCGAAACCGGTGGCGGTTCGGGCAGCGGCGATGACGTGCTTACGATTTTGGCATGGTCCGGAAATACCGACGTTCAGCCTATGATTGATTATTTCTGCGAGCAGACGGGTGTTTCAGCTGACAAGATCAAGTGGGCACAGATCGGAGCTAAGGGCGAGGAAGCCAGAGACCAGTACACTACATACCTTGATGGTACTCAGGATGCCGACATTATTTTCTGCGATGCTGAATGGGCTCCTAAGTACTCGAACTCTGATTATACGGTTGCGCTTTCCAATATTGGTATTGAGCAGAGCGCGTATACCGACGCATACGCTTACACGCTGACGCTTGGTACCAGCGACGACGGCGTGTTCAAGGGAGCTACATGGCAGGCTACTCCCGGCGGATACTTGTACAGAGCGGACAAAGCCGAGGAGCTGCTTGGTGTGACTACGCCCGATGAAATGCAGGCGCTGGTATCTGATTGGGATAAGTTTGAGGAAACTGCAGCAAAGCTTGCTGAGCAAGGCGTTGCGATCTGCGCTACAGAGGGCGGTCTTTGGCAGGTTAAGCAGTGCGAGAAGTCCTCTCCTTGGGTTGTTGATGGAAAGCTTGTAGTTGATTCTGACGCTACAGACTTCATCGCTATGGCTAAGGATTACGCAGATAAGGGTTATATTACATCTGTTACACAGTGGAGCGATGACTGGTATCCTACTGTTACGACCGGTCTTGCACTTGGCGATTTCGCGCCTACATGGGGTCTTACGAACGGCGATGGAACAATTGCAAGCAATTTCGCAGGCGGCGAGACGGGTGTGCTTGGTCTTTGTGAGGGTCCTGCTTCGTGGTATTGGGGCGGTACGTTCATGATGGTTACAAACAAGTGCAATTCTAATGATCTTGCTAAACAGTGGATTGAGTTCTTTACCGTAAATGCTGACAGCATGAAGGGCTACTCCGAGAAGACCGGAGACTTTATGAACAACAAGGCGGTTATGCAGGAGCTTTCTGCTGCGGGTCTTACAAATGACATTTATAAAGATGGTATTCACCAGTTCAATGTTCTTTATAAGGCGGCTGACGGCGTTAATCTCACCGCTACAAAATATGATTCTGATATCAAGGGCGCCTTCAATGAGGCTGTTCAGAATTATGCGCTTAAGGGCGGAACGAGCAGCGTAGACGAGGCTGTTGAAGAGTTCAAGAACAACGTTGCTAAGATTTATGCGGATCTTGTTTGATCGCGATTTCTAATTCTCGGTTTTTGCAATATACGCTTGCGGGAGCAATCCCGCAAGTTGTATATTGATTTTTTTAACAAAAAAATGAAGATAGAAAATTTTTAACAAAAGGGGTGCTTTTATGGCTAATGCGACGACAAAGCCGCGCAAGATGGTCAGCTATTCTAAGTATGGTTATATGTTCATCGCGCCTTTCTTTATTGTTTACGCATTTTTTATGCTGTATCCGCTTATAAACACTATCAGGCTTAGTTTCTTCGGTAATGAAGGAGACAGTGTGAACGGTCTTGATTCTTTTGTCGGATTACAGAACTATTCCTCTTTGCTTTTCGGAGGGGAGGATCTTTTCTCGTCCGTAAATCACAGTGAGTTTTTCCAATCTTTTGGAAATACCTTTATTCTTTGGGTCGGAAATTTCATAGTTCAGATTGTGCTGTCTTTGCTTCTTGCTGTTTGGTTCTCTGATATGAGAATAAAGACTCCCGGCACAGGTTTTTTCAAGATTGTGATGTATATGCCCAATATTATCACTGCTGCTTCAGTGGCGGGTATTTTCCTGATGGTATTCAGAGATAGTAGGTTTGGCGCAGTGAATTCAGTTCTGCTTAAGTGGGATTGGATAACTGAACCTATTAAGTTTGTGACGGGCGAATGGTCGTCGAGAGTTATAGTGATGATGATTCAAACGTGGATGTGGTTTGGAAACACAATGCTGCTTCTTATGTCCGGCATCTTTGGCATTGATCCATCTATATATGAGGCTGCGGCAATTGACGGCTCGGGCAGTATGAATACATTCTTTAGAATTACATTGCCTATACTTAAGCCGATTTTCATTTATGTTGTAATAACCTCATTGATAGGCGGACTGCAAATGTTTGATATTCCGTTTATGTTCCACGAGGGTACTTATGTAAACGAGAATTTGAGAACCGTTGCCGTATTCGTTTATGAAAAATTCACCGGAGTAAAGAATTACGGTTTGTCAGCAGCCGCGTCAGTTATGTTATTCATAATTACAGTTGTGCTGGGTATGATAATTAACAGGTTTAATACCGATTCTACTGCGCCCAAAAAGCGTAAAAAGTCTTGAAAGGAGTGAATTGATAATGGCGGATTCTTATAATCAGTCGGATGCGACATACAGAAGAAACATTATGATTCATTCTATTTTAAGATTGATTGTATGTATCATTCTTACGGTTATTTGCTTGTTCCCGCTGTACGTTATCATAACTAACGCGACACGAGAGCATAATGATATTCTTAGCAGCGGTATCTCGTTCTTTGGAACCAACCTGTTTAAGAATATTGAGACTATTAACAGTCCGACAAAATTTGCCGGTTTGTTTAAGAACCAGTTTCTGCTTTGGGAAGGATATAGAAACAGTTTGATTATTGCCGGACTCTCGACGATTTTCACTGTTTTCTTCTCGGGAATGACTGCTTACGGCTTGGTAGTTTATGACTTTAAGGCAAAGAAGTTTGCTTCAAATTTCATCCTTGCTGTAATGATGGTTCCCATGCAGGTAGTTTCCACGGGTTTCCTTCAGTTTATGTACAAGTTGAATCTGGTTGGAGGAATTCAGTCTTACATAGCGCTTATTGTTCCATCTGTTGCTGCTCCTGCTGTTGTATTCTATATGCTGCAGTATATGAGATCTTCTTTCCCGCTTGAGATTGTTGAGGCAGCGCGTATTGACGGCTGCGGTGAGTTCAGAACGTTCCTGCAAATTGCGCTTCCGATTTTTAAACCCGCGTTTGCGGTTCAGGCTATATTTGCCTTTGTTACGAGCTGGAACAACTACTATACTCCCTCGATGCTGTTGGGTCCTGCCGATAATAAGCTTAAGACAATGCCTATGATGGTACAGTCTATTCTTTCGGCTGATAAGCTTAGTGACTACGGTGCGAAGTACCTTGTAATTCTTCTTTCGATTTTGCCGATCATCGTGGTCTACATTATCTTGTCCAAGTTCATAGTTAAGGGCGTTGCGCTCGGTGCTGTTAAGGGTTGATCCAAGACACACATATCCCCTCACTCGTGTGAGGGGATTTTTGTTTTTTTTAAAACGGAGAAACTACCATTGCAGTCCGACAGCAAGCGAGGGAATTTTTATCATCCGTGCGAGGGAAATTGTAGCTTAAACTAAGGAGTTCACGCCTCGCATCAACAGCGCGAAGCCTACTACCTGCCTCATTGATTCATTACAATTTCCATAAGTTTCCTCCAAATGTTTTAAGGAAATAACCCGGAAAAATATGTCAAGTATAAATAAGTAACGCGGCAATCAGCAAAAGACCTAAAAACGCAAAATTGTAAATTGTGAATTCCAGAAAGAAGCGACCTTTTTTTGCACCGGGGGATTTTGCGTATAGCTTGAAGGAGATAAGGCTTGCCAGTGAAGCAATCAGTGTGCCCATACCGCCGATATTCACGCCGAGCAGCAACTCCTTGGCGTTGTCTGTAAATCCCGAGACCATCAGCGCACAGGGTACGTTGCTGATAATCTGTGACAGTCCGCAGGAGACGAGCATCACACGTCCATCAAGGATGGAGCTGATGAAATCCCGTACATCGGGGACGGCAGATACGTTCCCCACAAACACAAAAAAGCATACGAACGTCCCAAGCAAGGAATAGTCAGGCTTCGCCAGTATTTTGCGGTCGAAAATCAGCACAGTCGCAAGCGTCACGGCAAGGCAGATCCGGTAATCCACAAACCGCGCCACTGTACAGACGCACAGGACGAAAAGTATCGTATAAATTAAGAAGTTACGGGAGAATTTGAAGTGAGTAGATTTTTCCCGCGGCTTTTCAATGCTCTCCGAGGGAATGATCAGCAGTGACAGCAGTATAAGAGCAAGGCTAACGCCGCTTATGGGAAGCATTATCCTGAAGAAGCTGCCTATCGAGAAGCTATAGTGCGAGTAGATAAAGAGATTTTGAGGGTTGCCAATCGGGGTAACCATCGAGCCGAGGTTTGCGGCTGCGGTTTCAAGGATAACGCAGCGGATAAGCACCTTATCCTGTCCTTTGAATAACAGCAGCGTCAGCGGAACGAAGGTGAGAAGCGCCACGTCGTTGGTGATCAGCATTGCCATAAAGAAGCAGAGCAGGATGAGCGCCGCCGACAGCGAGCGAGTTTTCGTAAACAGGGAAGTGAGTTTTCGGCTCATCGAGTCGAATAATCCCGTTTTTCCGAAGCCTTGGATTGTAATCATCAGGCAGAAGAGTATTGTGATAACGGAGTAGTTCACATACTCCGAATATCCGGCGTTCGGGGGAGTTACAAACATCGAAGCCACTGCAAGTACAAACGATATGCACAAGACGACTTCGCTTTTTACAAAGTTTAAGATATGTTTCATTGATTTTCTTAATATCATATATTAACAAAACAAGGGCGCGAATTGCTTCGCGCCGCTAATTTACTTGGGAAATCTGACCTCGTTCTCGCGCTGTTCATGCGCTTTGTCGCGCATATGATCCAGGCGAGCTACGATATACTCGAGCTTCTCATCTTGTTCGTTAAGCTGCTTCTGCATCGACTCAATTTTCTCAAGGAGCAGATCAAGTTTCTGTTCTTCAGTCATAATACCTCCGAAGTCTGTTTATTCTGTTTCAAAAGCGTCTTTTCCAAGACCGCAAACGGGGCATACCCAATCATCCGGAATATCTTCCCACTTGGTACCGGGAGCAATTCCGCTGTCAGGGTCGCCGACAGCAGGGTCGTAAACATAGCCGCAAGGGCAAACGTGCTTTTCCATAGCAATGACCTCCTTAATTAATTACTTGAAGTAACGGTTGAGCAGACCCTCGAACGCCTTACCGTGGCGAGCCTCGTCCTTAGCCATCTCGTGAACGGTATCGTGAATAGCGTCAAGATTAGCCGCCTTAGCCTTCTTAGCGAGATCGAGCTTGCCTTCGGTAGCACCGTGCTCGGCTGCGGCGCGCTTAGTAAGGTTTTCCTTTGTGGAAGGAGAAACAACCTCGCCCAACATCTCGGCGAACTTTGCGGCATGTTCCGCCTCTTCCATGGCAGCCTTCTCATAGTACATACCAACCTCGGGATAACCCTCACGGTAAGCGGCTCTTGCCATTGCGAGGTACATACCGACCTCGGTGCATTCGCCCGTGAAATTAGCGCGCAGACCCTCAACAATATCTTCGGGAACGCCATCGATAATGCCTATCTCATGCTCGCACGCGAAAACAAGATTGCCGGTCTCCTCAACTACCTTGAACTTGCTGCCGGGAACGCCGCACTGCGGACATTTCTCGGGAGCTGACTCACCTACGTAAACATAGCCACAAACGGGACATACATACTTCATAATTCAAAACCTCCATATTTTGTGAAAATTCAACGGGCGCAGCACAGCTACGCATCGTTTATTCGTATTATAACACAAATAAAACAAAAAGTCAAGGGGGAACAGGCGGAAATATGTACAGATTTAAAATCCTCTTTTTCAGTCCGCCTGTGACTCACGGAGCAGGGTACAGGCAGACATTGAAACGATATTGTTTGGAGTCTTTATGTATTAACTATCCCATTAACATGGGATATCATTAGTATTGACAATTTGGTCTGTTTGTGCTATAATGGTATTCAAATAAGAGTTGAATTTGAAGTATTTTAAACAGTTTAATGCTGTTATTGAGGAGATTTTATGGATAGTGCTTTTTCGGAGGTTAAGGTCGAACCGAGTGTCAGATTTCACTGGGTCTTTCTTGGCGCGGGCTTAATGCATCTTGCTTTTTTGGCGGCATTCACTTTTTTGGGAATGTATTTGATGGTGTATATAAACATCGTAAGCGTTGTGATTTATGCGGTCGGCGCAATAGCTACGAGAAAAGGAGTTTCAAAGAATGCGCTTGCGTGGATATTTGCTTTCTTTGCAGAGGTGCTTATTCACGCTGTGATTTGCACCCTTATTCAGGGGATTGAGGTGTCGTTTTATCTGTATCCGCTGATGGCAATGCCGGTTTACGGTTATATGCTTTTCGGGTATTGCGACAGACGCACCCTTGTACGGGCGTCGCTGTTTATGGCTGTTACAACGTTTGTAGTAGGTACCCTGACACTGGGTTTTGTCGATCACGTGGGTTCGGTTTATGATTTGACCGGTATACGCGAGCTTTCTCGGAAGGAGTTGATTGTTTTGCGGACAGTCAACGTAACATTTGCTACGCTTTTGCTGCTGGTCTTCACGCTTGCATTTTACATAGAGCTTACAAAACTTCTGAAGGCGCTTAACGAATCCAATAAGCAGCTTGATTATATTGCAACGCATGACGCGCTGACTGGACTTTCCAATCGCCGCAGTCTTTGGACGTTTTTTGATGCGCTGGAGAAAAGCGGCGACCAATACTGCATTATTCTCGGTGATCTGGACGACTTCAAGAAAATCAATGATACATACGGTCACGAGTGCGGCGATAAGGTTCTTAAGGCTGTTTCGGAGATTATTCTCGAGAAAACCAACGAAGATGAGATGGCATGCCGCTGGGGCGGCGAGGAGATACTCATTGTTATGCGCGGTAGCCGAGAGGATTGCCTCGAGCGCGTTGGCAAAATCAAGGATATAATCTGTTGTATGAGCATTTCACAGGAC
The DNA here is from genome assembly GCA_964393305.1 of uncultured Ruminococcus sp. Classification (GTDB taxonomy): domain Bacteria; phylum Bacillota; class Clostridia; order Oscillospirales; family Ruminococcaceae; genus CAG-115. Next base: position 18,154 of record CAYMTG010000012.1, read on the forward strand.
GGGAGACCTGTCAAGGTAAGTATGACATTTGGGTTTGTATGCAGGGACGAGGTCGTTAGAAACAGCGGCGAAATTTCCGATCCCGGCACGGAGCGTCCGCCGGCATATCCGGGGCTTGACAGCCTCATTTCCGAGGTTGATAAGCGGCTTTATGTAGGAAAGAGAAGCGGCAAGAATGTAATTATCGCGGCATAACGGCAAGAATAATCCCCCGAAACAGGTTCGGGGGATTTTCTTATGATCGGGATCACTGCATACCGTGCTTAACTCGCGCCTTTTCCTCGGCGCGCTTTGCGTTATTGAAGCGGTCGAGCGTGCCAACGAGATACCCGGTAATTCTGCGAATACGCTGGAAAGGAACATCGGAGAAGTGGTATTGCGCGTTCACGAAATCGCCGTCCACCTCAAGGTCAATAACTCTCAGACGCTTTTCAGGATATTTCTTGTGCGCGTTGTCGATATAATACTTGATCTCCTCATCGGAAAGGATCCCGCCGGTTACATTTACTTCAGTCATAGTTTGCCTCACTCCCATATTTTGTACGTACCTCAATTATAACACAAGATATTGTACCAGTCAATTGCTGTTTTGCACAAAACTTTAACTTCTATTTTGTATATCTTGACACAGCAGGTAGCGGCAATGGCTGAAAAAGCCCACAACAGATAGTGTTTAACCCTTTTCGCCGCGGGATTGCCTTACCATATCCTCAACTACAATATCGTAAATTTCATCAAGCGTGCGGCAATATTCCAGAATTTGCCACGGCTCGTTGGTATGGAAGTGGAGCTTAGCGGTGTATTTGCCGTTATCGTTCTCGTCCGCGATAACGAGCAGGGAATCGCCCTTGAAGTGAGAGCGGATATATTCGTCGATCTCGTCCTCGTCGAGATTTTCTCCGTCTATCAAAAGCTGTGTGTCATATCTGAATTCGATTTCGTCTGCCATATTATCCTCCTTGCTTTTCCCATTTCATGGAAATATCAAACGCCTTTACGCTGTGGGTGAGCGCCCCGAGACTGATAATGTCAACGCCCGTTTCGGCAACGGCGCGGATATTGTCGAGCGTTACGTTGCCGCTTGCCTCGGTCTTTGCGCGGCCGCCTACGATTTCGCAGGCTTCCTTCATCATTTCGGGGGTCATATTGTCGAGCATAATCACGTTTACGCCGCAGGCAAGCGCCTCGCGCACCTCGTCGAGATTGCGGGTCTCCACCTCTATCTGGAGCATATGTCCCGCCTTTTTGCGAAGCTCGGTTACTGCGGGAGTAATCCCGCCGTAAGCGTCGATGTGGTTATCCTTAAGCATTGCAGCGTCGGTGAGGTTGAAGCGGTGATTGCGCCCGCCGCCCACCGTTACCGCGTACTTCTGGAGCGCCCTCAGTCCCGGGAGGGTTTTGCGGGTATCCGTGATAGATGCCTTGGTACCCTTAACAGCCTCAACGCATTGATTGGTGTATGTGGCAATACCGCTCATATGCTGAAGAATGTTAAGCGAAGTACGCTCCGCCTTGAGCATTGTGTAGGTTTTGCCTTTCATAACAGCTATGATGTCGCCTTTGGAGACCTTTGCGCCGTCGGTCATGTTGAGCTTGACCTCAATATCCGGGTCGAGCATAGTGAATACTCTGACCGCAGCGTCAATGCCCGCAAGAACGCCGTCCGCCTTTGCCATAAAATACGCGCTTGAAACGCTGTCCTCGGGAATAAGTAAATCCGCGGTGCTGTCAATATAGTTGATATCCTCGGACAGCGCGGTTTTAATTATGTCGTCAATGTAAAAGGGCAGTAATTTCATTTTATTTCACTCCTTCCTACCGTCAAGAATTTCCGTAAGTATGATTATCGCTACGTCCGCAAGCGACTTTGTTTCGGTGACATCCGCGTTTACCTCATAGCCGCCGAACTCAAGACAAGCCTTTAGTCCCTTTATCATTGTAAGACCTTTTTTAGCTTCCTCATAATTCGGGTGAATGAAATAGGACCTCTGCATAATGGAGCGAATTTCATCTTGAACAACAGCTTTCTTGGTGAACGGCTTTCCCTCGGGGGACTTCATCGCGTATTCGACCTCCGTGCGTTTGTCGGAGATTGGTTTTTGGTTGATATCCTCCGCTATAAGCCGCGAGAACACAAGCGCCTCAAGCAGGGAATTGGAGGCAAGGCGGTTTTTACCGTGAACTCCCGTGTGGGAGCATTCTCCGGCGGCATACAGCCCCTCCACGCAGGTCGCGCCCTTGCCGTCAACGTCGATACCGCCCATCAGGTAATGCTGACACGGGTAGATCGGGATAGGCTCTTTCGTCATATCGTAGCCTTTTTCAAGCACTTTTTTGTAGATCATCGGGAAGCGGTTCTTGACGAAATCCGCGTCCTTGTGGGAAATATCCAGCCAGAAGCTGTCCGAGCCGGTTTTTTTCTGCTCTTCCATAATGCAGTTGGAGACTACGTCGCGTGGGGCAAGCTCCTTGCGCTCGGGTTCGTAGTCGGGCATAAAGCGCTCCTTGTTGCAGTTGAGAAGATATGCGCCCTCGCCGCGTACCGCCTCGGAGATGAGGAAGCACTCGTGATTTTCACGGTCGGCGAATGCCGTCGGGTGGAACTGCACATAGCTTAGATGCGCGATTTTCGCGCCAAGCTCCGCCGCAAGGGAGATGCCGTCGCCGGTAGCGATCTCGGAGTTCGTGGTGAAGTTGTAGACGCGCCCTATGCCGCCCGTTGCCATAATTACGTAAGGAGCGCAGTAGTATTCGTGCGTCTTGTCTTGGGTGAATACGTCCGCGAAGAACAGCCCGTCCTCCTTCTCCAGTCGGCAAAGCACGGAGTTGTTGATAACCGAGACGTTCTTGAGCTTCTGCACCTGCTCGATAAGCGCGGTTTCGATCTCGTAACCCGTTGTGTCCTTGTGGTGGGCGATCCTGCGGCGGGAGTGACCGCCCTCAAGAGTGAGCGCGAGGGATCCGTCCTCATTCTTGTCGAAGTCAACGCCGTACTTCTCGACCAGCCCCTCAACGTCGCGGGGACCTTGCTGAACGAGAATTCTTACGTTATCGAGATTATTTTCGTATTGTCCCGCGATAAGGGTGTCCTTGATGTGCAGCTCGAAATCGTCATTCTTGTTGTCCATTACCGCCGCCACCCCGCCCTGAGCGAGCGCGGAGTTGCACAGCGACAACTCCTTTTTCGACAGCATAAGGATATTCAGGCTGCTGTCGAGATTGAGCGCGGCATAAATGCCGGAAATGCCCGTGCCTACAATTAGTACATCAATCTTTTTAAATTTCATTTTGTCTGACCTCGCTTTATTGTTCTAATTCCGCTTTAAAACCCTCTTCGGGAACCCCTCTCGGATGTGCCGTCCTTTCCGTACGGTGAAAAACCACCGGCAAATTCGTACGT
>CAYMTG010000013.1:0-21466 GCA_964393305.1 uncultured Ruminococcus sp.
TGAGGTCTTGATGAAATTTTGGTGAAATCTGTTGCACTTGGGTTGACAATCTATCAATATAATATTTGTCGAAATTAGTCGAAATATGTAGATAATTTCTTTTGTAAAAATGCATAATTTAATGTAAAGTCAAGGGGTTAATGCAAAAAAAACGCTAATTCTACAAATTTCACATAATTAATGCTTAGTTGTTCTTTTTCACTGTTGAACTTGCATAAATAACAAAAAATTTTTGTTTTTTGTCATATCCGAGGCACTTAATTATTGAAAAAAAGGCATAGCAAAGCTGAGTAAGCGCAAAAATGCGTTTACCCGCTAAATATTATCGGGCATTATAGTCACCCGCTCAACCGAACTATCTCCCTTTTGTACATTTCCGCCGATGTATTGTAGCCGAAAATACCCCTTGGATAGTTATTGATCCATTTTTCAAGCTCGGCTACGTTTTCGTCAGTCAATTTAGCAAAGCTTGTTCCTTTTGGATACCAGCGGCGTACCATTTTGTTGAGGTTCTCGTTACTGCCGCGCTCGTAGCTGCTGTACGGATGGCAGAAAAAAACCTTTGTGCGCTTTCCCCCGTTGATTGATCTTTCCATTCCCTCACAATCCGAAAACTCGGAGCCGTTATCAACAGTGATAGTCCTGAAAATTTTTGAGAACATATCGCTGCCGAGTTTTTTTCAATTTTATCCAGGATGCTGACAACATTTTTCATGTTCTTAGACGGCATTAACCGCACATATTCGCGGCGTGTCAGACGTTCTGTCAGAACAAGCAGAACCTTGCCGCCCGTTTTCTCACCCACAACACAATCCATTTCCCAGTTGCCGAAGGCATTCCGCTCATCTACTTCCTTCGGTCGGTTTTCAATGCTCTCGCCTTTAGGCGGACGAGCTGCCTTGACCTTTTTGTATTTTTTCTTGGTTTTGTTCCTTTTTACAGGCAGGTCTTTGTTAGTCAGGTACAAAAACACGCCCTCGTCTATGTACCGATAGAGCGTAGTATATGAGATAGTCGTAGTGAATATCAGACCTTCCTGTTTTATCTCGCCCAGCACTGCTTTGGGGGAGTATTTTTCTTTTGTGATTTTGTGTTCAATGTAATCGGCGTATTCGATATCCGATCCGATTTTCAGAGGAGCGCCTTTTGCCTTCAAGTTCTCCCTGTATTTAGCTTCGGCGATGTCAGGCGAATATGCCCGATACACGGAATAATCATTTCCGTCAAGTCGGTCATAATCTCCTCTATTGATCTCGCGATACACTGAGGATCGGTCTTTGTGCAGCAATTCCGCGATTGTTTTGACCGGGGTGTTTGTTTTCAGCCAAGCCTCTATCTGTAATCGTTCCGTAAATGTAAAATGAGTAAAGTGTCTTTTTCCTTTTTTCTTTCTGCCGCGCTTTTCCATACCATTCTGCACCTTTCCGCTGGTCACAATCAATAAACAGCCTATAAGACAATTTTACACAGTAAAACGGCAAATGTCAAGACAAATTTTAGAGGTGACCTTTACTGAAAAAGAAAATGGCGGTAAAAAATGAGCCGATGAAAGAGATAACTGTTAGTATAGAAAAAATAATTTTTCTTTCACTAATTCACTATCAAATAATTAATACAGGATTAATATATAATCGCCTTATCAGTTTTGAACCACCTCGTTTTTCACTAAAAAAAGGCGCGGTTATCCCGCGCAGAGTATGGCGCAATTTTCGGAGAAATTTCGGTATCCTTGTAGACCGAAAAAGCCGCATTATTTCCTTTCGCAGAAGTTTCAGAGAACCCTCTCGTCCCGCGCTCAGAATATACTCGATCCGCGTTTTTACGAGATAATTCAGAGCCGTGCCGTTGATAATGACGCGCAGCGTTTCCGCAGCGCGGAGCGAATGATTGCGGCGCACAATGTGAGTTACGTAGACCCTGTTGTGTCCGTTATCGCCCTCATAACGTGTATAGCGCTGCTTCGCGATGTAGCCGCAATTTTGCAGTTCTTTGGTGCAGGATATAATCGTACCGCGCGCCATGCCGGACAATTTCTGAATTTGCGACAGAGAGAGCAGACAGCGACCGCTGTCATCGCAGTTGAGCGTGAAAAGTATCAACAAACGCAGTGAGCTGTTAGGCAGCTCCAGCGCGGTGATCGGGACAAAACGATAGTTTTTTGGCGCTACAAGCGTATCGGCAAGAACATAGTCATTGCACTTTCTGCGGTTTTCCTTGTATCGCTCGACGCGCTCTCTGATAGCACCCGCCGCGTAAAGCTCGTTAATTACGCGGGTCACATTGGTGATCCCGGTGCGTTCGGCTATACGGCTGTTTGTGATTACTACAGTATTACTTCCCGATGCCTGTGCAACCGACGCCAACAGAAACGCTGCCTTGACCGCCGATGCGGACAGCTCGGAGCAGATCATATCCGCGTTTACCCTTACAAGCTGTCCGCCTATCTTCATAATTTCTTTGCCTCCGTTATTGTAATATCTGCCGTTTGATGTTTGAGAGAATATGCGCTATAACATCAACCGTCCACCCGTTGCCTATGCATTTGTAACGCTGAGTGTCGGATATCCCCGCCGTGTAATTGTCGGGCAAAGTCTGGCAGCGTTCCGCTTCAATGGGGTACAGCTTTCGGATTATGTAATTCCCGTCCGGCAAATCAATTTTGTACAACCCCGTTTTTGCTCCGCCGCCACCGCCGTTTGCTTTTATTGAAACGGCTTTCCCGTGAACGGAATAAATTCTCTCGCCCTGACCGCCGTTGCCAATTTTGCCAATTCTTACGGGAACAGCGACAAAGTTGTTTTGTTCATAATGTCCGTTCGCAGTAATGGTGGGTGCTTTGTCACGCTTTACCCCGCCTTTGTTGTAGCCGTGACCGCGTTGCAGAATTACAGGCTCGGCAATCATTGTGTGCCTGTGCCGCTTAAGAGTATCTTTAAATATCGCACCTTGACATCTTGTGGTATAGGCATATGCCTTGTCCTGCCACGGAATACCGCTGATGATAATATCTTTCAGCAAAATACCTTTATCTTTCGGTTGAGTAACATTCGGGATATTCGTCCAGTAACAGCGTTTTCTCTGCTGCGCCGATACCAATGCGGAGTTTATCATAATTGGCTGTACACCCAATTTTTCGGAGATAAAACGCTTGATGTTTTTGTGAATACTGTAATTGTTTTCGTAAAGAAAATATCTGCATTTACTTTCTTCCAGTGCCCTGACATATTGCAAAAACAGTTTGCCGCCTGTTCCGTCGGGAGTTGTTTCACGTCCCGATTTCGCGATGCTCCAATAGGTGCATGGCGAACCGCCTATAAGCAAATCACAACCCTTGAATTGCGTGAAATCTCCGTCAAAAACGTTTCCATATTGCTTAATTTGCGGATAGTTTTTCTTGGAAACTTGTATTGCATATTTGTCAATCTCAAACGCCGCGTAATCATCAACAGGTATTCCCGCGCGTTCCAATGCAACCATTCCGCAGGATATGCCGTCAAATAAGCTGAGTACTTTCACAGTCTTTCCTCCGTTTGTTCCTCGACATCTTCCTTGTCGCGGAAATCCTTGAACGTCTCGTCGAAAATATCCTCAAAAACCCTCACGGAAAAAGGATCGGGGTCAAACGGCACACACATAACCTCGTTGAGGTTAGGGGATAATATTTCCTTGTACTTTTCGATATCCCCGCTGTCGGAAAAATTCAGTGCCACCGTATAATTGACCTTGTTTAGCGGGAGCTGCGCCGTGTAAACCATAGGCAGCTCGTTCCATGATGTGCCGCCTACAAGATAGATTTTGTCGAAATCGCTGAAATCAATCTTTGCGGTATCGGTGCTGCCGAAATCATATATTTCCGCGTTATACTGCTTGTCGGTTTCGCTTGACGGTACGCAGAAATCAATGCCCTTCACGGTGCAAATTCCGTTTTCCGTGCGCCCCTTGAACATCTCCGAAATCATATCGATCTGATCCTGACCCTTTTGCTGAACGCTGACAACAACAGGCACGGCGCTGCGTTCTTTGAAATACTCCGCAAGCCGTACAGCAAAGGACGTTGTACCAATTCTGCTCTGCGCGCCGACTACCGCAATGCTTATTTTCGCGTCGGAATACACGGGTTTAGCCTTTTCCTTTTCGGCGGCGGCAGCCAGCTCGCGCGCCTCGGCGAACGCGTCAAAGGACTTGTCATAGCGCCGCCATTTCTGTTTGGGCAAGCCGCCCTCCTGCAGGCACTCTTTCAAGTCCTCCGTCATCAGCTTAAGGTTTTCTTTTTCATCAACGTCATTGTAATTTGCCACGATATTGGTAAAGCCGCGGTGTATGAGCTTGTCCAGAAAATCATCTCCCGCATAGTTGTTCCCGGCGTAGATAACGATTTTCGCGTCGTCCTTCTGGTAGGTTATTCCCTCCATGTAGGAAATGAAATCGTCCCCCTGTTCCTCGCAGCAGGAAACATCAAAAACAAAAGGATTGTGGAACATATACGATTTCAGTTCGCTTTTGAGAAATGTCGAAAGCGAAAACTCGTCCATGATAATTTTTCTTAGCTGAATATTCAGTTCCGAAACGGTTTTGTCAAGTATTCCCGCGTTTTCCTTACGGGCAAAAAGTATTGCGTGCGTCATAAAGTTCAGTCCTTTCAAAATAATCACATTTCCCAGTCCTCGGAATTATCCGTTTCCCGGATAATATCCGAAAGCCGATCCTCGATCTCCGCTGCGGGAATGGCGTTGCTTACAAGCTCCCCCTGCCACAGCGGACCGATAAGCCCCTTGTGATTTATATTGTTTTTGCATTTTACCGCTGTACCGCCCGACTGTTCCCATTCCTCAAGATTTTTGTTGTAATCGTCCCAGAGAATGTCGGTTTCTGAAATGCCGCCGGGAATATATTCGGATTTAGGTACTCCCGTTTTCGTAAAGATACGATGCTCGCGGTCGATACCGGGGCAATGCTCGTCAAGCCACCGATGCTTTTCATCGCGGCAGTACGGCGGCTCTCCGTCAATAGCGGCTGACAAAACAAACACCTCATATTCATCGTTTTCCGCAAGATCGTTTACAGCCCTTACCGCTTCCTCAAACGGCTTTAAGCCGAGGAAAAAGCCTTTTTCAAACATTCGTTCGAGATATTGCACCTCATCATGGAAACGCGCAAGCGTTCCGTCCATATCTACAAATAATCGTGTCACAAAAATGCTCCTTTCAAAATAAAAGGTGCGGCATGATGCCGCACCCAAAAGAATATTATCACGGTTCAGCCGCAGCCAGCGTAGCAAGCAGCTCGTCACTCATGTCCGTTCTGAACCCCTTGAACCAAAGTCTGGGATTGGACGGAACACCTATTTCTTTAGCGCTCGGTCCGCCGTATGTATGCACCCCGTCCGGCGGCTCGACACTTACCTCCCCGCTCATGAAATAGGTCTTTATCCCAACGTGCGGGAAATAATCGCTGCGGTCAAGATCATGCCGCCATGTACCGCTGTCGCGCTCATCGCTGTACTCTCCGCTGTGGGAATACCCCACAAGAATATCCCCGCCGGATATGTCATAAATGGATCTGCCTATGTCAAGCTCGCTCACATTAACGCTGTCAAGACAGGTAAACTCAAGGAACAGCGTAATTACTCCCGTGTTAGACACACCGTCTATTGAGGGAAACGGAAATCCGTAATCCTCCTCAAATGTATCGGTATCAATGATATAGGCAATTGTGACCGCGCTGTAATTGAAAACGCGGCTTTCCTTTTCCGTTTCAACGTAGTGTCCGCCGTCCTCCATGTCCCACACGTCGTATATAATCGCATCGTTAATGCAGTTTCCACAGTTCAAGAGATTAGCGTATATGGGGGTATTCCCATCGGCAAGTGCCAGAGTAATGCCTTTTTCGGGTACTCCGTAATCCATTGAGCCGTATTTGTATCGGTGGATTGTTGACACATCGCCGCACTGCGACATGATCCCGTTAGTGCCGGGCGCTAAATCGGAGCTGTCAACAGGCAGCTCGAAAAAGCCCTCAAAATACACAAACAAAGCCGCCTGAACAGCCGCGTCAAGAGACAGCGTCCATTCCTCCTCGGGTATCTCCGCGTCCTGCAGCGCAAGCTCTATGACCTGCTGCGCCTGATCCACATAGTCGGTCAGACTTTCGTCTATCTCGAATATTTCCTCCCACATATCCTCCGCGGGTACCTCAAGAGTTATCGTCAGCTTGTTGTCCGTGCGTTCGGTGGTTATCGACATATCGCCGTTTGCGGTGGAGTTTTCAAGCAGCGAGGAAAGATTGGATACCTCAAAGACATTGAGGTTTATCGCACCCTTGCCGTCCGTAATGCCTTCCCAAGCGCTCTGCATATATTTCTCGGCTTCCTCCGCGGTTTCGGGAATATTTCCGACCGCCTCCTCGATCTGCTTGTCAATATCCTCGGCTTCACCGCTTTCAATAGCTATCAGAAATTCCCGCGTCTGCCGGACGTTATACATAGCAAGAAAATGCGGCAGATAAATCGTTCCGCCGCCAATATTTATATATTCTACTGTCTGAACATCTCCGTTCGGAGATACGACGTTCAATGTCTGCTTTGTACATGGTCTGCCGTCCTCGTCGGTCGTTTCCTCGAACAGATATTCGTATTGCGGCATTTGCTCCATTGCGCGGTTGTAAAGAAAAGTCCTTACTCCGTCGGCGTATTCGTTAATTCGGTCAATGCCGCTGTCATCGCTGAATTGTATCAAGGAAATATCCGAAAAGGAGAGATCCGCGTCCTCGTAGTCCAGAAGATACTCGTCAAGCTCGTCGGCGGAATTTATTTTCCGCAGTTCCTCGGCGTATTGCTTCATTTCTTTTTCAGCAATATCCATTTCCTCGCTGTCGTAGAGAATAAGGCTGTTTCCGTCAAAGCTGCTGTTTATCGTGGCTTTGGAGAGATTAACGGAGAAATCCGGCATGAAGTCGTAAACCTCCGCTTTCACCTCATCGTTAATTTCTCCCTCCATGCCCGAAAGAACGTCGCTCAGACAGCCGCGTATATACTGCCAGTGACTTTTGAGGTCGGCGGTCTGCGCTATATCCAGCAGTCCGCTTATCAGCCCCGAAAACGTGACCGCTATCATCATTATCAAGCCGAAGATAATAAAAACAGCATACAAGACAAAATTGCGGACTTTCTCGTTTGTGAGAGCCTGTGCCGCGATTTGTATTAGTTTTGGATTTACAGCCATTCCAATTCCTCCTTATGATGTAAAAAAGCGCACATTGCTAATGTGCGCTTTGTTTTTTGTGGACAGACCCCATTCAGCGGTCAAATTCTTCTTTTTCGTTGTCCTGCTCGTCAGGAGTATTTTCGGATACATCGGATTGCCGAAGGTATTGTGACAGCTGCTCTTTCAATTTCACGTTCTCGGCGGTCAATTCAGCGTTTCTGTTCACCATTTCGATGTAAGATTGCTGAAACGCAGCCATTGTATTGACAAGACTGATTTTTGACGTGTCCGCCGCTTCGCGCCGCAGTTGATTGTCGTGAAGTATACCCGCTATGTCCGAAACTTTTGTGTAAATATCCTCGTGCTGTTCCGTAAGAGACTTTACACCGTCGGCAACACCTGTTTGTCTTTCAATGGCTTTTGTCATTTCCTTGTGCTGCAGTGTAAGCGACTTGTCATTTTCCCCGACACCTAGCTGTGAGGTAATTGACTTTTCCCCGACGCCCAATTGTGAAGTAATGGACTTTTCTCCGACGCCCAGTTTTTTGGCTAACGATTGGTCGCCCTTGTCAAATCCGAGGGGCTTATCAATTTCTTTGTAATGCTTATTTGCGGAACAAATAGAAGCAATTACGCCTATTATCGCGGCAGCAACGCCTCCGCCCGCTATAATTACGGCATACACAATATTATCCGTTTTCAGCACCCCCATCAGGCTTAGAATGTATACAGTTTCAAAGTAAACCACGCCGATCCATTGGATCATCAGATTGCCCCCATTATACCATAATTTTTTGACTTGTCAAATCTTATCTTCCACCGCCCTTGCCGAACATCGCGAGCCTTTCCTCTGAGAGAGCAAAGCGTACCTTGACCGCCTGCGCGCCTATTTTCATGAGCGCTACGCCGCGCTGTTTTGAGGCGATAAGGTCGTACTGCGCGTCGTTCAGATTAAATATTTCCTTAGTTTCTATTAGGGACTGACCGTCTACGCCGAACAGCAGCTTGTAGGTTGGGAGATCGAGAACCGCCTGTCCGCACAGCTTGATGGACGGGTCGAGAAAGTCGTTGATACTCTGCGTTCCCACTACAATACTGCCCTCGTATTTCCTCACGCGTTTTTCTGCGTTTCGCATAAACTCAAGCGCCTGTGGTACGCGCGGGTCTATCATCGTCCAGCACTCGTCAGCGACAAGCATAATACGCTCGGTGCGGTCGCGCGTTATTTGCTCCCAACACCACGACAGCACGTTGAAATACTGCGCCGCGAGAACGGTACCGCTCATCTGTACAAGCGATTTTGTGTCAAGAACGACAAATCCTGTTCTCGGATTGATCGTCGTGTGACCGTTCCACATTCCGTGATCCGCACCGTTTACCGCGCTCTCAAGGTAAGTAAGGAGCGTTTCGTAATACTCGGCGCTGCGGCTGTTGTCCCGCGCTCTTTCGGCGATAAGGTCGTACAGATCGCTCATGACAGGATAATCGCTGTTGCGAAATTTTGCGGCGTCGGTGCCCCATGTTATCCCGAATTTTGCGTACAGTTCCACAAGGGATTTGTTGAGCAGCGCCCTTAATCGGTCGTCCATAGAGGGGATATACAACTGAAAAAAGGTTTCAAGGGTCTTCAGATGTATCGTGAGGTCTTTTTTTGTATCGTCCGCGTCCTCGTCCTCTGCGGCTGCCGGACGTATCTGGAGCGGGTTTATAAGCCCGCCGCTGCCTCCCGCGACATCTATCCAGTCGCCGTTTATAAGCGGATTTCGGCACAAGTCCTTATACTCGCCCTCAGGGTCGATAATAATTATCTTTGTGCCGCGCGCGTATTCCGATGAGATAATATGCTTGATAGCCGTCGATTTGCCCGTACCCGACGTTCCTACGACTGTAATATTGCTGTTGGTGCGCTTTTCGTCGCGTTTCCATAAGTCAAGCATGATAATGCCGCCGTCGCTGTCCTTGCCGAGATAATAACCGTTGCCGTCGTTAAAGCTGCCGGAGGCGAACGGAAAGCCGCCCACAAATGTGCTGACGGGAAACGGCCGGTCGGCTATCTCGGATATCTGCTTATTTTGCGTATAGGTGGGGGAAAGCTGCTGATAGCCTTCCTTTTGCAGATCGGAGAGTATCCTCACCTTGCAGCCGAGAGTGTTGGCAATGCTTTCAACACGGGTGCAGCGGTCGTGGAAGTCGTTCTTGTCGCGCGACAGCACCATTATTACGGTGTTCCACGCGCCTATGACCTCGCCGAGCTGATCCATCTGCCGCATTATCTTCTCCGCGTCGTCCGCCGCCTTTTTGCTGCGCTGACGCTCCAACGGATCTTTTGCCGCAAGCTCCTGCCCGCGGTTGAGCGTTATGTTTTTGGACATCGTACTCATCAGAGTACCATTGTCAAGGGGCGTGTAGTTGATTGATACGATCGTCCCGGGTATGTTTGTAAGCTTTGCAAGCCAGCCGTAATCGCACTCGGACGGATAGCGTATGATCGAGTATATCCGGCAGTAATTCTCGCCGAGCATAAGCTGATTGCGTTCAAATTCAAGCCCTATCGGAGTAATATTCGCCTGCAGAGCGGGATTTACCCGCACCTGTACATCCTGCTTTTTTGCCATGTTTCATTTTCCTTTCAGCAATATTTTTCCATCAGCAGTTCGAGCGCGTCCGTAATATTCCGTTTGGTGATCCCGCTTTTCCTCGCGTGTTCTATCGTATCGGTCAGCAGTTCCGCCAGACTTGTGTGCGGGGATACGTTACTGAGATCCGCAGCATACGTACCCCGATGGTCGCAGCGTACAAAACCTCTGTCCGCAAGCAGCTTATACGCCTTGACTACCGTTCCTTTCGATACTCTGTACTCGTCCGCAATGCGCTGACAGCTCGGCAGACGTTCACCCGCGTTGTATTCACCGTTTGAAAGTCTGCATATGAAATCAACGTAAATCTTGTGGTGCGCGGTTTCTTTGGTGAAAAAATCCATAGCGTATTCCTCCTTAATTCCCGACAAGCACAGACATGGTTTCGTCAATATCCGTGCTTTCTATATGCACGTAGGCGGGTATGTTCACAAGATTGCACAAGCGGACAATGCCCTTGCGGTCAACCACCTCGGCGTGTATGGTCTGTATGCCGTTGTCCTTGAATATTGCGGCTATTTCCTCGGCTCTCTTGACGATATCCTTTTCCGATACCTTGTTGACGCTCCCCCACACCGCGATATAGTGCTGGCGCTCAAGCGTTTCGCCGGACATTACCATATCCGCAAGCTCCTTCATCTCATTTCGCAGCAGCGTTTTTCTGCCGCCTTCCTCGGCGATTTCGTACAGTTCCTCGTACTCCTGCAGGGATTTGGATATATCTACGGGGCGCGATACCGCGATATATTTGTACGGATATCGAACGCTTGAAAGCCGGGTCGCTATCGTGCGGCAAAGGGTTTTCTGATCCTGTCGGCTGAAAAGCTCAAGGCAAAGCCCCTCTATTTTCACAAACGCGAAAACATTATTGTCAAGAGTGTAAAGGCAGCTTTCGCCTAAGTCTTTCGCGTTGATAAAATCCTGCGCGGTGGCTTTGGCGGCGGCTTCGCGCTCCTCGTCGCTGTCCCGCTTTTTCCGCTTTTGATCCTCGCTCCTTTTGAACCAGACCATAAATCCCGCGCATATCAACAAAACTATTACCGCTATTGCTATCTGCATTTTTACCTCCGTTTCTCAAAGGTGCGACATGATGCCGCACCTCCGCGCTTTTTCTTTATTCAGAATTTTGCGCGCCATATCGATTTTACTTTCAGCGTAAATTCCATCGGCGTCAAATTGCCCCAAGCGAAATCGTAGGGAATTTCCACTTTCAAAGTTCCTTCTACCGAAAACTTATCCGCAGTGTTTGTGTCATAGGGCGCAAGCTCGGCGGGGGTTACGGTAAAATCTATTGATTTTATGGTGCATTGAGCTATCTCGCCTCGGTTCATGGCGTCGGTCATGTAGTCGGATATCTGAGAACGCGTTGTCTTGCTGCACTCTATCCAGCGTGAGCCGTTGTAGCTGTAGGTTGCCGCCTGTCCCTCGCGCACGTCCTGATACATCTGCGCGTAATTAGACACCGATGTCGCGATAATAGCGTCCTCAAATTTGTCGCGGATCATGCTTGCCGCTATGTTGATACGTATTACCTCGACTATTCCCACGCCTATAAGCAGTACCGCGATAAGGCAAACGGCAGTCATTACATAGGAAAAACCCTTTTTGCTTTTCAGTAATTTCAAGCGCGTCATTTCCAGAACACCTCCGACGTTCCCTCGGCTTTTGAGGAAATGGTTATCGGATTACCCGAAAAAATGAAAAAAGAAAAGTCCGTCTGTGCCGAAACGGTCACGGTGAAGGTGCTGCCGATCTGTACTTTCCCCGACGTTGACCATTCAACATTCGGAGAAAGCCCCGTGCTTTCGTTCAGCCGCGCCAGACGGTTGTTGACCTCGCTGCCTATCCGCCCGGATATCTCGGCTTCGCGGCACAGTTCCTGCGCGTAGGTGTCCATTTTCATCTTTAGCAGGAAAACGGGCGCGACATTCATGATAAAAACAAGCACCATCATCATTACCATGACGAATACGGTAACGCCGACGTAGGAATTACCGCGCTTTGACAAGAGCCGTCCGATGTATTTTTTCAATATTCTCGCCTCCTATCCGAACAGAACGCCGAAGTTGTCAAACATCGTAGTTCCGAGAACGACAACATAGAGCAGCAGCATGACGAACAGCAGAACCATTGACATTCGGTTTACTTTCGGCGGTATCTTAAGGGCGATGTTGCGGAGCTGCTGCTTCTGATATTCCGAAAAACGTATCGTTAGGTTTTCCCAGTAAACATGGGTATCGCTGCCGCGAACCATTTCTATAAGTCCGCGCGTAACCTCGGAAAGGTGCGTGCTGCCTATCCGTCCCTCAAATCGCGTAAGAGCCGCCTCCCAGTTGGACGAGCGCATATCCGCGATGGTTATTTCCAGTTCCTCGCGGAAATACTCCGAAAAGTTGTTCTTGTGCTTTTCAAGTATTGACAGGACATTGTGATCCATCTGTATCTCCTGCGAAATGGCGTAAACGAACCTCGGAAGATCCATGTCGATCTGCTCACGTTTTTCCTTGATAGCCTCCGAGATTTTCTCGCGGGAGTTTGTATACTGCAATATGCCGAGAACGACCATGACGATAGCAAGGGCGGGAGGGATTATCCTCGCAAAGCCGTCCGTCATATTCATTGTAACAAGCGCCGCAGCGCCGTACATGGGCAGCGCAAGCAGCGCGTATCCGGCAGCCTTAACCAGCGCGCGGGCTTCATACAGCTCCGGCGGCAAAGATATATGAGCTATCTTCAGATTAGCCGCCATTGTCTGCCGTCTGTAATCGCTCATGGGCAGGATCTTTGACACAAAAAGTGAAATGTTGTTGTAGGTCTGAACATATCCCACGGGCGTCGGATGACCGCGCGAGCCGATCGACCTTATCGCCCTTGTGGTCTTGCTTGACGGTATTTTGAAAAGGACGAGAAGAAAGCAAAAAATGCCGCCATAAGCAAAAGCGATGACGGCAAATATCATTATCTTCAGCAGAATATCGTAAATGCTCATCATTTCACCCCTTATCGCTTGTACTCAATAGGCTGAGTGTACTTGTATGTGAGAGCGACCACTATTATGACCGTTATTGCCACAATGCAGTTTACTATCTGCCCTAAGAGCGTATCGGTCAGAACGGAGAACCAATCCGCGTTGAGGAAAAATATAAGCGGATAATTCGCAAGGACAAGACCTATCATTGTAAAGCATTCCTTACGCGGCTGCATGAGCATATTTTTAAGCTCGGCGTTTACGATACGGATATCCGAAAGCCTTGCCGCCAAAGGCTGCAGGGACATCTTCTGCGTACTGTTGTCCTGACACTCGATGAGCGTATCGCACCACTCGCGAAATATCTCGTTGTCGATCTCGTCCTTAAGCTGTTCTATCGCCATTTTGACGTTGGAGCTTACGAGCTTGGACATACCGAGGAATTTCTTGAATGCGTACTGTACGGGCGGGTTAATATGTTCGATGGACTGCTCGACCGCGTAGATAATATCGCCGTTTGAGATGTAGTTTGTGGTAATTATTGAAAGAGCCGTTTCCAGCTCCTCCGAAATGCGCTTCTTATAGTTCGTGAGCAGCAGCTTGACGTAGATGTAAGGCGCTGCGCAGCCGACCGCTGTCGCTATGACCGCGATAAGGATATTGGAGGTAAGCGCGCCGATAAGAAATCCGCCGCATATTCCTATGACCGCCGCCGTTATAAGAAGCGCGAATTTGCTTTCCGAATGCGTTGCTGTAAGCGCGTGTACGATGTTGTCGAGCAGTTTTTGCATACGGGATTTGCGCACCTTGCCCTGCGCGAGGTCAACCTTGTATTTCAGGCTTCTGTCACGGTGCATAAACGACATAATGTCCGCGCTTATTCTTTCGGGAGTAAGTCCGAGCAGAATAACTATTGCCGCCGATGACAGAACGGCGGCGACAAAATAAAATATTCTCATTAAAGTTACCTCCCGTATATTCTCAGCCGTTCGGCGGAAACTCCGTTTTCTCGCAGCCGTTTCAGCAGCGCGTCCGACGGCGGGTTTGCTTTGACAAAGCGTCCTTGTATCACGACATTTCCGTTTTCGCCTTTTTCTTCGGAAATAATATCGTAACGATAGATAGTGCGCGTCTTGTATTCGCCGTGTCCCGTCAGCTCGCACTCCGCTATTTCCATCAGGCGGCGGGAGCCGTCCTCAAGCTGTTTCATGTAAATGCCAAGCGGGAAGGCTTCGGCAACAAGCGATATGATTATATCATAGGGAACCTCCGCGTATTTCTGCAGGCAAAGAGTAGCAAGACGCGAATATATGCCGTGGGTTGATGACGCGTGTGTGGTCGTAAGCACCGTATGTCCCGTTCTCGCCGCCTCCTGCGCCTCCCACGCCTCGTTGGATTTCATCTCGGCTACGCAAAGCGCGTTCGGGTGCATGGTAAGGCAGGCGGTAAGCAGCTTCTGCATGGTAACGTCCTTTGAGGGATCGTCCGTTTCGCGCGTCACCAGATGAACCACGTTATTCAGCACGTTTCCCTCATTATCCGTCTTAATAAGGTTGAACTCGCGCACCTTTTCCTCAATGGTAATAAGGCGCTTTTCGGCGGGGAAATGCGACATGATGTCCGCCATAAAGGTGGTTTTGCCCGAGCCTGTTTCTCCTGCGAACACCTGTGAAATGCCATGAATGAAGCAGTCCACAAGGAAATTATACATTTCCTCGCTGCACGTCCCGCTGCCGATAAACTGACTGCTTGTTATTTTGGCGGGGTTTACAATACGTATCGACGCGGCTACTCCGGTTTTTTCCCCGACTATCACGGTATGCGTTGCCGTAATACGGATATTCGTGCCGAGAAAGCCCGTAACAATAGGTTTTGAAGCGTCAAAGGTTATCTTGTTGTTGTGGAGCAGGCGCTTTACCACATCGACCGCGTGAGTGGGAGACTTGAAATGTTCCTCGCTTTTGAAAGGCTTGCCGCGCGCGGGTATGATCTGCACGTCGTTCCACGCGTTGATGTTGATTTCTTCTATGTCCGTACGCTTCAGCCACTTTGTGAGAAACGAGTACTCCGCCATTTCAACGTACAATCGCTCGCTTGCTTCGGACAGCGTCATATGCGGCACGTAATAGTTGTTGTCCTTCATGAATTGCTCAATGAGCTTTTTCATCGCCGCCCGCTGCTCCGCGTCGTAAAGCTCCACCGCGTACTTGGTCGACATATAGCTCTGTACTTTTTCGAGCAGGTTCTCAAAGGACAAAAACTCGCGCTCGACCTCTTTGACGTTTTTAGCGTCGGCAGCCTTTTCTATTACGCCCTTTTCCTTTTTGCTGTGCTTGAGCTTTCCCGCAGGCTTTTTGGACTCGGTATGTTCGGTCTTCTCGGACTGTTCAGACTGTTCGTTTACGGCTTCGGTATCGCTGTTCTTCTTTTTTAGAAATGCCATATTATTCCTCCTCTATCAGTTTGTAAATTGACTTCAGCACGTTGTTGTAAACTCTGTCGGAAACGCCGCCGCTTAACAAAGTCCCCTGATTGAAAGCTTCGGCGGCTTTGGAGCAGCAGGGCATTTCTCCCGATATTGCTCCGAGCGCCGCCTTGACGGCGTTCACGTCCTGGGAGAAACGGTTATCCAAAGAAACAAGACGCAGAAAACTGCGGTAGCGGTACTGCTCCGACTGCAGCACCGGCTCCTGAGAGCTGTCGAATACCACGCCATTCAAATCGGCGGTAATAAGCTCGATCGTATGATCCGCTTTTATTATCGCCTGTGACGTAAGCCGCGCCGAGATTATATCCGAGGTACAGTCAACGATGGTATAATCAGCGGACTGCCGCAGCACCGTGTACACATCGTCTATGCGGTCGTTGGACACAATAGGGTAGGAGTTGGCGTTTTCGCGGATATTGTAGCCGAGAACGCCTATTTTGTCGGTCGCCATGTACATATTTTTGAAAAGAATGTCCTGTTCGAAGCTGACCGCCGACAAGCAGTTTCCTATAGAACCCTTGAATTTCTTTTCGTGCGGCGCTATAAGCGGCAGGATCGGCTTTGTTGCGTCCGTTCCCACAAGGATTATGTTCGCTTTCGGGTCTGCCTTTGAAATATAGTGCGCGAGAGCTATTGCCGTGGTGGTTTTGTAGCTGCCGCCGCTGCCGTATACGGCGATTATCTTCTTACCCATTTTCTTCGCTCCCTTCGTATTCTTCATTGAGATGTATTTCCGCGCTTTCCGACGGCCCGATCTCTCCCGTGAGTACGCTCAGCTGCGCCGCCAGATACTCCTGCTTCAGATCCTCGTCCCCTCGGCACACAAACACGGCGTGAAGTGAGGTGTTCTCACATTCCGCGAGCCGGAGTGCCTGCGCTCTGTCCTGCAGAATTATTGTAACCGTTGCGTATACGGACTGTTCCTCATCGTCCGACGTATCGGCGTTTACCTCATCGCCGTTGTAGGTATCGTCCGAGCCGTTGTCTGCGGTAGTCGCAAGCACCTCAACATACTGCAGCTCCTCATATATCCGCGCTTCGTCGTCCTCGTCAACGGACACGATCTGTATTATATCGCCCTGCTGTAATTTGCCGGAAAGACCGTTCGCGAGAGAGCGTATCGTTACCGACATTGCCGTTTCACCCGGCTTCAGCTGCCGTAAAAGGCTGTCCGAGGTGTCTATGGTATCGGAGAGCTTCGCGGCTGTAAACGTATCGCCCTTGAACATAGCCGTTACCGTGTACTTTCCGACGATCTGCGCGGGGTCTGTGAGCGTTTCGGAGGGAAGATTAAGCGTTCCCACTTCGACCGCCTCAAGCATTTGCGGGGTTATCCGCGCTCCCTGCGGTATGTCGCTTGCGAGACGTATGATCGTTGTTTTCTGCGCAAGCAGCACGTTGAAAAGCGGGCTTATGCCGAAGCATAAGCCGATCGAAATTATTATCAGCACAATGCCGATAAGTGTTCTGTTCTTAAGCATGAATTATGACCTCCAGTATGTATACCGCTCCCGCCGCTGTGCAGATGTAGGGGGCGAGGGGTATTTCCTTATCGTGATTTTTTCGGATCTTTCCCGCGGCAAGCGCCGCCGATAATGCCAGCAGCGTTATAATATATGTGGGAACAGCGCCGAGAGTAAAGCCGACAGCGGACAGGAGCTTAACATCGCCCATTCCAAGCCAACCTGTTTGCAGGCTTATTATAAGCGTTGGCACAAGCACCGCCAGAAATCCGATCACCCTGTCCGCAAAAAACAATTCCGTAAGAAACGGACTTGACATGATGATTATGATCGGCGCAGCGTTGCTTATCTCCCGGCGCTCGATATCAACGCGGGAAACGTGCGCGAGATATATCGCAAGCACGACAAATACGGTCAGAGCCATGACGATCTGTACACGTATCTGTACCGTTTCTGACTTTTCGCGAACCGTATCATGTTTGAAACCTGTCCTATGACGGACAGCTTTGTGTTCTGATCCTTGCGGCACATCATTATGCTGCCCGCTGCGCCAAACATCAATGTGAAAATCACCGCCGCTGCCTGCGAGGTAATAATATACAGCAGCATAGCGATTATCCCGAACGCCGCCATCCCGACCGCGCACTGCTTAAGCTCCCTTTTTCCAAAGCCGGAAAACAGTTCCTGCTCCGTCGAAAGTCCGTAAGGTATATACAATTTTTCGTCCATAGCTCCTCCTAATATCCGCTGCCGAGATAGCTTACAAGCAGGTTCTTGATCACGTATACAAGTTCTGTAATTACGGCGGCGATAACGCAGTTTCGTATGCGCTTTTTGTAGCGCGCCTGTTCTTCCTCCTCATGCTGAAGCTTCACGCAGCAGTAGACTATCCGCATAGCAAGCCCCGCCAGTATAAGCCCCTGCATAGCATTGCTGAGAGCGTCTAACGTTTCCATATGTCACCTACTTTAGCGCCGACTTTACTAACGACACGGTGTGAACCGTCTGGAATACGGTATTTCCGATTTTTCCCTCGCTCGTCGGCACAAGAAATTCCCGCAGGACCTTTGGAATGGATATTGCCGCTATCATGCAGCCTATTCCGCCTATGATAGTGCCGAATGTCGCAGCGGTAGCGCCGAGCATGAGCGTTAGTCCGATCTTGCACAGCATTATCTGTACTATCGTCGTTATAAAGGCTTTTACAAACTGGTTGATGTACGCCTTGAAAATCCCCTTGTCATTGTCCAACAGTCCCACGCAGGCAAGCGGTACGCCTATCTGCATTACCATCATTTCTATTCCGCGCGAAATAAAAGAAAACAGCAGTATAAGGTAGCAGATCATGAACACCAGACCCGCCAGAACGGGTACTATGCCGAGGGTTGCCAACCCGGTTATCCATTCCTGCGTAAAGTTTGAGCTGCTGCTTATCGTACCGAGTATCGTTTCGGTCAATTCCTTGCAGATGTCTACAAACAGCCCGTATACCCACTGAAATATGAGCGCCGTTCCGATGGCGCGTACAAAGTTCATCATCAGCAGCATCGGGTCAGCGTCCGGGTCACCGTCCGTCCACAGCACGTATACGTCAAACATTTTCTTAAGGAATTTCAGTATGATAAGGCTCATGCCCACTCCGTATGTCACGGGCAGCAGCGCCGAAAAGAAGTTTATCCCGGTCGCATCGGTGAAAAAAGATCCGCAGTCGAATACTATCAAATACAATCCGTCAAGCATTGTCTCGTTCGCGAATACCGAAACAATTCCGCCTAGAATAGCCACTACCAGAGTGATTATAATAAATGTCAAGATTATCCTCCTTTCCCGAATTGAGCCGCAGGCAACGCCTGCGGCTCATGATTAAAGGGAAACGGCGCGATTATCCCATGCCGAACATCGACGTGACCTTGTCCTCGGTAGACGGCAAAATTACGTTGTTCATAAGGGCAATTAGTCCCGTGAGCAGCAGTGCGCCGAGGACAACGCCGATGATGATGACGATAGCGTGTTCGGATACCGAGCCGCGCTTGTCCGCCAGCTTTTCCTTAAGCCGGAACGCCTTGTCCTTTGCGGCTTCACGAGCCGCAAGCGCCTTAATTGTGAGTTTGTTTGCGATTTTCTTCATTTATGTTACCTCCAAAATCAAAACGGATACTCAAGATCCTCGTCTTCGGTTTCCTGTGCGTTACCCGCCTGCTGCGGGGTTTCGCCGTTATTCTGTGCGCTGCTGTTCTGTCGCTCGTTCAGTTTTCCCTGATACGCGTCGAGTACAGTCTTGCTGATGTCTCCGCGCAGCTCCTTGCTGAGCGGGAACGCGGTATCGTAGTATTTCACGTTGCCGTTCTGGTCTTTGCCTTTCGCCGACGGCATATCCACGAACAAGCCTTTAGATCCGTTCATTACCTTCAAGCCGCTAACGACAAACGCGTCGTCAAGCGTAATGCTTGCCATCGCCATTGTATTGCCCTTTTCCATCAGTCTGATGTTCTTAGGCTCGCATGATATCTTCATAATAATAACCTCCTTGCTCTTTCGTGCGGTTTGGCGGGGTATGGCAATTATTTCAGGGCGGCAGCCCCGATGTGTGCTTCATGCTCTTTCCTCCTTAAGCGGTGGTGTAGTAGCCGATGACAACATTGATGAGACTCACGGCAATTACTGCGCCGACCGTTGACACGACCGCCGTAACAATACGGTTGTTCCACTTTTTCTGATCCATTTCGTCAGCAGCGCTGCGCCGTATACAAAAATACACTATGAACGCGGCTCCCGCAACGGGAGCGATAACCAGTGCCGCGGATGTGAAGTCGCTGATGAGATTTTGAGTTCCCGTAATCGCGACCGAGCTTCCAATGTTGCCATCCGCAAAAGCGCTTGCCGCTGTAACAGCGCCTGTCGCAAGCGCCGTTACGGCGGCAATCAGTCTTTTCAAGATCCTTTTCACGCAATTCCCCCCTTTCTGAAAAATGGTGTTCTATGTAAACCCTGTTCGGACGGCTTTTGTTCCTGCTGCGCCGTCTCGTCCCAAGGAGTCCATATCTGTTTCACAATGTGCTTTTCGCCGCGGTCGGGACGGTTGTTTTCGTCCTGCTCTATAAGCTTTGCATTGTGAGTTTCATTTCCCAGTCCCAACATCTTGTTGAACAGCCACTTTGAAATGTCCGGCGAATTCATTACGGCGGGAGAGTTTGGCGATAACACAAGCTGATACGGTCGCTGAAATTCTCCGATCTCCTCCGGCAGCAGGAGCTTCCTTTCGGACAACTGAATATTCGTAGATGAGGACGGAGAGGAGTATTTCTGCGTCGTACCGCCTAACGAATAGGTTGACGTGGTATAGCTGCCCATGCGCTCGGATATTTCCTTGTTCGTTTCGTTGTCCTGACTGTTAAGGTATATCCAGTACTGGCAATTGCCCTTGATAATGCTCGACATCTCCTTGCTGTATTTGTCCACCAACTGGTCAAATGACTGAATGAACAAATTCCAGCGTATCCCGTAGCCGCGCGATACCGTCAGCTTCGCGTTGAAATCCGCTATCGGCGTAAAGTTGCCGAACTCGTCCAGCACATAATTCACTCTGTGCGGCAGCCTGTTCCCGTGAGCTTTGGCGTATGTGACGAGCCGTTCGTACTGCTGCGACACTATCAGCGTTACTATAGGATAAAACGTCGTTTTCTGATCCGGCTGAATGAAAAACAGCGCCTGCTTGGATTTTTTGCCGAAATCATCAAGCGAAAAATCGGACTCACGCGTAATGTCGTATACCTTATCCATTGTAAACAGCCGCAGCGTAGTCAGTGCCGAGGTATAAAATGAGCCGCCCATTTTGTCCGGCGCGATCTTAGCAATGGCTATAAGCGATTTCGCGGGATGTCCGTAGGGCAGCTTCTGCATATACGCGTCAATAGGCATTACCTTATTTACGGTCTTGCACATATTCGCGATAAATTCATAGACGTTCGTCAGGTTCTGGTATTCGGGGTGTTCCTTGTTGTCGTATACCACACAAAGAATTGCCGCCGCAACGACCGCCATTTCACCGTTTGACCATATAGGCTCGGAGTGTTCGTTCTTTTCAACCATGAATGTAACCAAGTCCCACGCGTATTCCTGCGCGTCGTCTATGCGTTCCTCGTTTACCGCGTCAACTATGATCTGCAGAGGATTGTAATGATCGGATTTGATCGAATTTTGGAAATCCAGTACGCAGACCTTGTACCCCAGACTTTCGAGCATGGCGTGTGTGTAATGGTACAGCTCGCCTTTCGGGTCGTTTACCACTATGCCCTCT
Source organism: uncultured Ruminococcus sp. (assembly GCA_964393305.1). GTDB lineage: Bacteria > Bacillota > Clostridia > Oscillospirales > Ruminococcaceae > CAG-115. The sequence goes on from CAYMTG010000013.1 coordinate 21,055, forward strand.
CCCGCGATCGCCAGAGTACAGATAGACTGCAGCACAAGGCAGCGCGTTTTGCCGCACCCGGTGCCGCCTATCGTCAGCGTATGCACGTCCTTTACTATACACGGCAGTCGCTCGCCGGAAACGGTCTGTTCACGCGCTACCACGATCCCGCCCTTGTCAAGCGGCGATGTGTCAATCGCTTTCTTAGCGTCATATCGCTTCCCGTGTTCAATGGCGTTATAACGCTTCGCGCCCATATCCAACAGCTTTTGTATTGTCGGATCTGTCCGGTCAATCTCAACGCGGCTGTAGCACTTAGCCTTTTCCTTTTCGGTCATGAACCACGCCGTACCGTGCTGTCCTTGCCCGTATGGTATCGGTATAGTGATCGTATCCGTTACCTTAAAGGTTTTAGCCTGATACGGTCGCTGAG
>CAYMTG010000014.1:0-2409 GCA_964393305.1 uncultured Ruminococcus sp.
TAAAATTGGGCATTTGAAACAAAACCGCTTGTCCGACAGGGGACAGGCGGCTGTGAATTACTCGCAAAGAACAAAGTCAATAAAGCCGCCGTTTACGTTGACGGAAGCGAGCTTTACCTTTATGGGATCGCCGACGGTGTAGACCTCGCCGCTAGCGGCTCCGGTGAGTATAACTCCGTGCTGTACCTCGTACTCGCCGACAGGCATTGCGTTCACGGAAACCATGCCCTCGACCGTGTTGGGCAGCTCCACGAAAATGCCGTTTGGTGAAACTCCCGAGATAAAGCCATCAAACTCCTCCCCGATATGGTCTCTCATATATTCCGCCATATAGAAAGTCTCGCACTCGCGCTCGCAGCGGACAGCCGAAAGCTCGGTGTTGCTGGCCTGCCGCCCCGACTCCTCGGCGAATTCCTTGTACTTCTTGATGAGCTTCTCGTTGCTGAGCGCATACACATAGTCGGTAAGAATTCTGTGAATGGACAAATCGGCATAACGGCGGATAGGGGAGGTGAAGTGCGAATACTCAGGCATTACCAGTCCGTAGTGACCAAGCGGCTCGTGAGAATATTTCGCCTTCATCATAGTCCGCAGTACAATACGGTTTATGACGATATACTTGTCGCTGTCCCTGCTGTCGCGCAGCACCTTTGCAAGGTCAGCGGCGGTGGATCTCTCGTTAATCCCCTCGGGATTTACGCCCAGCGCGGTTAGCGTGTCGCCCAGTGTCAGCAGCTTTTCCGCAGGCGGCGCCTCGTGAATTCTGTATACGAACGGGAATTTCTCCTTCATTGCGAGATTTGCCGCCGCGTTGTTCGCGATAAGCATAAACTCCTCGATGATCCCCTCGGCAACTCCGCGCTCGCGGGGTTTAACGTCAATGCAAACTCCGTTTTCGTCGGTAACGATCTTGGTTTCGAGCGTTTCAATCTCGGGCGCTCCCCTGTTTACGCGATTTTTCTCGAGAATTTGCGCCAGCTCAAGCATAACGGGGATCCTGTCGATTACGCGGGCATACTTCTCCTTGATCTCATCGGATGCCGTGCCGTCGAGGATCTTGTTCACCTCGGCATACACGCCCTTGACGCGGCTGCGGATAACGGTTTTCTCGAACCTGTAGTTCTCCAGCTTTCCGTCCGAGGAAACATTCATCAGGCAGGAGAACGCGAGACGGTCAACATTCGGGTTCAGCGAACATATGCCGTTCGACAGCTCCTTTGGCAGCATAGGCACAACCTGATCCGCATAGTAAATCGAGGTGCCGCGTGTGAAAGCCTCCTTGTCAAGGGGAGATCCTTTCTTTACGTAGTGGGAAACGTCCGCGATATGCACGCCCAGCTTGTATCCCTTGTCCGTTTTTATTATGGAGATTGCGTCGTCTATATCCTTAGTGTCCGCGCCGTCAATCGTGAAGATAGGCTCGCCGCGCAGATCCAGACGGCGGGAGATTTCGTCCTCGTCGGGTTCGTCAAGATCAAGCTTGGAAGCCTCAAGAAGCACGTCCTCGGGGAATTCGGTGTGCAGTCCGTTTACCAGCATATACGCCTCGGCACAGGTCTTAGCCACCTGCGAGTTTCCGAAGGTTTCTTCAATAGCCACGGTGTGGTCGAAGTGCCGCTCGCCGCGCTTCTTGATGCTGAAAGCAACCTTGTCCCCGACGGCAAGCGGCTTGTCGCCCGGTTTTGAGATATAGAGCGGCTCGCTGCAAAGGTCGTCGGGCATAACCATCAGCCTGTTGTTCTCGGAGACGATAACGCCTGTGAGCAATCTGTCGCTCTGCCGCAGAACGGAGATCACCTCTGCCTCGGGACTGCGCCCCTCAAACGCTTCTGCGGTCATTCTCGCAAGAACGGTATCTCCGGGAATAGCACCCCGCATATCGCGTCCCCGCACAAAAAATTCCTCGCCAAGCTCGTTCGTATCACGAATAAATCCCGCCCTTGGAGTAACTCGCGAAACCTCTGCGGTAAAGAATTCCTCGGGGTTTTTCAGCCTCCAGACGCCCTTCTTGTTTGTGATGTCACCGAATTTTTTCATCTGGGCGAGCGCGTCGGAAAGTTTTTTTGCGCCTTTTTTTGTCAGCTCAAGTTTTTTGAGCAGATCCTTCTCGGTAAGTTCGCCAAAGGTAAAGAGAAAGCTGATTATATTTACTTTGAGTTTGTTCATTTTCCAAAATCTCCCATATTACTTGAATTTAACATTAGAGTATCTCCAAAAACCCTAAAAATATCGTTCCGATGCCTGCCCTTTCCCCGCTGCGCGGGTCAACGGCAGACTGAAAAAAGAGGTTTTAAATGTTCCCATTAAAAGAAAGACAGGCGCGCAGCCTGTCTCTTTGTTATTCTGCCGAGTCAGAAGAAGTCGTGCTCTCCGTGCCGCTTTCGGAGGATGTCGATGAAGTATCCGAGG